>NZ_CP092418.1:3129444-3437500 GCF_023716485.1 Microbulbifer variabilis
ACGTTGCGTTGGCCTGTGCAGGAATAGCAGCAGCAACAGCCATAACTACTACAGATAAGGATGCAATGGTTTTCATTCGAAATCCTCCATGAACTTACTCTCTCAAAATCGTCGCGGATTCTAGCAAAGGGAAGCCATCGAATGAAACATTTTTGTAATATGGTGACAGAGCAGCCATTGCTAACTAAAGTTGATCCCTCTGAAGTCAGTAGCTACTTGGTGCAGGCACATAACAATAAACTTACGGATGCCTTCCGGACTAAGCTGTATAGCTTATGCAGCAACACTTCGATTGATCAGTTCGACCAACTGCTCCAGCTGTTTTTTTGCCTGGGAATACTCACCATTATTATCCCTCAATGGAAAACCACAATTAATCCTCAAGCAGTCTTTATAGTAATTCAAGGTACTAAAGCATACTCCGGTTCGGATATCCAAGAGTTGCCTCTTTAAAAGAATCGCGAATTCATCCTCATTTAACCCGGGAACTTGAAGCCATAAAACCAATCCTCCTGTTGGCATGCTAATCCGCACCTTTGGGATGAGATGGTCGGTCAGGAAATTAAGATACTGATCAACTTGCTCCCGCAACAGGGGTCTCAATGTCGCCAGGTGCTTAGCATATTGCCCACTACTGATAAAATCAGCCAAGCTCAATTGGAGTGGTGAATTTACCCCCAAGCTCTCGAGTTGACGTTGCTGACTGTAATCATTTAAATATCGTCCAGGCAAACACCAACCCAGTCGATAACCAGCACTCAGTGTTTTTGATATAGATCCACACCATAATAAGTATCCCCCGGTATCCCAATGGTATGCAGGGAGTGGAGGGGCTCCCCGGTGATCTAACTCATGGTAGACGTCGTCCTCGATAATCGGGATTCGGTATTTATTCGCTAACCCAGCCAGCTGCTGTTTCTGTTCGACACAGAGACTAATACCGGTTGGGTTCATATGGCTAGAGCTAAAAAGCCCAGCCCGAACACCGCCTTTTTGCATCTGTAACTCCATCTGTCGCAAATCTAAACCATCCATTGTGGATGGTATCTCTACGACAGTCCGCCCCATTCCCTCGAGGAGCTGAAGTAAACCGCTATAGCAAGGAGAGCTGACCGCTACTGCATCCCCAGGTTTTGTCGTTACTTCCAGTGCTGTACGTACAGCATCAAGACAGCCATTGGTTATCACCAGATCAGAAGCTTGGAAATGGAAACCCGAAGCGCCAAAGTGCTCACTGAGAGAACGACGCAAAGGCAATTCTCCTTGCACATTAGGATAAAGACACACCCGGCTCCCCTGGCTACGTGAAGCGCGACGTAAGCTTCGCTCTAACTTAGAAACAGGCTGCAACTCTACAGATAACTGAGTTATTCCCAGTGGGCCTGGCTCCTCCGAATGAAAGAAATGATCCGCAATCGGTGTCGTAGTCTGGCAAGAAAAAGCGGGCATCTCAGGAGACCCAGAAACATCCAAAGGTTTTCTTACATAAAAAACCTGACTGCGGTAAAGCCTGAATCCATCCCGTCTCCTCCAGATAACGATAACAATTCAATGCGGTAGTCAGGCTAACCTCATTCACCCTAGCAAGCTGACGTAGAGAAGGAAGCTTTTGTCCTGGCTGCACCTTTCCCTGGCGAATATCTTCCACTAAATGATCAGCCATTTTCTTGTACCGCATCATACTCCCCAAACTCAATTAACCTTCCAGCCCCTTATTGGGCAGAAAGTAACAAACTGTATACTTTTTTTAATTGAAATCTGTATCTGTCCCTAACCTCAGAATGCACAGAAACTATCCCGATATCAATGGGACAGTAGTTATGAGATACAAAGATTTGAGCCTTGGAATTTTCGTGATGGCTATTTGGGGAGTCAACTTTATTGCCATTAAAGTGAGTACGACAAATCTCAATCCACTACTAGTTACCGCGCTGCGCTTCACTCTTGCAGCAATACCGGCCATTTTCTTTATTCCCAAGCCGCCCGTTGCCTGGCGCTATATCCTCAGCTATAGCTTTGTCTTTGGCACAGGTATCTGGGGACTTGCTACTTGCTCACTTACTGCTGGGCTCTCTCCAGGTATGGCATCACTGCTGCTCCAGCTCAATGCAGCTATTAGCGTATTACTTGGCTGGCTGATCCTTAAAGAGACGGTCAGTGCACAAAAAATATTGGGAGCCAGCCTGGCAATCTTAGGATTATGGATTGCTTTCCTTATTGAGGATGGCAGTGTCAGCCCCCTCGGGGTGGTGCTAGTGATTCTGGCAGCAACTTGCTGGGGTATCAGTGGTCTGATTGTCAAAGCGGCCAATACCAAGGAGGTTTTCGCTTTTATTGTTTGGAGCCTTCTGTTTGCTCCCATCCCTTTACTGGTTCTTGCGTTGGCTCTGGAAGGTAAAGAGGTTTTAAACAACCTTATTAAAATTGATAAGCTTACCCTAGCCTCAATTCTATTTCAGGCTTGGCCCACCACCTTACTAGGCTATTGGATTTGGAATCGTTTGGTTGTCACTTACCCTTTATCGACTATCGCTCCTCTTACCTTACTGGTACCAATTTTTGGTCTCCTAGCTAGCTGGCTTGTTTATCAAGAGCCTCTGGGGATAGTGAAAATCTGTTCAAGCTTATTGATCATTTCTGGGCTCATTGCGGGAGTCATAAAGTGGGATAAAGTGAAATTGAGCAAAAAGAAGCAAGCAAATGTGACCATAAATATTCAATAAGGTTTTAGAGTAATTGCGGATTGGGCCTCCCAACCCGCCCTCACCTCCGCCACCTAGGGCAAACAAGAAGGCGTAGTAAAGAAGTATTTTACCTCGTAATCACTACAATTCTCTGTTGAACAGAAGAAACGATAATTAGAACCGAGATTCCCCACCAATATACTCTCTCCTGTAAACCTGTAATCCAGTTTGGAATCAGCCAAGCGAGCAACAACATTAACGACATCTTTCACGTCACAGGTATTGTGAGATATTACCTGCCGCTTTGTGTTCATTAAAGCTTTCGTAGTCAATGCCACCAGAGGAGGTGGTTGTCATTATTGAGCCATTCCGTTGCGTAATAGCCAGCATTGATCAAAGAATTGGAAAGCTTGTGCACACCCAAAGCAATAACTTCATCCCCTTGGCGCCCATGGAAAGCAAATATCTGCTGGGTAGAGGTAGAAGAATAGCTCTTACACGAACCCTGCTGCATGCCACCTGAAACTGTCTCCCCTGTACTGGAAGTCAGTTTTAATAATAAATACTACCGGAACTGTACTTTTCATCATCCCAGCAGATTTTAACATCATCGAGTATTCACCACTGGCGGAGTCAATACTAAGGACAGAGCCCATTGAGCCACCATCTCCGTCACCATACTCAATGCAAAGTTCATGATCACTCGCATTTGCATGGCTGACATGCCTGCTGGAATTCATAACAAGCCTTTAACCCATCAATACGACTTCCAGAGCGAATTTGCATCGATTTCAAATTCATAGTGCCGCTACCAAGCAGTTTACGCTTGATTAAATCGATGGAATCAAATGGAGCACCACTAGTGCCACCAATCGCATCCTTTTTGAGGTAACCATAATCAGAGTAAGCATCCTGGCTGGCAAGCCAAAAATCCCCAAATACCATATAATAATTTACCCAAACCGAAGTTGTTATGCCCTTAGCATTTCTTTCAGCATAGAGTTCAGCACTTTCAAGCATATTATAGGGCATACCGTATTGATAGCCCTCTGCAGCACAAGCGCTATAGCCATCTGCCCAGGCACCGGTGGACTCCCTGATGTGCCAATTTCTATTAGCATCTACACACGAAATACACGGATCATAGAGCAATCATAATCTATAATCTCCCCATCATTAGTTAGCCAACTACAACTGTGCTCGGTACCCGGTGAGTCATCTCGCCAAGACCAAAGGTAATCTTCAATTTGTGGAGCTTTGGATGCTCCAATGTTTGTTGCATTGGCTTCAACCAAAGCCAACTCTATCCGCTGGTAACCTGCCTGTGCTTTTTTTGGACGGTATCACCATAAATTTTGATATCGTTCTTACTGTACTCCGTAGTCGCATCCAGTGCGACGCTGAAATTGCCATTTTTATAGTGGGTGGTAGCGCTGCTATTACCATCAGAATCCGCTGTCAAATGGATGGAATTTTGAGCCAAAGGTTCATTGGAGGTTAGATTGCCAGCAGTATCCATTTCATCCACGCCAATCCAGACATTCCTTAAATACTTGCTTGTTTTGGATTCATCGTGATAATCGCAAAGATTATTACCCCCTGTGTGTGGATATCCTCTAGGTACCTGAGTAAAAAGAATAATGTTTCGCCCTGCATCCAGCACATCTTGCTTGCTTAAAGTTTGCACTGGCAATGAAGCACAATCCCCTTCCGCGTAACCCCAGTCAGTTGGCTTGAAAACATAGCCCCCCAGGCGACTCTCAATCATTTCACCAATTTTGTTCCTAAAATTCTGATGATAATCTGAATCATAAGCTTCGAATTTTATAAATAACACTTCATCCTGATTATCCTCAAGAAAATCCGTGATCTCATCAAAACCATCCCCGAGAGTTGCCGCTGTGCCTACCATGTATATGCACATAATGGCCTCTTCAAGTCCCATATGACATATGTGTGGAGTAGAACTAAACGTGGATGAAGGGTAGGTATCGTACTCCACTAGGCGGATACCACGATGGAACAGCTTCTCAGGGGCATACCATTGATTAACATCGGTATATACTCCCTGATCCCACTGGAAAGAAGCATAGGCATTATGTGCCCCTGCCCACAGCGTTTTTGACAACGGTGCCCTAGTATCAATTTGTCCCTGCAAATCCAACCGATGCACCTTAGCATCCCCTGAATCAATTTCTCCAGCAGCCATCATCGATACTGAGATTCCCAGTAAAAAAATAGATAACGAGTTAATTATTCTTAGCAATATTTATCCCTGACAGATGTTTGATAGTGAAAACACAAAATACAGAGTGTCTCTCCAGTTTTTCGGGGGTTGAGTAGCGCTGGCGTTTCAATAGGAAAATTACCCTAAAAGATCGCAGTAAAAGTGAATCCTTAACGTTACTTAACCATTCCATAATGCGTACACATTTTTAGATATGAGGATTGAGAAGTAATTTGAAAATTATCACTCTGGATCTTTCTTATTTTTTAACTATTACTTCACACACCTAGTAGCTGCTCACAGTCAATCTATAAAGCTATTTTTCATAAATTTTCACAATAGGCACAAATAAATTAGCGCTGAACGCTATCATTTAGGTATGACTGTAAAGTTTCACTTTTACTTCTGAACGTCCCATCTGGATGAATGTTATCCCGAGGCAACACTGGATTCAGGCAGCATTTCCAACACATGGTTGAAAAAATAGACGAAGCTATAAGCGTCCAACCTTTTCCAATAGAAATACCCTACCGTCAGTACCAAGCCACAAGATACGGAAAAATCATGGCCTATACCGTTGACAGTCAATTCAGCCAAGCAATCGAGAAATTTAGGGCTTTACTGGAATCCATAGAGCCAATAGCAGTAGGTGATGTGGCCACAAGACGTGAGGTTGGTGAGCATGTTCTCAGAGAGGTATTTCAAACCCATCCCATGCCAACCGATGTATCAATAGAAGATTTTCTGGTAAAGCTGCCCGATGAATCCAGTATCTTATTGCGATGGTACTGTAAACAAAACTCAACGCCGGGGTCAGCGGTACTCTACTTACATGGTGGGGGCTTGATCTTCAATGATGTAGGAATATACGACCGATTAGTCGCAAACTATGTCTCAAAGAGTGGCGTGCCATTTCTCTCAGTGGATTATCGCAAAGCGCCAGAATATCCTTATCCAACCCCCATTGAGGATTGTTACTCGGCATTGTGCTGGCTACATAAGAATGCCAAATTGCTGCAAGTAGACCCCAACAGGTTAGCTGTTATGGGCGATAGCGCTGGCGGAGGGCTGTCTGCGGCACTGACCATCTTATCAAGGGACAGGAATGGCCCTTCTTTAGCAAAACAAATTCTTATATATCCAATGCTTGATGACCGGAATACTGTTGAGGACCCAAAGCTGGCTCCCTATGTACTTTGGACTAATGATGACAACCTTACCGCTTGGCAGGCTTATCTCGGAGAAACAATGGGTACAAGTAAAGTAACCGCTGTTGCCGCTCCAGCTCACTTAAAAAACGCGAAAGGATTGCCCTCCGCATATATTGAAATTGGGGAATTGGACATTTTCCGCAATGAAAATATTGAATATGCACGCTTACTCGCCAATGACGAGGTAAGTACTGAGTTCCACTTGCGTCCAGGCGTTAATCACGCTTGGGAGGTATTTACACCTACAATCCCAATCTCCATTAGAGCCATGGATGACCGTATTCGGGTTATTCAATCCGTTTAAACTTAATAAATTTTGCTGGGGAAGTTAAAGGCTTTTTTCTTTATCTTTAGCTTGAAACCAAAACTCGATTTCATCTGTATCCTCTTCAAATGAGGCAGCATGTTCAGTATTTGCCGGAACATAGTACCAATCGCCAATTCCAAAGCGCTGAACATCACCATTCATACTCAGTATCAACTCGCCTTTCGTAATCACCCCATAATTATCAGTCGCATGCGTATGATCTGGAATAACAGTGCCCGCCGGATATGATGCAAAAAGGACATCACCTCCTTTTGCCTCCAACTTGTAGGCATCAAACCGACCATCATAAATAGGTAGCTGCTTAATTCTATCTGGATAACTTCCTGACATTCTGGATACACTCCTTGTATTAAACTTTGAGCCCCGCTCCTGCAAATAAAATATTAGACCAGGAAGATAAAGAGCGCACTATCCGAAATAAAATAACACAAGACATTAGCGGCTGCATCTAACCTATAGAGAAAAAATAGTTAATCAAAGAGAGGCAAAACTCAAACAGACACTAGAGAACCAATTATATTGATATATTACAGCAACCACCTTAGATGCAGCGAATTGCCTTTCTATTTTATTCTATCGTGTTTTAATTTCTATTGAGAATTCCACCCCCTCCAATGACTGAAGGTAATCAGGATTTTCAGGATCGTTTATTAGCTTACCACTAAAAGAGACATTCTCAGCCTTTTGCTGCGTCTCAAAAAGATTAGGCAATGTGCTTTTTCTGGAGAAATCATACTTCTCAACTGAAGATACGCCCTTCTCGAAAGCTGCACTGATATCTATCGGCCTAGAGCTTTTTTCAGTGGCGAGATCGCTTTGAGGGCCATGTTGGTTATCAGGAGTTTCAGTGTGATCTTCTACACTTGAAATATCATCTTTAGATAGCTCAGTGGAACTAACAATGTCCTGTAATTGTTTTTCCTGCTCCAGCGTCCCCTCAACGACCTCTTCAGTACCAAGCCTAGCTTCCCCCCCAGATTCAATTGAAAGTGACTCGGGCCTGCCACATGAAGCCAAAATCAACAACAAAAGGGCCACAAAAAAATATTTAAACATAATTATTAGCCTAGAGCTCACAGCTTAGAATTCTTTACAAAACCAGTGGGTCTATATCTAGGGTTCGGTACACATCTATAATGACTCTATCTTAGCATAAGTCATAATTCGATCAGCAGAATACAGTGAGTCTAGGAGGTTATCCTAAACATCATCTTTTTGAAAGGTAGTTATTCTCAATACCTGTGCAAAACGCTAACAGACAGTCAGAATATTGACTATGTAGATATCACAAGACCAACCAGATTATATACTCTTCTGCAATATATGCATTTCGATAGAATTCCACAGGGAATAGCCATCTCAGCCACTCCGATCAAAACACCAGCAACCCTACCAACAATATAATTTATAAATAAGAAAAATAAAAATTAAATCAAAAACTTCACTAAAAGCCACTTGGAAATAAATATTATTGCTCAAATTATGCCTGAATTGTCGGCAGGCTACTTGGGTGACACAATGAAGACCTGGCAACTTACACCCATTATACTTCTATTGTTAGCCACAATTGGCATCACAATTTATATCTACAATCATCGCTTTACTGAAAAAACAAAGTTCCATAGGATACCGATTACTGAAGAAGCCATTATCTATGAAGCCCCCCTCAAGGATAAAGAAACCATCAACATCCTAATTTTGGATGGTGGAGGGGTTCGAGGTCTTATCCCACTATATGTTCTTCAATATATTGAACGTCAAGTAGGCAAGCCTATAAATGAAATATTTGATGTTTTCAGTGGAGTATCCACCGGAGCTATTATTGCTACAGGAATCAACATTCCTATGAAACAACTACGTGAACAATATGGTGACTACGGCTCAAAAATAGACCTACTGATAAAACTTTACAAATCTGAAAGTAAATATTTATTCTCAACACCCTGGTATCATAAAATATTGACTGGAGCTGGAATGTTTTCACCGAGGTTCATGGGAGATCGACTCCATCAAGTTTTAAAATTTCATTACTCAGAAAACTTAAAATTTACTGATTTAGAAAAACCAGTCATTATGCCTTCTCTTGACATCTACACTGGAAGGGTACATCTTTTTAAAAATTATGGTGAAGAAATTGCTGAACTCCCTTCAAACAGTGTCTATCAGCTAGTGGTTGCTGCATCCAGTGCGGAAGGGGTATTCCCTCCTGTAGACTTTATAACATCAAGCAGGGACCTCAGTCATCGATATTTTGCAGATGCCGCGGTATCAGAAAATGATCCGACCAGCATGATATTACTGGACATTGTTGAAAAATACCCAAATAAAAATTTTTACATACTTATAATGGGATCGGGCACCCCGCCTCTGCGTAGCGCAAAGGATAGTTATCAAGACATAAAAAACTGGGGGCGACTGCAATGGTTTCCTGACATCATCACAGATGTACAACGATCTATGGATACGCAGCAGCTCTACGCTCTAAGAATTGCAAAATTATTATCTCCAAAAGGGAGGATAGAATTTGACTACTTAAACGTAAAAGTAAACAATCCCAAAGTCGGAATTTTTGACTACGAATCAATCGATTCATTAAAAATTCATGCAGATAGATTAATAGAAGAAAATAAGCCGGAAATTGATCAAGCCATTGAACACCTAAAGGAGAGATCAGAATAGAATGGGCTAAACGCCTATACTTTCGACCCCGCTTGAGCCAACAGCCTACCTATTTATATTTTCTTACCACTAAAATTATGGCTGCCCCTTACGAGGAGCAACAGGATTTTCCATCTTTTTGAACCGGTGGGCATGCAACCGTTCCATAAGAGCAAAATACACAGCAATCGCCTTTCTTGGGGCTTAATAGCTCTCCACAACTCTTGCACTGATAGAACCATTGGCAGGCATCAATCGGCATAGTTTCCGTATGATCATGACCACATAAAGGGCAGGTGATCCTGGAAGTTAAAACCTGTGCACTTCTTATCATATCAATCCCTTTAACATTTGTGACTTAGGTTATAAAAACAAGTCCAGAGTTTCTAAAGCAGTAACCTGATAACGATATTTAAATACAATCTATTAGCATCTGCGTTAATTCCTCAGGCTTATCAATCATTACATCATGTCCACATTGAATAGAGTTGGACTGCCATCCGCTATCCCGCTGTGCTATTTCATAAAATGGCTTACCAATTCCCGGAGCCCACCCTGTTGCATAGATATAAATGCGATCAGGAATTAGTTTCCAAGCCCCCTCTAAAAAGATTGGTTGCTCAAAGGTCTTGAGGGGCTGGTCTACACTGCGCCTATTAACCCAGGCCTGATCATGAATATTTACTCCAAAGTTTTTAGCCTGATCTGGGGCTACCAGAAAGCCTTTATCTGTAGATCTCGCACTTTCAAGTAAGGTAGAACCTATTTCCTTAGGTAAGAGTTCTAAAGTGCATAGCCCGCTCTCCGGTACCAAAGCATCAAGATATACAAGGGTGCTGACAGTACTGGGTACCTTATCAGCAACACTGGTAATGACCATTCCCCCATAGCTATGACCACATAAAATGATGTTAGAGAGTTCTTCCGATTCAATGACACCAAGAACATCCTGAATATGTGTGTCCAGGTCAATCTTATCATTTAAAAGGTGAACTCTCTCTCCTAGACCTGTTAATGTGGGAGCAAATACTAAATGGCCAAAATTACGCAAGCGATCCTCAACCCGCCGCCAACACCAACCTCCCTGCCAAGCGCCATGTACCAAAACGAAGGTTGCCATCGGTTGCCACCTTTATGTACGTAATGAATTTACATGTAATAACCGGCCAAAGAGGCTGGTAAGAAATGACTTGGAAAGCAGTATTTCATGCTGTCAATACTAAGGAAATGGGCCACCTATATTCAACCGCCTCCCTCTCATTATATGGAAGCGGTTGAGAATGTTTATGTTACTGACATGAGCTCTGCTCCCAGTATTGGGGTGCAGCAGTGGGAGACCACCAGTTTGGCCCGTAGGTGGAAGTATATACCTGGCCCTCAAAAGTTACACGATCACCAGACTGATAGGCCTCATCGCCTGCGTAAGGCTGCTGAAATTCCGGGCAGGAAGCTGCCGTGTCGCCCTCTGTGCTGGTATTGTCATCAGAATTGTTATTAGAGGAAGTATTGCCTGATCCCGTATCAGAATCGCTGTTTGATTCACCCCCTACCGTTTGACAAGTCGTTTCAATCCAAAGTGCTGGCGCCGAGCTTGGAGACCACCAATTGGGCTCGTGTTTGGATTCGTAAGCGATACCATCAAAAATAACGATATCCCCAATCGCGTAACCCGGATCACCAGCGTAGGGCTGCTCAAATACTGCACAAGAGGTAGTCCCAGTATTCCCACTACCTTCGGTGTTTCCAGTATCATCTGAATCGTTGTCATTGGTATCTGAAGTACCATCCCCCTGATCAGCACTAAGTTCGTACCCAATCTCAACGTTTCTCAGGCCACTATTTTCTAGCAGATAAATACTATTAATACCGTACAAGGGTTCAAAGCTGCTGCTACCATCATAATCACCAGCTCTTATACTGGTTTGCTCTCGGTTAATCAATTCAGCCAAGTCGTGAGACCAATTTTCTGCGATCCCTTGCTCACTTGACATAATCTCCAGAAGTGTAGAATAAGAGCTATTTTCTCCGGAGCTATCAAACACACGGGTATATACTTTGTCTCCAATATTTAAGTCTTGTGTTGGATTAATTGTGCCTACAGCACTCCACGCAGTGTTGGTAACATTATCACCATCAAACTCAACATCGATGACGTTATAAAAAGCATTCACTGTATCACCAACATCCCAAACAGCGAGGATGACATGGTAACCCTCACGATCTGGAACCTGACACTCATGTGTCATATTTGTTGGAGGTTGCTCATAGTTTCCATCCACTTCACAGAAGGGATCAAGATCAAACTGATCACGGGTTAACGACGCGTTAGGATTCCAGTTTTCTTTGGTAATATAGTATTTCCAATCTCTGCTTACATGATTCGCAGTAAAGTGCCATTTAAAGGTTTGCCAACCAGAACTGATATAATTCTTAACCCAGCGATCAGAAGACTGTTCATTTAGCTCTGACCAAGAGCTATTCCCCGCACTGGCAATCTGCCCATCTGCGGGTCCACTTTCCGGGAAGCCTTCATTACCCTCTACACTTTGTGGTTCCCACTGAACTGCACCGCAGTTTATATTCATTTCTCCAGAGTCGAGAGGATATTTACATAGTGTCCCACGTGCGGATGCAACCCCGCCACCAGCAGCTTCTACATAACCATGGCCAAGTACATTAGAGCTAATTCCGGTTAAAACTACAGCCATTAACGTATGACTAAAAAAAGGTTTTTTAAATACAGAAGCTAATTTGGTTTTTCGGTAAATCATATCTTTGCCTGTTATTCAATCTTGTCCGACGTCCTTCCCCAGTTAAGCTAGATCCTTCACTTACCGAAGCAGGTTTTACTTCAGAAGTAGCGTTAGCGACAAAGCTATGGACCGCCATTGATTAACACGGTTCCTAAAAACCAAGCAAAAAGCCATTTAGATTGAAAATAGAACCCTGCTCTCACAACAATTCAGTAAAAGCAATATAAAACTACTTAAAAAAACCAAGAGAGCATATAAAACTAAAATTATGATTCGAATTCACAATGCCTTGATAAAATTAATGAACACTAACGACAATTACGGCCAGATTTTTGGCGCCCAAAAACAAGCCAATAAAAAACAAGGATCAGTAGCCACGTTTTCCACATTTGCTGCACAATTACGCTGTAAGATGTCCGATTGAGGAGGCCCATCAATAGTTATCTTCTAACCACAAGCACAATAAATCCTGATGGCTAACAGGCAAACCGCGCACAAAAAGATATTTCCCAACTCTACTTCGGTTCAATTCTAACCGGGAAATAAAATAAAAGCAGAGCAAGCGCATTTATGCATAGTTGAAAGTCTACAAGTGTAAATAAATAGAGCTATATAACGTCAATTGCACTCTGAGAACTCTGTCTGCCTTCCAAGTGAAGAACCCAAAACCACTAACAGAAACCACACGCCTATACTTTCGAACAGGAAGGACATGATCTCCACCTTAAAAACTGAAAGAGCTCACCAGTAAAATCCCAAGCAATACTTCTCTTTCAATTTGTAATTAACTGATATTGATCAAGGTCACCGCGTGATGTACGGTTATATTGGCAATGACCAAACAGTCATATAATTGATAATTATCCGATATGGAGGCAATGTTATGGCAGTTCAGCTAGGTGGTAATTATGCTGCTTATCGATTCAGACCGGAATGTACCTGGGTGACAGGCACCAATGCAGGAGAGCTGCGTTCTGATGGTTATGGTTCCTGTGTAGGGCTAGTACTCTATAGCGGCGCCCCTAGAAAGATTGGTGTAGTCGCTCATTTTTCAGGATCAATGCAAGCTCCGCAGGTAAGAAATGATGCCCTTGAGATAATGGCAGCAGTCTGCCCTATTGCACCGGGAAGAAAGTGGCGGGGATGGGTTTTTGGTGGCGTATCACTCAATGGTAGCTCTTCACATCAAACCATGCTTGGAAATGGATCTAGCTTGACACACACACGAGTGTTAGTTGATACCGTACGTGGCGTGTTGGAATTTAATCGCATGTTTGATGTTAATTTTAACATTACGAATATGGAAAGATTTAATTTCACTACCCAGGGAGTTTTCACTGAGATGACTTTACGTCAAGGTGGAAATTATGTTGGACATCAGGGTGTTAAGTTAGATCTCGCCAGCGGAAGAGTAACCTGGGATGATCTCAATCATGGTTCAGGCAACTCGAAAGCCAATAAGATGATTAATTCAATGTTTTGACCTTCAAAATTTGACCTGGCAGATATCTCAACACTGCTGCCAGGTCAAACCTTTCAGACCCATTTTTTATGAAGATGCCCACTTTATGAGAATATCTTTTACCCTCAATCTCTTGCCTTATAACTTTTGCAGAATTCAACATAATAACGCGAAGATATCAACAGATAAAAAGCTGCAGATGCGCTTATTATCAACCAAGCATTTGATATAAAGTACAAGCTCCATAAGTATGCCAAAAATGGAAAAGTAAATATAATTAGCTTATGAAAACCAGCTTTTGTTATATGAAGTCCTGCATATATAGAGACCAAAACTGATAAAGATGCACATACTAAAAGCAGCGAAGAAGACTGTAATGTCTGCATTAATAAACCCAGTAAGATAAAAACTATCAGCCCAAACCAACGAGTGCTAGGCTCAAGTGCTCCCATACTGATAGGCGCTGCCATATAACTAACAATATGGTACCCTGTTACTATTACCATAAGTGCTGCCCAACTATCCGCATTAGCCAAAACAATAGCTGCCAATACCCAGTTAACTAGAATGGATCGTCTGGAAATATTGTGGACAGGATCTAGCACCGCTAGCCAGCGAGGCATTTGCCCTACCTTGGCCATCGCAAATAAAATCCTTGATGAAGCTCCAAGGTACGTATATCCAGAAGCTGAGGGGCTAGTGATACTATCTGCAAGTAATATTAAAGCCAAAAAGTGCAGGCCAAGCAGAGTGGCTAGATCTAACAGTGGTGAAGCAAAATTCAACCCCTGCCAGCCACCATTCTCTATCAACACCTGATGTGGAACGGCCTCCATAAAAGCAAACTGCAATGACAAATAAACCAAAGTAATGATTACTATCGATAGTGTTATAGCCAAAGGGATATTGCGTTTAGGATTTTTGATTTCACTAGCAAAAGCAACACTTACTTGAAATCCATTGTAGGAATAGATCAAACCTGCACCAATAATGGCTGAAAAGGCACTATGGAACTCAAACTCCTGACTGGAAGGAAGAGAAAAATTTGAGCCTATGTGATTTCGGGCAAAAACTACAATGAGTAATACTGTCAGAGCAAATAGTGGAGTAAAAATCTTGAGTACAGTTACAATATTATTGATTTTAGTTAGCCAACGAATACCATAAAAATTAATCAGTAGATATAGCGCTAAGATGCTAAGGGCAAGTAACTTTCCCCAAATCGTAAGACTATGACTTTCAATCAATAAAGAAGATCCAATAGCAGAAGAAAGATACTGTGTAGTAGCCTGAGCCTCCGTTGCAACAACCATTAGAATGCCAAACCAATTGGCAAAGGAGAAAGGCATACCAAAGATACTGTTATAAGAAAAAGCACAGGCTTGAGCTAGCGCGCCTCGGACCGGATAAATCGACACGACACGCGCAAGACACAAACCTACCATCAAAACTAAAGCTGCAGCGAGTATCCACGCCATAAATGCCCAGTTACCTGCATATCTAGCCGTTAATTGGGCGCTAAACAGCCAGCCCGAACCTATCATGCAAGTAGCACTGAGCAATGTTGCGCTTAATAACGTCGCTTTTTTCTTACCACCCTTCTTATGATGCATATTTGGTAGATTTTTATAATTTATATTTTGAGTAGATCACCATTTTACCAATCGAAGCATATCAGTAATTCTTATTCACCTGCTTGACTAAAAAACACACACAAGCTTTTTCAGCTACTTTTCTACAGTTCACAGCGTCCAATAGTTTTCTTACGAACTTATATAAACTTACCAAGTTCATAACCTCTAAGAAGTTTTAAAGCCTAATGTTTAACTATTCATCCTAGATATTCTGTGGTTAACAAATTCAATACCGATCAATTGAAGCACCTAGTATACTGTTTAACTATTAACCTACATAAAATTAAAATCATTCGTCGTATAATGCCTCCAAAAGGCATAGAATTCGTCATTCTATCTACTAATATATTTATATTTTCTATCTACCTTTAGCCCACCTAAAAAGAAAAATATATTTGATTAAGCTCCCTATATCAGTACAACATATTGCAAGCGCATTAGAGTCACAATTGATAGCAAATAGCTTTTGGGGAACTCACCTGCATTGGCCTACGTTGGATTGAAGGCTATAAGTAAGCACCAACAAAAATAAATCCATCATCTTAATAGTTATAAAACTATAAAAACTGGCAGCTCATATAGCAATGAAACACTATTTATTTAACTATCTGCAACTGTTTCAATAGATCGGCATACAAGTTTATCTTTTGTTTTAAAAAATTGTGCGATCACCACCTTAAATTGATTATGCAAGACAGTGAAGCATTGTAAGGTTTCCCCTGAAAAATTATTAAGTTATTTTTCAACCAATTAATATCAATCAAGGATTGATTCAACTTCCATTCAAACATCTTTTCTAGCTTAATATTTCAAGGAAGTTAAATGCCTAAACACACAAACCAAAAAAACAGAACCCCTTAATTTTGTTGAGCATTAGATTTCAAAAATTGTTAAAAACCCTAAAACTACAGCTATCGAGAAATTTATTAAGATGAATGGGCACACCAACAAATAATTATGTAAAACCTTGCACAGAAGCAGTACATTTGATTGCTAAATGGCACATCCCCAAAAAATTATTGAAGAAGAAGAGGATTTCCTATCAAAAGCATAAACACGATATAGCCAACCAACAGATAGACTTCGAAGCTATCTAATAACTTCTTAGCTTTTCACCATCCTGTCTTGTGCTGCTTCCTATTTCTCCTCTGCCGGCAAGTAAGATCCAATCCATAACTCACTAAATAATCTCGTCGAAAGTTAGGGGGGAGTCACTTTAGAATTTACAAGGCGACCAATTTCTGTACTTCAATGCATATTATGAATTAGGATGCAATAAATTTACTTCAGCTAATGAGTCAACGGTAACCCGTAATAAAATGTCTTCGCAGCCGACTACTACCATCTATTTTGTATCCTAACTCCGAATAGTCTCCCAACTTCAGCCCTCATTTTCTTGCTGTAGAAAAGCTGTAATCGGAAATGATGCCCCATTTCAAACAGAAACCTTTGATTAAGTTGTCCCAGAAACTTTCATCGACCCCCTTAACAAGTACCTTGCTCTTCCTATAGTTAGTACCTTTTCCAGCAAGTGCTCGATGGGGATAGTATAAAAGAAGACGTTTCCATTGGGCTCAGGAGGGAAAAATTCATAACATGCTTTCTAGCCGATCAGTGAGCTTTGTGCCTCTTTTAAGCGCAGAAAGGCAAGGTTTGATCATTGCTAATGATCACCTGTTAATCTTGACATGAATCGGCTCTCAATTGTCGGTCTTATTTTTTGTGATTACGTGAGATCAACCAATTTCAAATTATGTAATAGCTCTCAATAATCAAAGATATCATTATAAATAACTAAAAGAGATTTAAGAAGCGCGGAAATAGCTTTTTGAAATAAGAGTTATCGACACCTTTTTAAACACAATATCTGACACACAACCTAAATGAAATACTCCACAGAATTTTTTCCACATTGAATGTTATAAATTTAATAATGATCTATAAGGAGGTTCCAATCCTTCTAATGACAAACTAAGCTTATTTAGAGCTTTGAAATATGGTTTACTTATAACTTAGATATTAGCTCGCACTCGCAGAGAGATCTAATGCAACTTTTCACCAAAATATTGATCAATCTATTTACTCCAGTAAAAACTCCAAAAAGTTTTGTGCAGCAGTATTTAAAAGGGTGCGGCACTGTAACAACATTAATGGTTTATCGCTTTAAAAAATATGGAAAGGAAGAAATTACGAGTTGCTTGAGCATACTTTATGACCTGATTGAGCTAACCTCTGCTCCTCACTCTAAGCCTTATTATCTTTCTCAAATAAAAGAATTACAAAAGCAGGCAAACTAAAATTCAAGTAGAAATTTTGTTTATAGGAGCCTAGAAAAGATGAGGATTCCAATTTACATTCATTTCAGCGAGGACAGCACCTACTTCATTATTATTCACGAATACTTCTCAGGGTATACAGGGCTACTGGTTGTTAAATGTGCAAAACATCTGTTACAAGGCGAAAAAGCTAGGTCCGATAAATATTATTTAAAGTTAAAAAGGCTCTACCATGGGAGTAGAAATCGCTCTCTTTTGAAGTACTCAATAGATTTTCTCAAGGCCTTATTTCTCATTACTGGACTAATTTTGTACAACAGGGGGGCTAAAAAAAATCCTTTTCATTTGAAGGGGTATAGAAATACAAAAGGAGACGTTAACGATATTGTAATGATATCAGCTAAAGTGTGAACTGAAGAACCTTCTCTTGAGAATATCACTGAAAATTCATCGTTTCTTTTACAGAATTAATGGGCAGAAAAAAAGTAAACATACTAATAACACAGAAATTTACACAAAATTTACCTAAACAACACATCATTGAGAAAAGAATCGGTAACACTGCTTGTGGATTTAACTTTTCCTTCAGTACACTAAATAAATTTGCCCGCCAGCAGATTCATCTATTAAAGAAATATGATATAGCCTATTAAGGAATGGTTTTACTTGATGCTCTTGGAGTGAAAAAAATTTGACCAGCTGATAAAAGAAGACTTTATGCTGGGTTACTTGCCTATTGGGGATGATAAGTGCATCGCGGTCTATGCAATTGCTAGAGATACTTTGAATTTTACTATCAATAAATGTGACAAGGGGTATTGGATAATACACCACAGCTAATAAAGCGGCCTTTGACATAAAAAAATAATCTTTTTCTTAAGGCAATTCTCACTTGAATGTAATGTGGCGGACATCTAATGGCTGGAGGCGTATTTTTCACGGATATTTTGAATCATATCTTATTAAGAACCTGTAAATTTCTATTTTGATATAATTCTAGAATCCAATAAAAATATCTCAGGAAGAATTATAACTATCTCAGCCAATTAAAAATCAGTTAATCCAAATCGTCTGAACTCACGAGTACTAAATTCATAGTATCCGTTAATTTTCTTGCAAATGTACTGGTAGTTTGGGTTATTTAGCTTTTCAGTCTTTGAGACTGACTTGTCATTTTTCTCAGCCGGTGCAACCTCATCTTGATGATAAACAACGGCTTTATCTGCAAAAATTGGTTCAACATTTAATTCACTGATAATTCTGTAAGCCATATCAATATCATCATATCCCCATGTACCATCATAAAATTCGTCAAACATTCCCACTTTGATAATATCTTCTTTTTTATAGATCATATTACAACCATAGAAATGGCCCCAGGGTTGCTCCGTATCAGGTAAGCCTTCTATCTTACCTATCCTTCTATCTTTTGTTAACCCATAATTCGATGGGCTTTTAAATCTGGGGCAGGCACTTAGATGTAAATCAGTGCCGTCGATCATATCAACCTCAACGTCCTTGAAGTGAATGAACTCCCTCAACCCTGTCATACAGATATTCTTCCCCTTGTTATTAATTATATTATTAACCCGCATTAGGTAATTGGAGGATGGAATGCAGTCGCTATCTGTAAAAACACACCAGTCATATTTAGAAATCTTTACTCCTAAATTTCGAGCAGAATTAAGGGCAAAAGTATTATCTAAGATCTGGCGATAAAGTAAGGTTAAATTCAACTTGTCTTTGTATTCCTTATAACAAGAATAAATACCTGAATCACTTGAATTGTTATCGACAACAATAACTTCGAAATCTTCTTTTGGATAATTTTGGACAGAAAACCCTTTCAGCATGTTGCGCAAGAGACCCGAATTATTATAACAAGGGGCGATTATGCTAAATCTAGACTTCATAATATCAATCGTTCCCTTGCTACCATTAAGTTCACTTTCACTACATAATGCCCAATAAAATAATTAAGCAAATTTAACTCCCTCCCTGTGGCTGTAATTCAGAGATTTGCCTTATGGGTAAGCTCCCATTCTCGCCTATCATCCGTGTACGCCTAATGATTATCAAGGCGTCAACTTCTTAAACAATAATATTCATTAGGATCTTACTTGTGCAGTAGTATAAACATAATATATGCCTCCTTAAGATGAAATTCATGCAGCTTGACAACTAGCGATCTACAATAGAGTCGGGCTTGTACACAGATCAATTCAGATCACAACCTATAGATATTCACTAGTGTTATATCCATGAATACAGAAACCAACATTTCGCCTTTCAACTATAGATTGCATCTCAAGAATTTAGGGGTTCACATTCTTACCCCTTAAAGGACAAGCCGGCATATACCAAGAGGATGTTGATTTTTTATATCACAATTATTATGAAATATTAAGTAATCATGATCAAACTTTCCCTAATACGCAAAGGGAGTCTAAGGCCACGGTTATTATTAGTAATGAAACCCATATTTAACATTAGCATTCATACCTATGAGTAGTCGCCCTCTAAATAAGTGTTAAATTTCACGCAATAAAAAGCCTACACTTCATTAGTCGAAACCGGGCTATAACATGTATTTCCCTCTTTTGTATTGTACAAAATCTACTTTTTAGGGGAAGTAACTAACACCATGGACTGTAGACTTTCCACAATCAATAAGCTGACAAACAAAATATATGCATGCGCTCAGTTTTTTTAATGACGAAATAAATTCTTACTTTGGTGCCAACATTCCCCCCTCCTTATCCTGCCTACCCTACACGACTTTACTTACGCTTAAAGCGCCCTGGTTTCTTTACGGTGTTCCACTTCACTTCTATAGATTCTAATTCATCATGTTTTTCTACACTAGTAGAATCAGAACATGCCTAGTCAGGGATTACCTGCTCATGCTGAAATTTAAATCTCGTACTTATTGGCAGCTATTGTATCGGCGCTATGTGTTAGCCCGCCAGAATCCTATAAATCAACATCCAACTTTACTTCAATATACCTGATTTTTTTGTATTCCATTGTTTAGGATCACGCTTCTTCTACTTACTTTGTGGAAGCGGATACCAATAAGCCGAATCCCTAACATTTTAAAAAATGCATTCAATGCCAATACAACTCTCAGTGGATACACAAGTAGCGTCTCTCTGCCCGGTCGTTAATAAGTAAACACCAAAATTTCAGCTCCTTCTATAAAGTGGGAACATTCAACTGAGAAGGAAAATTCCCCCTCGAGTTTTAACTTATACTATGATTCGCCAAATCTGACTTAATGTATAAATCATACATACCCCAGCAGGAAGACAAACAATACCCCATCAGAATAAAATCATTCAAAAAACCCAAGTAGAGGTTCGAGCAGATTGAAAAATATTTTAGGGATTGTAAGGGTACATAGGTTATAGGCAGTATTTCGCGAATGGCCATAACCCTTCGAAAAATCTTTAATACCGGAATTATGCCGTTCGGAGTTTGTTACACCAATTTTTCATAATGATTCGTATACACCATTATGAATTAAAAACTTAGATAGCCCTGCAAAGCCATACCTTGGTTACAAATTATTATTAGAGACAGAAATCTAAATAAAGCAACCAGACTTCCTCAAAATTACTTTACATGTAAAATATAATGTGATCTATTCAGTCAGAGCTCTTTTAGTTGAGCAGACTGTAGACTTTAATTTATTCAAGTGTTATTGACAAGATCCCTAAGCGTATTGATAAATTTTTCCGCGAAGTTTAAAACATTATCTTTCTTAGTAAGGGGAGAACAGTAAGAGAAAATAAATACTGAGTTCCTAACCGTTGAATAGGTTAATAGTGATATTGGGTGAGCACCATGTGTCTGGAAAGGAATAGCTGTTACAATTTCAAAAGATTTCATGTGCGTGCCCAAAGCTTTCATGCTTCCAACATTTGAAATACATAACCCTTCAGAAAAAACTGGTTTATTATTTTCATACTCTTGAGCCCAACCGATAATATCCCCTAGGATATAATTTTTAGGAAAGGCGAACTTACATGATTCCCCCTCCGCGGCTTGGCGATCAAGCTCAACTTGCAAGTATCTTGCTAACTGCCAAATATTACTAGTATCAATATTAGGTATTACTTCTAAAGTGGTTACTGCTGAAAATGCACCCACTGCGCTTAAACCGATTTCCGATCCACATAAATCTCGAACATCTAAAGGTAAGAGAATTTTAATCCAGTCCCTATGATTAGGTAAAATTTTTGAGGCCTTAATAGCAACAGCACAAAAAAGTGCACTAGGCCTAACTTTGTAGCTCTTCCCCTGCTTTACAATACTTGAAAGATCCTCCATAGGAAATTGTCTATAAATAGCGTGCCCCTCACGCTCTGCAGCAAAGGCTGACTCTTCAACTGGCCATTTAAATAAATCATCTTTAGCGTTACATGACTCCTGTCTTGCGAAGTATTTGGAGGAGCGAAAGTAGCTCTCAACCGCTTCATACAAGGGCTGCCTTCCTAATCTAAATGTCTCAGGCTCCCTAAAATATATATCTAAAACACAAAAAAGAGTCATTACTGACCGGCCATCCAGGGCTGCATGGCTGCTTACCAGGGATATCCAGTCAACTTTATCCTGGGAATTTATATAGAACGAGAGCGTATAAGTACATTTTTCAACATCAAGTCCAGCCTCGCCTCTACGCGTAAACTCCTCTTCAAAATCAAGAGGCCCATCTAATTTCACAGCTTCGAAAGGGATAGAATCGAATGACACATCACAACGCCAACGAAGTTGCTCTCCAGACTCAACACGTGCTTGTAATAGAGGATAAATTTTATGAATCGATGCAAATCCAGACTTTAATTGCTCAACGCTTAGTGGTGTAAGAACTTTAATGAAGGAAATAACTAAAGTACCTCCACAGGTCCTCCTGGCTAATTCTGTGAATATTGCTTCTTGAGCACCTAACACTCTGGAAAGGTTTTCACTGGACACAAAATATCATCTCCATAAGGCATGTCTATGCTAACTAAAGTAATTCCTAGAGGAGGTAATAACAAAGAAAATTTAGTATTGAAGAGTGATTTTTTTCATACATTTCACACTTAATAGCTGCAATATTTTTTTACTTTTTAGCATCAACCAGGAAATTAATCTACGAAACTGAACTCATACTTCTCGTGTATTGAGTTAAACTCAACTTGGCTTCAGCCTACCAAAAGGACAAGGTAATTTAAAAACCCGATATAAAACTTCGTTATAGATAGTTGCCAATACGCATCCCAAAATGTCTGCATGCATGATGGAAGTGCACACAATTAATTTCAGAGAAAATCTAATAAGAAGTGATATAGATTAACGCTTCACAAATAATACTACGGGTGCTCCCCTTTAGGCTCCTTGAGTTCAGTATATTTAACTGGGCAGTTTTTTTGAAGCCGCATAGTTTTAATCAAGGATGCAGTAAACACTAATTTTGCACTAAAGCGGAAATAATATAGAGTTTTGTACAAGTATTTCTCCCACCTTAATTTATCTAAAAAACTTTAGACCTAGCAATAGACAAAATGGTATCGATAATAATCTGATTTTGGACTCTTTATTTTTTTTCGGTTTTTGACGACAATTGATCCTAACCTTTTCCTACTCAGAGAATAATAATGAAGGATTTTTTGATTATAGGTGGTGGCCATAATGGCCTTGTCTGTGCCTGCTATTTGGCTAAAGCTGGAAAAAATGTAACGATTCTTGAACGCCGGTCGATTGTTGGTGGTGCTGCGGTTACTGAAGAATTCCACCCAGGCTTCCAAAACTCTGTGGCAAGCTACACCGTGAGCCTACTTAACCCCAAGATCATCGAAGACCTCCATCTACGAGAGCATGGCCTGGAAATCAAATTACGGCCTCAATCAAACTTCTTCCCACTTTCAGAAGTCAATAGTCTTTCCTTCCATAAGAATCTTGTGGATACACAAGCAGAGGTAGCACGTTTCTCAGAGAGAGACGCAGCTACTTTACCTGACTTTTATGCCATGCTAGAAACCGTTGCGGATATTTTACGCGAAGAGCTACTGCGCGCTCCCCCCAACGTGGGTGGTGGCCTTATAGACCTGGTTCGCGCTGGTGGATTTGGGCTTAGAGCGAAAAAGTTAAGTATGGCATCACGCCGAGACGCTCTGGACCTGTTCACCAAGAGTGCTACCAACGTGCTGGATGCCTGGTTCGAAAATGACCATGTAAAAGCTGCGTTCGCCTTTGACTCTATTGTCGGCAACTATGCCGCTCCCAACACTCCCGGTTCCGCCTATGTGCTCTTGCACCATGTGTTTGGCGAGGTAAACGGTGAGAAAGGCGCTTGGGGCCATGCTATGGGTGGTATGGGTGCTATCACTCAAGCCATGCGTAAAGAGGCAGAGCAGCTCGGGGTCACTATTCGCACAGACGCTGAAGTCAAAGAGGTGCTTATCGATGGTGGTCGCGCTACCGGAGCACGGCTAAGTAGCGGGGAAACTATTGCAGCTAATAAAGTAATCGCCAATGTCGGCCCTAAACTGCTCTATTCCCAGATGATTGACGAACAACATCTGGAGCCGGAATTTCACCGCAGAGTACGTGGTTTTAGAGTGGGGTCCGGCACTTTCCGTATGAATGTCGCACTGTCTGAACTGCCAGACTTTACATGCAAACCCGGTACTCACGTACAACCGCACCACAAGTCGGGAATCGTCATTGGCCCTACCATGGATTACCTGGAGCAGGCCTATATAGATGCGGCTCAATACGGCTGGTCAAAGCAACCCATTGTCGAGATATTGATCCCCTCCACCATCGATCCCTCCCTGGCCCCCGAGGGCCAACATGTCGCCAGCCTATTCTGCCAACAATTTGCTCCAGAACTGCCGGAGGGTAAGAGCTGGGACAACTACCGTGAGCAGGCAGCTCAGACCATTATCGATACCGTCAACAACTATGCACCCAATTTCCGTGATTCCATCATCGCCCAACAAATCCACTCACCGCTGGATTTAGAGCGCAAGTTTGGCTTGATGGGTGGCGATATCTTCCATGGTGCCTTAGGCCTGGACCAACTGTGGAGCAACCGCCCTTTTATGGGCTTTGCGGATTACCGCACGCCGATTCAGGGCCTGTATCTCTGTGGTTCCGGTAGCCACCCGGGAGGCGGCGTTACTGGAGTGCCTGGGCATAATGCTGCGATGGAGATTCTAAGGGATAAATAAAAAATGACCCGCAGAAAGCAGGCCATTATCTGCTTGAATTCAGTAGTGGGGTATGAGTTGAACTCAACCCCCTTTCAGGCGCTACAATGATCTTGTTGATCTCTATTACAATTAACGCGAGCTCACTCTTAATAGCAAATGATACCGCTTGAAATGCCTCTTTATTAACTCTCTTAGACTTTCTTAGTGGCAATCCAGCGGTCAACAAGTTGCTCTAACACCATCAGCGGTACGGCACCATTAGTTAGTACCACATCATGGAATTCACGTATATCAAATTTACTCCCTAACTTTTGACGAGCACGTTCTCGCAACTCCAATATCTTTAACATACCAGTTTTATAAGCTACAGCCTGACCCGGCATCACGAAGTAGCGCTCAACCTCAGTGGTGACTTCAGTTCTCGGAAAACCGGTCGTTTTCACCATATATTCAATCGCCTCTTCTCGACTCCAGCGCTTGTGATGTATACCGGTATCTACCACTAAACGAACAGCACGAAGCATCTCATCTTGTAATCGCCCAAGATCATCATAGGGATCATCTTGAAAACCAATCTCCTTGGCTAGCTTCTCTGTATAAAGAGCCCAGCCGTCCGCATAAGCTGTATTTGACACGGCTTTAAGAAAAGTTGGCAATCCCTCTAAATCTTTTGCAATTGCCCCTTGAAAATGGTGCCCTGGAATTGCCTCATGATAAGCCAAGGTTCGCATGGTAAATTTCTTTGTTTCATGGACATCGCGCAGGTTTACATAAAACACCCCTCCGCGAGACCCATCAATTGCCGGGGGCATATAGTATGCTTTAGGTGCGCCTTGTTCTTTGAACTCTGCAATTCGCTTAACTTCAACGCCCGCAGTTGGTTTTATATTAAAATAATCGTCAATACCTGCGTTAATCTCATCGATAATCAATTGATAGTCTTTGATAATCTGCTCACGGCCCATATCTGAATTTTCATAAAGAAACCGAGGATCATTATTTATAGCAGAGAAACGGGTATTAATGCTTCCCGTATCAAGACCAACAGAAGCAAAAATCTGCTTCATTTCATCTTCTATGCGCTCTACTTCCATCAAGCCCGTATTGTGCAGTTCATCGGGAGTCAGATTTGTAGTGGTATGAATACGTATTTGATATGCATAAAATTCATCACCTTCCGGGAGAGCCCAAACGCCATTATTCTCTGAAACCTTATACTGTAATTCTTGATAGTAAGCGATCAAGCTTGCGTACGCAGGATAGACATCTGTTTCAATTAATATTTTTCCTCTGTCAAGAATACGTGTACGCTCTTGATCTGGTAAAGCTTCAAGAGTATCCAAGCGATTTTCCAGAGAGGTATAAAGTATATTTTCATGTGCCGGAACGTTAATAAACCCTTGCATTTCGCTTAACACACGATCAATTACAAAGCGTGGAGGCAGTATCTTTTTCTGTTCCCGAATTTTCAACCCATCCAATACTTGAGAAAACTTTCTATCTACTTCACTTAAACGGGAGAGATAATAATTCGCTTCTTTGACATTGTTAATTTGATGCAACTCAACAAGAAACTCCGGAAGAGTATTTTGCACACCAAACATTTGATTGAGAGGGTAATTATGATGCCTCCAGCGCTCTCCTTCTACTAGACTTTCCAGGTAGTACTCCAGAATATCATAGGATATTGCCTGCCGGTCATTGAGGCTAGATCTGTCATAGCTCCTTAAAGTAGATAGTTCATCCTTAACTATCTGTATCTCATGTTGCTTCATCTTTTCTGAAACATCATCAAGATGGGCATTATGGCCATCAATCCCAAATCGTTCCAGTATGCGGAAAATTGAGAGTGTTTCCGGGCTGGTACTTTGAATTTTTATAAAGGCTCGCTCAAAATATACATTGATAGACCATGGTTTAAAATAAATTGCATTGACGGCAAAGACCGAGATTGCAACCATCCCAAGCAATAGTATCCCGCCAACCCACTTGGCTGTTGTTTTTATCATTATTAGATCCTCCTAATTTGTGCCACTATTTTCACTATGCCCTTAAACAAAGCACAACCATTTAATCTAGATAATGCGTCAAACAAACCGAATAAAGCGATAAGATGCACATTGTAGATAGATCATGACAGAACAATGGCTTTCAGAGAGACTTGAAGACCAAAGTAGCTCAAATATTACCAAGTAAGAATCTTTCACCATCCTTTCGATTCCAGCTGAGAAAACCACCATATCACCACGCTATTCTGCCAACAAATCACTCAAGAACTGCTGGAGGTCAAAAACTAGAGAACTATCGTGATTGGTCAGCGAAAACTATTACTGGTACCATCATTAACTACAATTCGAATATTCGTAATGCCATCATCGCCCAGAAAATTCACTCTCCCCGGATTTAGAACATAGGTTTTATTTGATCTATTGTGATATCTACCTTAATACTTTGGGGTTGTATCAAGCGTGGAGTAACCGGCTCTTTATTTACTTTGCGGATTGGCGCATCCTGTCCAAGACCTGTATATTTGTGGCTCCGGTAATCTCGATAAGTGTAGCGATCTGTTTTGGGACTTAAGACACCAAGAATCAGGTGATACAGGGACCGAATAATTTTACCCTTGACAGATGATAGATAACGACTGCTCAATCTTGGTTCAGATTTCACCCTCTAAACCAAGCTCTAGATGCTAGAATAGATACTTAAGGATGATACCATCTAACATTTTTTAATATGTTTATTCCACTTAAAAAAATAACTCAACACCGCCACTCTAGACATGCCTGAAACTAGCGTTAATGCTCGACGAGACTGAAAGATTGATAACCATGAAATATGAAACGATCGATGATTTTAATTCAGCACAGGTCGGTGAAGAGCTGCTGATATGCGATACTTTACGACAGCTTATTGATAAAGGCTTGACAAAAGCTGAAAGTAAGATCTGGCACGGCCACCCTGTATGGTTTTTAGAGGGCAATCCAATTGTAGGATACAGTAAACTAAAAGACTGCATTCGCCTGATGTTCTGGAGCGGTATAGACTTTGACGAGCCTAAGCTCGAACCAGGGACAGGAAAATTTAAAGATGCTTCTATTCGTTATACAGAGGCAATACAGATAAATACAACTGATCTAAAACGCTGGCTAAAAAAATCAAAGGTAATTCAGTGGGATTACAAGAATATTGTCAAACGAAAAGGGAAGTTATTACGCATAATATGAGTAAGGGTACGCATGTTGCTAAACATAGTATAGCTTGAGATTAATACTCGATTTTATGGTTTTGTTGCCAACTTGAAATTCCAACACCTAAAAACACCGAAGTTCAACCCCAGCCTTTTGGCTTAAACTGAATGATAGCCTACTAAAGAACACCAAAAGTAATTAACAATTTTTTATTTACTCGTGCAGCTTTTAACAATGGAGATAACGCTCGGATAGTATTCATATAGAATCTCACCTTTACTTTTACGAAAGCTTTATAAAACAAGTTCTTAATGACGTAATGGGGATGATTACCCTGAGGCAAGTAAAAATTTATTGACGCTTTAAATTTTTCATTAATCTTGTCCTCTACCCCTTTATTTAAAGGCGAAACGGTAAAAATTTATTGCAATATTTTATCGACTGCAACAGATGAAGTATCATCTCTCACACAGCTTATTTTATCTAGTTGAGTACGGCTCAAAAGACTCTCGCTGTATTCGCTAGCCTGAAACTATTTCAATCACGATCATCGTTTATGATCAAGTCATCGTTTCGTCAGTGAAATCAAAGGCGTTCCATTATTTGAATCGTAGTAAAGCCTCACATTTGGTATAAGCCAGATTTATTCCGACTTTCTTGGTATCTATTTTTCTTGATAATGATTACACCTAATTTGATTCTCGCCCAAAATGGGCATCGCAGGAATATAATCTTTTCAGAGAACTCAATAAATCAGTCAATGTTTCAATTCTCTAAAGCTCTTTGAATTGCTGGGCCAATTTGGCGTTTTCGCGAGATCACCCCTTTAGCAACAACCATATCATCTACTACCTGGTCCCCAAAAGCGGAGACAATAAGATCTTTGTCTGAGGTGTCACTCCAAAGTAGATAAGATTTATTTTCACGAGTGTCGACAATTGCGAAGATCAGGTGATCGATACCTTTCTCTTTTTTTATCTCGCCCATGGCAGACTTCAGTTCATACCTTCTGTTGATTAACTGCTGAGCTGTCAGCGTTTCAGCAACACCAATGCCAACTTCTTTTCCTCCGAACTCAAAATCTTTAAAATCAAGTAAAATAATATCCTTGGCCGAAAACCCACCAAGATCTGATTTCTCTAGCAACATCCGCTCTGCAAATTTATCTATATCATCTATACCAGCTCTCTTCGCCAATTTTTTTACATAGACTTTGTCGTACTCGGTTGTGGTAGGTGACGTTAGGTTAACTGTATCCGATAGAATTGCAGCCAATCCCATACACGCCAGATGAACTGGTAATTCAATAGCAAACTTCTGAGCATGATCAGTTAAAATTGTCGCGCTCGATCCCCATGGCCTAGTCTCTATACTGATTACATTTGGAATATTAATTGGCGATCCACCAATCGCATGATGGTCGATTATCGCTACGATTAAGTCTGGATCAATGCCAGTTGGCAATTGAGTGCCTTGGTTAAAATCCACCAATCCAACAGTCTTTCCTGAGAAATTCTCAATTATTTCGGGCTCCTCAGCACCACATTGTTCAATGGCGAAGCGAGTCTCCGGATTGATTTTACTGGGAATTGCTGGCTTACCACCATAAATGAAGGCTGAGAGCAAGCTCCCGCTAACGGAATCAGTATCGGGTATTTTATGTCCGGTCCAAACCAAATTCTGGGTGCCTTTTAACTCCTTCCTCAGATAATCAGCAGCAACATCTGTAGTAGGCGTATCTTGCCCCAGGTCTGAGGAACTGATTTCCTGCGCACCTAATGAAGCGCCAACAACCCAACTGAGTGAAAAAAACAAGGCTCTCGAAAGCAGACCGGGGAAGTCTATTGGGCGGTGATCACTTAGTATTGACAGGCATGAGATTAGAAATCTCACCGGCATCCTCCACAGTCATTTGCTAACAGATTAATAGAAACCTTAAATTAACCGATGGCATGACTAACATCCGTCCATCACATTCATTCACTCATTATATCTTAAGCGGATCGATAAACTATCAAAGCCCTCTGAGTAAAGAGGTAAGCAGTTCGTACTATAGACAAGCTATAGTCACTTAGCGGACAAACCAACTACAGCTAAACTTTACTGGCTCTATTTGTCGTATGTGGATACAAATAAACGTATTCCCTCGAAAGTCTAGCTACTTCACCCACTTTCATTATTGACACCAAATAACCTAAGGACACTTCTCAACACTCACCAAATATAAAGCCTAAACCGCCAACCCCACTGACGAAATTTAATAAAACACCTGCTATTTATCCATACCAATATGAGAATAACCAAGAACTCAGCCCAGAATCATCCAAATATTTCTTGGTGTAACACCCTCTTATCAGTGCATTTACCCCTACGCCTAGCACCAGTGAATTGAAAAGCCTATGAATAGGTTGGCATCGAATTTTACACTTAATAACGTAGCCTATACCGTAATGAGCAATCATTACCATATCGTAATTTATATCGGCTAAAAGGCTGGCCTGACCATATATCGAAGTGATTCTTCGCCATCTGGAGCTATTTAAGGCCTCAAACTTGGCACAACGATAACCCAGGGCAGCGTACGCGATCACTGTGAATCGTTAAAGCTACAAAGCGTTGCCCTTCTATGGCTGGAAAATTTAATCAATGTCAGCTGTTTTATACATCTCTTAAATGAATCCCAGCTAATCCTGAAGACAGCGTTACAGGCCACTTATTTAAATCCTGGGCTTTATTGGATAAAAGCGTTATCGCGGCCAGTATGGGCTATGTAGACCTAAACACGATCTGGGCCAATATCACAAATACGCCTAAACACCCTGATTACACTTTGATTCAACTATGCATTCGTGCAGCAAGCTCAATAAACATAGGGTACATGGTCTGATTCACTATCGGAGTTTCCTCTTTGCTAATTTAACCCTGCTCCAATCTATCAACACTACGATTTCTGACTTATTACCAAAAAGTGAAGTTTTCTAAAGCCTAAATACAAGTTCTTAACATTTCACCTACCTTTATATCCAAATCAGATATGAGTAGCCACCAGAACCGATGCTTGTCGCAAAACTGAGACTTTTCTCCAATTTTTGGGTGCCCTGAATAATTCAATCTGCAAGGCTTGGTGTTATAATTTTGGCGTTGTAATAATAACAAGGTGTAAAAAATGGCAAAGTACATTTACCTACCGGTAAACAGTGATGAAATGCTAGAGTTTGCTGAGAATATGGCAAGTGCATGGGATATTCCGAAGAATCAAATTCTTGCCAACAAGGTAACATCTGGTATTGGTAAGTCTATGTACCGCTGGATAGATAAGTGTCTCAGTAGCCTCAAATCTGGTGACACTCTTTATATTGTTGCTCATGGTACCGGCGGTGGCGATGGCAAGCAAATTGGTGCACAACGCAATAGTGGTAAGAATAAACAAGCAAAAGTTTTCGATAGAGGGGTAGAGTCGTGGCAGGGCGGAGTATGGAAAACCTATACTCCCACGCAGCTAGCGGGCACGCTGGTTAAAGAGGGTTTGCCTGGCAATTTTGTCGATCTGCATCTCTGCGCTTGCGGGTCAGGTTATGATGGTGAGAAGTTAAGGCCCTGGGCCCAGCGTTTACGTGAGGCGATGGCCACTACCCATAAAAGCCTAGAGGTTACCGGGTATCTCGGCTGGTTTGATGCTACCGGTAGCTCTGTAAAGATTAAGGTTAATACTCAGTATTATGATCTGAATGAGCGTGCAGTCACCTTTTCTTAATAGTTATCGACTAAAAAGTGAAGTGGTCTTCTGCAAGGATGTTCAAAACTCTGCGTGAGCTAGTCAGCTATAGGCAGATTATTTCTCTCGGCGATCTGGAGAACAGATCGCCAGCTGTAACAGTTCCGGATTCCGGCTTTAAATCGGGCACGCCTAGTGTTAGGCGGTTTTAGTTGTACTATTTCAGGAAAAATCTGACACACCCTATTTTAATTGAGGGCTGCAAAGCGGACCATAACTACAAATTTCATGAATCAATTTCCCCTCAAAGAATCATACTTTGAAGAATATTGCTTATCGCAAGAATAATCCTCCAGCCATCATTTTCAATCAAGACTCGCAATTTAAAACACACTACTCACCCAAATTTTACTTTTGAAATTAAGTTCATCACTATTACGTGCCTCTAGAATGGCCTACAATATTTGATAAGATTCAGCTTCAATCAATTAATCAGCCGGCAAAGATATTAGTTCTACGTTATGCTTCCCCAGGACTGGCCCTATGGAGCCCATCCAAATCCATTGTGGTCAGACGGCTTACAGGGGCAAACGAACCAAACATTTCCTCTCAAGGCAAACCAAGAGCTATTTCTTCTACGTATCAATTCACTATACAGCAGTGCTCTAGATTTAAACCGACAAACAGAGACCTACCTCCTTGTGAGTTCAAGTAGTGCCGAGTTATACGCTCCTTTAGTTTACAGTGCCCCAGCATATCAATACCAAGTTACCCGCTTTGTGAAGCGCACCTTGGAATGGAAGTGATGCCAATGCTCCGGAATAGGTTGCCAATTTACTTAATGAAATCCACAACCTCCCCGAAATTGATACCCACTTGGATATATCCTTTAAAGCTGATCATTATTGGAGCTCGATTAATGAACAAGCAAATTTCTACCCCACACTAGTACAGCTTTACCAAACAATTTCTTCCCATATTGCTGCCGCGGAACAGCTAAGTAGTAGGCTCTTTCTTTGCCATAATGATTTTAAGCACTGGAAATCTCATCACTAAAAAGACCGGGCGGCTTTATGCCATTGATTGGGAATACGCGGCTATGGGCGATCGCTTCTATGATCTCGGCGTTATCATTGAGGAACATCAGCTCAACAGAATTCAGCAACAATCCTTACTCGAGCCGTATCTTAGGTGTAATCCGGCCGGAGAACATTGGCGCAGAGTGTACAAATATCTAAACTTACTCTGGTATGCCGTATAATGGGCTCTGAGATCCCAAAAACAAATTTTTTGCTTAAAAAATAGACAGCATCAGCGAAAACCTGCTCCGATCGGAACTCGCCTAACATTTATAGCCTCCCTCACCTTAAGGAGTTTAGGCACTTGATGAAGTAAATGTTGTAAAATCAACACTTCCTTTACTAATAATTAACCTCTAAAAACCAGGAAAATAACTTATGCGAAATATTGTTTTTACATTGATGTTGTTTGTTTTGACAATCGGTAACGCACAGGCGCAAGAGAAGCCTGAAGCATTCAAAACTATCGAGAACCTTCTAAATTACCTATCCGATGTAGACCATGAGCGTATGAGAGGCACCGTAACTGAATCTTTTCTCTTGCTCGAACATGGTGAAGTATGGACGATTGAAGATCTAATTAAGGTAGCAAAGCCATCAGATACTGTTAGAACCAATTACTTTAGCATTATTGACTTTGATGAGAGGCCAGACCTAGTCACAATCAACTATTGGAATAAGGCCAATTTTGCTAAAAAGAATGAGAGCCAGGATGTTTATTGGCTCGAAAGCGCTATTCTACAGAAAGTGAAAGGAAAGTGGCTCATCTCACAATTGCACTCTACAAGACTGCCATCTGGAAAAGTGCCAGAAAATGTGGTGTTTAAGCCATAAGGCTACCTTAACCACCAATAAGTAAGAGCCAAAAGGGATTTTGCTCTTATACTTCAGCGCTAATGACGCATTAATATATCCTAATTGACTCAATCAATAGCCCCCTTCTCTCAAGTCAAATTCCTACTGTAAGTCATTTCCTAAGTATCAAACTCCATTGTTTACCACTATTAAGTAACTCAACTATAAAACTGAAAGTATAACTCTCTGGAAAAATACACTCTGACTGAAGAACCCAGATAATTGAAGGCTGCAATAAGCAGGGACTGGAAATCTCTTTCTCCTCTGCGTTTACCAATCACTATGCCAGTGATGCAGCTGGCGATAGTCTTGGCGTGGAAGCTAACTCTTTCTGCCGAGATCATAAATCTGCCAAGGTCAACGCGATACGGATTAAACACTACATTGAAAATTGTGGCCTGGCTATTATTCGCTTTGGTGAAAATATAATAAATGGAATGCAGTGTTCGATGCTGGATGCTGCGTAGCGCTTGGTAAATCCTATATCACTCTGCATGATCAATCACTGGAACATGCGTTAAAAGAGGATGATCGTGCCGTTCAAGCTTGGGCACAAACACCTGACCAGGTTGACTCACTACACGGGTATCAACTTCAGCTTTATGCCATTAGAGAATCCAATATACCCAGATCTCTCGTAGTGTCTGCGGGGGACTTGATACTCGCGGGAACAAATTCAGGGTATTTGGCACCGAACCTTGTTCAAATAGCTTGCGGTACCAATAGAGGAACTGGTTGTAATTTTGATTGTGATTACGAGCATTGGCGCGCTTAGATTGAGAGCTTTTCTCCGAAGTTGATTGAGGGGGCATCGTGCCAGTCTGCCAGGGCAAATTAAATACTGTGGCTCATGTACCGCTTATATAGTGACTACTCCTTGCAAATCAAGCTCACCAAATTTTATGAGGGAATATAGGCTTCCTACAATGCGCTCAGGATCACCTATCACTAGCTTAATCTTTCATTGTGGAAATTTAAAATCCCAAACAAGCGTATGCAGTAGCACGCTGGATCGCTTTGACTTTTTTCTACTGGGTTCATCGGCTATTTTTCTCTGGTAATCTGGGACCCAATTTGGCTACTAGTTCACTCCGCTAAATAACAATGGACGATTTCCTATATAACCCCTCTAGTCTTTTCAATACGGGTACACCAGAGAGGCAAGATTATCCCTCCCGGCTGCCGCTTTAAGCGCTTTCAGGCCTTCGCTTTCAGCTGCTTTTTGATCCGCACATAAATTTCTTCACGGTAGATGGGCAGTGATCTGGGTGCGCTTATGCCTATCTTCACTTGATTACCTTTAATCTCCAACACTGTGACTGAGACGTTTGCTCCAATCCTTAGAGGTTCACCTGTCCGTCGCTTTAAGATCAACATACTTATTTCCTTCGATGGTCAAAGTTTGGGCGCTTCCGGGGTGGGGAAGCTTGGGCTTGACGTTTGGAGGAAATGTGGGGTGGTGCGCGGGGGCGGTAGGCATAGAAGAGGAAAAGGCGGGCGCTAGGCATCCAGAGCTTGGGATCTGGCCCCAAGCCGCTGAATGTACTCCACTTTATTGAAGACGAGCGGGTTTCTAGCGTATTATCCATATAGCCATCTTGATACTTATGCTATCAATTTGGTCAGCTGGCCCCAGGTGTTGGTAGCACCTTGGGTCAGCGCCTTTTACTTACTCTTACGTCACGCTACCGTTCTCCTTTGAGGGGATGGGTCTTTTAAAAGCTCTTGGCTCTTTTGAAGCTTTCAAAAATTTTCAAGCCTCTAAGGCCTTTTTAATCGGCTCGCTCAATTACGACCAAAATACCAAAAATATCTATCGATTCTACGCAGCTTTTAGATTGAAACAAACTGAATAAATTCCAATAAGATTATTTTCGCGCCTATATTTTTAGTTATTTTCGACTGAGGAAATATCAATTAACCATTGGAAAACTCAATTCACATTGAAATTAACCCCATGCTTTTCTTAAAAAATTAAAGAGCAATATTCTCAATCACATGGCTAACTAAAGGCTAAACCGGGGAATGTGAAAGTCCACTAATGATTTAATTGACTCATTAGTTTTATACTCGTATCCGCACTCCTTTGTTAAATATTGGAAGAGCGGGATTCCGCTGTAGGGATAAATATTGAGTTCAGCGTGGAGTTACCATCTTGCAAGTCACCTCTCCACACTAGTGCTATTGCTTGGTTATTTTGGATTAAAACCAACCGTACAAGTAGCCGCTGGTGAGGTCATTTGAAATTCCAGGCTTTACTGAAATAAAACGCCCTTACCGCCTTAGTGGCACTTGTGGGCCTTACTCCTATCCGTGCCAATATCACCAAGACGCCTGAAGACACTAAGTACATTTTGATTCAACTGAATTTTTGGAAACGGCTTTCGATGCTTGATGGGATCAGTGGTGGCTATGCAACAAGCTTACAGCCAGTTCAATAAACGTTGGGTACACGGCATAGGCAACTGCCGGCACTACCTCTCAGCTACCCCCTGCTAATCTAGCCCCACTCCAAACACTCAACGCCGTGATTGCCAATTTCCTATCCAAAACAAACTTTTCCAAAGTCTGAACACAAACTCCCAGCATTTCACATCCTTTACGGATGAAGAGCCTCCAGAACTGATACTTGTTACGTAACTGACACCTCTCTCCAATCCTAGGGTGCCCCGAATTATTGCAGATCTGCGACCCAACGGTAACTTCGTAGGCTTGCCCATAGTTAGTCTGCCGAAGCCGTTTTAGGCTCAATAGATAGTGAGCTATTGAAAGGACTCATCGAGGCTGCAGACCAAGAGATCAGAGAAATCTTCACTGAACCCCTAGCCAGCCTCCCGTTACGAGCACTACACGTCGTTACGAGGGGCATTAGCAAATATGGATAAATAGCTCAAAATTTGAGCAAACTTCTGCTCCAGGCGGATCACAAGTCATTACTTCCTCTCACGAATGGACATTTAGGCCAGCTGCTGGTTGTGTGAATAGCGGCGCAAAAACTAAAGCACCAGGATGAGCAAGCGCCTTCCCTTGGATTTCTGTCACTAACTATGTGGGTACCTTAAGAGACTGATTATATATGCGCCAAATAATGTTATCATTTAGAGATTGCTACTGATCAAACTTTGAAGCATACATCTTTCCTGTTCAGTAACCACTTGCCCCATTAATTGATACCTTGGTCGACGCCTAGTATCAGCAAATCAATTTGGCTCTAGAGCCATGATAACGAAGGAAAGCTATGGAACAGCTGTTTGGAGGAGTGGCCTCTCTCCTGCTATCGAATGAGGGTAAATTAGTTGACGGTACCCATTATCCACTTGCTTTATTTGCCCTTTCATCGGCAACAATGGGGTTTCTGGTTGTGCTACTTGACTGGCTTATGCACCTCTCGGGCCGAGACAGTGTACTAAAGCTAATTTATCGTGGACCCAACATTGTATGGCTTATTCTACTATGGGGGCTGGGCGCAGGCCTAGGAGGTTTCGTCGGTGCAGCCTTTGGCATCCTGCAGCTTAATCGTGCTGCCTGCATTACCATCGGAATAAGTTGGCCCCTGATCCTACCTAGAATAATTAGTTCGCTAGACCAACATGAAGAAAGAGAAGAAATTGAAAGTTTCCCTGGAGATACCGAATGAAGCTATCTCAACTGCTGCTTGGTGCACGCAAGTTCGCAAGCCAAACTCGAATTTTAAAAGTACTAAAGTCGAGCGAATACTTCGACCATTCATCTGAAAACATCAAGGAAGTAACATTACTGCTGATTTTCAAGACATCCACACAGCGCTCTTGGTTAGCATTTAGTAATCATAAGATTTACTTCATTCTTGATGATTTAAGTAGAGAACTGCCTGAGGTTCGCTGGAGAAGAATTCGTCAAAATATTATTTCAAACAACAGAATTACACTCGATCTAAAACTAGAAGAATTTACTGAAAATACAGGCCGAGTGAATATTGGAAGAATGAATAAAGGTTTTCTATATTCTAAGTCACTTTTTTTAAACGAAGGAATAAAGAAAATGATTTTCAAATTGATTCAAGAAAAGATGCTTAACGTAGCTTGCAAAAATTGAAAAATTAACAGCACATTGCTAGTTCTGTCATGATACGCACTCAAAAATTCTTAGTTTGAAAGAAGTTCTCATTTGTAGTCCTGAGCAAGCCTATGCCTTTTGTTCAGCTGCAGTGTAGATAACACGAAAACCTAGCGGAGAATCTCAAAATGGCTGGTTATTGCTTCTTTGCACCCGAAGCTCAAGAGTTAGTCAACGGCAGTGGATTGATGGAAAAAATCGCAACTCATGCCGAAACAACAAGAAAGCAAACTTATGTACTTCATAGACCTCTATCAAAAGAGGATGCTACCTACGATTATGACAACGCCATAGTTATATTCTCATCCGGAATGAAACCATGTTTTGTAAATATGGGAAATGACCAGGATGCCTTCGAAGATTATATTGATGACTTCATTGAAGATATATCTTACTTGTCCGAAAAATTTAAATACCGTGAAAAAATTGGGCGAAAAAAGCATTGGCTGTCAATATTCTCTAACAACCCTAATAAGGATATTGACTTTTCAGAATTGACCGTAGAAAAAACTTCTGATACAAGATTGGTAGACTTAATCACCTCTCTGGTTGTAGGTAGTATTAATGACATTTCAAAAATTGACTTAGAAGCCAAGGATCTACTCAGCTCTGTAAAATCAAAAATCATTCTATTCGACACTGATCAAACTAGCTTTGTTTTTCGCACAGGGTCAAACAAAAAATTTGTAATCCAGGGGCTAGCAGGATCGGGAAAAACCGAGCTCCTCCTACACAAAATAAAAGAAATTTATTCGAGAGACGACCAAGCAAGAATTGCATTTACTTGCTTCAACAAAGTACTTGCAGCGTCAATGAGAAGCAGGATTCCAGATTTTTTTGATTTCATGCGCGTCGATCGTCAGATTGAATGGACAGACAAGCTATTTTGCTTTCACTCTTGGGGAAGCGCGAAAGATCCTTTATCTGGAATGTATAGGTATATATGCTACCAATATGAGATCGCATTCGGCAATTTACAATCAGGAACATTTGAAAGTCTCTGCAAACGGGCAATCGACGATATCAGGAAAATTCCTGGAGAAAAAACTTACATATTTGATTACGTGTTTATTGATGAAAGCCAAGATTTTCCTGATAGTTTCATCGATCTATGTGAACTAGTAACAGAGAAAAAAGTTTTTGTAGCCGGGGATGTTTTTCAAAACATTTTCCAGCCCATTGATGACCGAGTTAATCGCGCAGATATGGTCTTGAAAAAATGCTACCGAACAGACCCCAAGAACCTTATGTTTTCTCATGCATTGGGAATGGGGCTTTTTGAGACTCCAGTATTGAGATGGCTAAAACCCGGTGAGTGGGATTCATGCGGTTATCGCTACTCCAAGCACGGAAATCGCGCTCATGTTTCTCGAGACCCCTTGAGACGCTTTGAGGACATACCCAATGACTTCAAAAGCACAACAATCCAGACTCTAAATGCAGGCAAAGCAATTTCGGAAAGCCTGCTAGAGGTGGTTAATGGGATCAAGCTTCGGCACCCATCTGTAAGGCAAGGTGATATTGCTGTCATATTCTTGGACAGAAGTAACTATATATACAATGTAATACCAGAACTAAAATTAGCGGTAAAAAACAAATTTAATTGGGACGCCAACGTTTCCTTCGAAACAAAAATGAGCGACCCTGATAAATTTTTTATCTCAAACATCAACAATGCAAAAGGATTGGAATTTCCTTTTGTTATCTGCTTCGCTCAAAATCTAAACCAGCGCCCAGCCTTTCGAAACGCTCTATATACGATGATGGCTCGCTCATTCTTAGAAAGCCATTTGATTTTAGGAGCCAACTCTGACAATAACGTAGTAGAACAGGTACGCACCGGTTTAGACTTCATGTCAGAAAAAAATTACATGGACCTTAGAATACCGTCTGCCGGAGAAATTGAAGCACAGAAAGATCTCTTCGTCTTGGATGAAGCAGAATCACTTGAAGACTCTATCCGCCAATTCGGTGTAGAAAAAGGAGCCTCTCCTCGGCTAATTGGCAAACTTATCAGTCGAGTAACTAACATGATTGGAGACAGTGATTACTCCAAAGAATATCTCGATGGGATTCTAAATCTAGAGTATGAAAGGCATCGAGACCTATGAGTGCCTTTTACTTCAAGAACGTCCCAGATTATAGAATGCGAGGGTTTATTGCTGTCCGGGATGCGTTCGATAACTTACGTAACATCTTACAGATTGCGGAAATTGTAAATACTTGCCCAACGTGCTTGAGCAGCCATCACGAGGCTGATTTCGACTTTGTCATATTTTCCGGCAGCTTCAGTCGCGCTTTAATCAGTAAAAGTGATGGCTATTTCTCGATGTCAATTCCTTTTCAGATAATTGATCATGGAGAGCACATTTCATTCAATTTTGATAAGGCCGGGACCGAAGTCGATGGCCAATTCATTTCAATAATGCGCAATGCTATTTTAACGTCGCGAGACGAGTGCTTTTCTTACGACGACATTGTGCACTCAATTCATGAATCCTTTGGCCTGGAAATACCTGACGCTACCCACTATTATGACGCATATATAGCACTTCTAATGGAAGACCACGGCTACCTTCGCTTTGATGACGACCCCGACCGTGAAGATGGCAATATCCACCCCCGATATCATTTTGATTTTTTCTATAAAAATTCTTCATCTGTGAAAATAGGGATAAAAAGTGCTGCTGACATTGATTGCTTCCACTCACTGTTTGATTCCAGTCGTCCCAAAAGATATCTGACTGAATAACTTTTTATTCGCCTCACAGCTTGATCCAGCACCCCAACAACAGCACACGCACCAATACCCTAACGTTTAGCTTGCCTTCACATGCAACCATCCACTCGGAAACCCCAATCTTGCACAACTGAACTTAAATCCCACCCACAAAAAAACCCGCTAAAAAGCGGGTTTCTTGGCCGTTGCCAGGCAACGATATATATGGTCGGAGCGGCCGGATTTGAACCGACGACCACCACACCCCCAGTGTGGTGCGCTACCAGGCTGCGCTACGCTCCGATTTTGAAAAATCGCTCACTTCGCTAAGTGATTGATTTTTAAAGACATCGTGTCTCGATGTGGCGTGAATCATACCTGAGTGCGGCTGGATTGCAAGCCCAGGTTTACAGTTTTTTAGAAATTCTTTCTCCCATCCAGCAGGGCCACTACATCTTTGAGTTCCGCTATCACTTCCGGCAGTACCTGTTGAAGTTGCACCACTTCTGCCCTTTCACTACCGGTCTCTATCTGCTGGCGGGCTCCTCCAATGGTATAGCCCTCTTCATAGAGTAGCGCACGAATCTGGCGCACCATAATAACGTCCTGGTGCTGGTAGTAACGGCGGTTGCCGCGGCGTTTAACGGGCTTCAGCTGTGGGAATTCCTGCTCCCAGTAGCGCAGTACATGGGGCTTCACGGCACAAAGCTCGCTCACTTCACCAATGGTGAAATAGCGCTTACCGGGGATTGCAGGTAGCTGAGCATTATTGCTCGGTTCCAGCATGTTCCTCTACTCGTGTCTTGAGTTTTTGCCCTGGTTTGAAGGTGACTACCCTGCGGGCTGAGATGGGGATTTCTTCGCCGGTCTTGGGGTTGCGACCGGGGCGCTGGCTTTTGTCACGCAAGTCGAAATTGCCAAAGCCCGAGAGCTTGACCTGCTCGTTGCTTTCCAGCGCATTGCGGATTTCCTCGAAGAAATACTCGACGATCTCTTTTGCTTCGCGCTTATTAAAGCCCAGCTCCTCGTACAACTTCTCGGCGAGCCCGGCCTTGGTCAGTGCCTCTGTCATTGGATCCTACCAATTGATTCAGAGGCGTCGACTCCAGATCGGAAGCGGCCCAAACCGCGGCGGCTTTCAACCCGGAAGCAGACGCTCTCGGGGTGCAATTCAGTCTGCACACCGAGAGCATCATGCCCTGTTAGCGCAGACTAGCGTTATATTTTTCTTCTAATTTACCGACCACCGCATCTACAGCGGCATTGATTTCTTCGTCATTAAGGGTGCGCGACGAATGCTGAAACGTCAACCCCAAAGCGACACTTTTTCTATTTAAATCAATACCTTTGCCCTGGTAGACGTCAAATATCTTGAGGTCCGTCAAGGTTTCACCGGCGGCCTCGGTGGCGGCCTCTACCAGATTGGCGGCGGGAACATCCGCGTCGATCAACAGGGCCAGGTCGCGGCGCACTTCCGGGAACTTGGACAGCGGGCGGAACGCAGGGGCTTTACCCTGGCCGATGGCTTCCAGGCTGAGTTCGAATACGAAGGCCGGCTTGGCCAGATCCAGCTTCTTCTGCAGCTGCGGGTGCAGGGCACCGATAACCCCTACTTCGCGGTCGCCGCGCATAATCTTGGCGGTTTGGCCCGGGTGCAGTGCGGAGTGTTGGCCGGCAACAAAGCGGAATTCATCGGCGACACCGGTGCGAGCCAGCAGGGCTTCCACGTCGGCTTTCACGTCGTAGAAATCCACGCTGTCTTTGCTGCCCGTCCAGTTTTCCGCAAAGCGGTTACCGTAGGCGAGACCAGCGATCATCTGCTCCTGGTGCAGCTCCGCGCCAGGTACAAAGCGCAGGCCGGTTTCAAACAGGCGCACGCGGTTTTGTTGGCGATTGAGGTTGTACTGCAAGGCTTTGCACAGGCCCGGCAATAAGGTAGTACGCATCACCGCCAGCTCTGCGCTGATCGGGTTTTGCAGAGCCACCGGGTCGGCTTCCGGGTCAAACAGCGCGGCGCTGTCGCTATCGATAAAGCTGAAAGTGATCGCTTCGTAGTAGCCGCGGCTCAGTAGGGTCTGCTCCAGATTGTCCTGGGCAATGGTGCTCTCCGGGCGCGGGGCAATTTCCAGCTCGGCGGTAAAGCTTTCGCTAGGGATACGGTTGTAGCCGTAAACACGGGCCAGCTCTTCCAGCAGATCGGCTTCGATGGCGATATCGAAACGGAAGCTGGGGGCGAGGAAGGTCCAACCTTCGTCGTTCTGGTCGATTTTTTCCAGGCCCAGGCGAGTAAGAATATCGACGATTTCGTCATCGGCCAGTTTGATACCCAGGCCCAACTCCACCTTGGCACGGCGAAGGGTAATATGGCGCTCGGCGGGCATGGTTTCGGTCAGCTCGCGCACGTGTACCGGGCCTGGCTCACCACCAACGATATCCAGTAGCAGTTGGGTAGCACGCTCAACCGCTTTCTCTTGCAGGTGATAATCCACGCCGCGCTCAAAGCGGTGAGAGGAGTCGGTGTGCAGGCCGTAGGAACGGGCTTTACCGGCAATCGCCAGCGGGCTGAAGAAGGCGCTCTCCAGGAAGATATGTTGGGTACCTTCGGTAACGGAAGAATCCAAGCCACCCATAATACCGGCCATGGCCAGAGGCTTCTCTTCGTCGGCGATCACCAGGGTGCCTTCCTGTAGCTTCACTTCCTGGCCGTCCAGCAGGGTCAGCTCTTCGCCGGCTTCTGCCATACGCACCTTGATACCGCCGGAGAGTTTCTCCAAGTCGAAGGCATGCATGGGCTGGCCCAGTTCCAATAGGACGTAGTTGGTCACGTCTACCACCGGATCGATACTGCGCAGGCCGCTGCGGCGCAGACGCTCTTGCATCCACAGAGGTGTCACCGCTTTGATATCGATATTGCGAATGACACGACCTACGTAGCGCGGGCAGGCGGCTTCGGCTAGCAAGGATACGGGCAGGCTCTCGTCGATTTGCTGGGGTACCGAGACAACTTCCGGGCCCTGAACGGCGCAACGATTCAGTACGCCCACTTCGCGAGCGATACCGGCAACACCGAGGCAGTCGGAACGGTTCGGGGTGAGATCCACTTCGATGGTTTCGTCATCGAGCTGCAAGTATTCGCGCAGATCGGTACCGGTGGGTGCGTCTTCCGGCAGTTCCCAGATACCGTCGTTGTCTTCGCCCAGTTCCAGTTCGGTCTGTGCGCAGAGCATACCGAAGCTCTCTACACCACGGAGCTTGGCTTTTTTGATTTTGAAATCGCCCGGCAATTTGGCGCCTACCAGGGCAAAAGGAATTTTGATTCCAATGCGCGCATTGGGAGCACCGCATACCACTTGCATTTCACCGTCGGGGTGGCCGGCCACTTTACACACCCGTAGTTTGTCCGCATCCGGGTGCTGTTCACAGGCGACAATCTCACCCACAACCACTCCGGAAAAATCACCCGCTACTTTTTCTATGCCATCCACTTCCAGACCGGCCATGGTGATTTGATCGGCCAGTTCCTGCGTGGTGAGTTTCGGGTTTACCCATTCCCGCAACCAGGAGTTGCTGATTTTCATAGTTGATCTCTTTCTGTATTCCGTCAGCGCAACTCTGTGCGCGTTTCGCCCGGGATATTTATTTCGCCACCCGGGCCTCCACAATTCGATTGCTACTGCGAACCGCCTCGGCCATTCGCGCTCTCACTGGGCTAGAACTGTTTCAAGAAGCGCAGATCGTTATCGAAGAACAAGCGCAGATCGTTAACGCCGTAACGCAGCATGGCGAGGCGCTCGATACCAATACCGAAGGCAAAGCCAGAGTATTTTTCACTGTCGATATCGCAGGCGGCAAACACGTTCGGGTGCACCATGCCGCAACCGAGAATTTCCAGCCAGCCGGTGCCGGAACATACGCGGCAACCTTCACCACCACAGGCGGTGCACTGGATATCCGCTTCTGCAGACGGCTCGGTGAATGGGAAATAAGACGGACGGAAACGCACAGGCACTTCCGCTTCGAAGAAAGCACGCAGGAATTGGTCGATGGTGCCTTTCAGATGCGCAAAGCTGATGTTCTCGCCGATTACCAGGCCTTCCACCTGATGGAACATGGGCGAGTGGGTCACATCGGAGTCGCAACGGTATACGCGGCCGGGGCAGATAATACGCAGCGGCGGAGACTTTTTCTCCATGGTGCGGATCTGCACGGAAGAGGTGTGTGTTCTCAGTACTGTGGTGGGGTCCACGTAGAAAGTGTCGTGCATCGCGCGCGCTGGGTGGTGCGCGGGAATATTCAGGGCTTCGAAGTTGTAATAGTCCTGCTCGACTTCCGGGCCGTTCTCAACTGTAAATCCGATGCCCGCAAAGAAATCTTCTACACGCTTTAAGGTGCGGGTGATGGGGTGAGCATTGCCTTGCTCTTCACCACGCCCTGGCAGGGTGACATCAATGGTCTCTTCAGCCAGCTTGGCATTGATGGCGGCCTGCTCCAGCATAGTGCGGCGCGCATTAATTTTTTCCTGCACCTGCTGCTTGGCTTCATTGATCTTGGCACCCGCAGCCGGGCGCTCCTCAGCAGACAGCTTGCCCAGGCCTTTCAGCAGTGCCGTCAGCTGGCCCTTTTTGCCCAGGTAATCAACACGCACCTGATCCAGTGCGGCGAGGCCATCGGCCTTCTCCACCAGCTCCATTGCCTGCTCGGTGAGGGACTGCAAATCTTGCATCGAACTGTTCCCGTTTGAATCCAACTTCGATTGAGGCCGATTGGCCCTAGTTTTGTGCTTGTTTTAACCGGTGCATTTGCACCGCGGGGGTTCCCCTGGCACCGCCACCGGTAAAAAATAGCGGAAACCCCATAAAAAAATAGGGAAGGGCCGCTACAGCCCTTCCCTATTTTAAGTATTCAGTTTTACAACTGAAGTGACAGCTTACGCTGCCAGGGCTGCCTTAGCTTTTTCAACTACGGCAGCAAAAGCGGCTTTATCGTAAACAGCCAGATCAGCCAGTACACGGCGATCCAGTGCGATTTCCGCTTTCTTAAGACCTGCGATCAGGCGGCTGTAGCTCAGGCCTTCTGCACGGGACTGGGCGTTAATACGGGTAATCCACAGAGCGCGGAAGTTACGCTTCTTAACGCGACGGTCACGGTATGCGTACTGACCAGCTTTAATCACTGCCTGCTTGGCAACGCGGAATACGCGCGAACGCGCACCGTAGTAACCTTTAGCCTGCTTCAGAATCTTCTTGTGACGACGACGCGCCTCTACACCACGTTTTACACGGGCCATAACTCTATCCTCTTAAACCTTTGCGATTTGGGCCAATTACTTGGCGCGCAGCATACGATCGACCAGACCGGCATCAGACTTGTTCATAGTCTGGGTGCCACGCAGCTGACGCTTACGCTTGGTGGTCATCTTGGTGAGGATGTGGCTCTTGTTAGCGTGCTTGTGCTTATAGCCCGCAGCCGTCTTCTTGAAGCGCTTGGCAGCGCCACTGTGAGTCTTTGCTTTCGGCATTTTGTACTCCAAAGTGAATATTCGCCTGCATAACAGGCACCTTTAGTATCTGCCGACAACCTGAGCCATCGGCACGGTGAGAGTGAGGAGGCAGCCGTCGCCCAATCACTTCTCAAAGGAGGTTCCGGGAATTGCTTCCCCAAACCTCACTTTTTCTTTTTGCTGGGAGCGAGAACCATCAGCATCTGGCGACCTTCCATTTTGGGTCGCTGCTCTACAATGGCCAGCTCTTCCAGGTCTTTTTCGATGCGCTGCATCATTTCCATACCCAGCTCCTGGTGAGCCATTTCACGACCACGGAAGCGCAGGGATACTTTGGCCTTGTCACCCGCCTCTAGGAAGCGGATGAGGTTGCGCAGCTTGATCTGGTAGTCACCGATATCGGTGCCCGGGCGGAATTTCATTTCCTTGATCTGCTGCTGCTTCTGCTTCTTCTTGGCGGCATTCTTAGCTTTCTTAGCTTCGAATACGTGCTTGCCGTAGTCCATGATCTTACAGACTATCGGCGTGGAGTCCGGGGCAATTTCAACGAGATCCAAGCTAGCCTGCTGTGCAGCTTCCAGCGCTTCATTCAGGGAGACAATGCCTACCTGTTCGCCATCAGCGCCAATCAGGCGGATTTCTGACGCTTCAATCTGATCGTTTATGCGGGCCTTTTTGGACCGTCCCTTAGTGTCTCGTTTAATAGCTATGGTCTCCCAGTTGCCAAGTTGTTATGCATTATCTTCGGACAAACGGCCGCGGCGACTGACGTCCTGCTCGAGAATCTCAAGGAAAGACTCATAAGTCATGCTTCCCAGATCCTCACCGCTGCGGGTGCGCACGGCAACCGTCTGGCTCTCTACTTCCTTATCGCCAATGACCAGCAGATAAGGGACACGCTGGAGCGTGTGCTCGCGGATTTTAAAGCCGATCTTCTCGTTTCTCAAGTCAGCACTGGCGCGGTATTGCAGCGAACCAAGGCGGGCCTCCAAGTCACGACAGTAATCGGCCTGACGATCGGTAATATTCATGATCGCCACCTGCTGTGGTGCCAGCCAGGTGGGGAACGCGCCTTCGTAATGCTCGATCAGAATTCCGATAAAGCGCTCGAAGGAACCCAAGGCTGCACGGTGCAACATCACCGGGGACTGACGCGAACCATCTTCGGCGACATATTGCGCATCCAGACGGCCCGGCATAGAGAAGTCCACCTGAATGGTACCGCACTGCCATACCCGGCCGAGACAGTCCTTCAGGGAGAATTCGATCTTGGGTCCGTAGAAGGCGCCTTCACCTGGCAGCTCTTCCCACGGCAGGCCCGCGGCATCCAGCGCATCGGCCAGGGCTTTCTCTGCCTTATCCCAGCTTTCATCGGAACCTACACGCTTCTCCGGGCGAGTGGAGAGGCGGTAAATAACATCATTAAAGCCGAAGTCTTTGTACACGGAGTGCAGCAGATCCATAAAATCAGAAACCTCTGACTGGATCTGATCTTCGCTACAGAAGATATGGCCATCATCCTGTACGAAGCCACGCACGCGCATCAGACCGTGCAGGGAACCGGAGGGTTCACTGCGGTGACAGGAGCCAAACTCCGCCAAACGCAGCGGCAGGTCGCGATAACTGCGCAGACCTTGATTGAACACCTGTACGTGACAGGGGCAGTTCATCGGCTTGATGGCAAACTGACGCTCTTCACTGGTAAGCGTAAACATGTCATCGGCAAACTTGTCCGCGTGACCAGACTTCTGCCACAGGCTGAAATCCACCAGCTGCGGAGTCTTGATTTCTTTGTAACCAAACTCGCGCTGACGGCGGCGCATGTACTGCTCGACAGTACTGTAAATAGTCCAGCCATTTGGGTGCCAGAACACCATGCCGGGCGCCTCTTCCTGGATATGGAAGAGATCGTATTTCTTGGCCAGCTTGCGGTGGTCACGCTTCTCTGCCTCTTCAATACGACGCAGGTAAGCTTTTAATTCTTTCTTGTTGGCCCAGGCGGTGCCGTAAACACGGGTCAACATCTCGTTGCTGGAATCGCCGCGCCAGTAAGCACCAGCCACCTTGGTCAGCTTGAACGCCTTCAGTCTGCCAGTGGAGGGCACGTGGGGGCCGCGACACAGATCTTCAAAATCGCCCTGGCGGTACAAAGAAATATCTTCATCACTGGGGATGCTGTCGATAATCTCGGCCTTGTACTCTTCGCCCATATCGCGGAAGTACTGCACCGCTTCTTTACGGGGCATCAGTCGGCGGCTAACTGTAATATCTTCCTTGGCCAGTACTTCCATACGCTCTTCGATCTTTTCCAGGTCTTCCGGCGTAAATTGGCGCTCGTAGGCAAAGTCATAATAGAAGCCATCTTCGATAACCGGGCCAATAGTGACCTGGGCCGTCGGGTACAGCTGCTTAACGGCTTGTGCCAGTAAGTGTGCAGCGGAGTGGCGAATGACTTCCAGGCCTTCGGGCTGGCGGTCGGTGATAATGGCCAGATTGACATCGCGATCGATGACATAGCTGGTATCAACCTCTTTGCCGTCGACTACGCCAGCAAGTGCAGCCTTGGCCAAGCCAGGACCGATATCTGCGGCTACGTCATGCACGGAAACCGGAGCGGAAAATTCTCGACGAGAACCATCGGGGAGAGTAACAACGAGCATTGTTTGTCCTTTCTCTCAGTGGCGATCCCTACCAAAGACCGCATGAAACTATCCATGAAGTGGTTCATGGAGCTATTGATTCAGATGGGCAACCATCCTTTTGAAGATGGTAGACCCGAGCGGATTTGAACCGCTGACCTCTGCCATGTCAAGGCAGCGCTCTAACCAACTGAGCTACGGGTCTAGAACTCTGCAGCGGGGGAACCCAGTGCTGCGAAGAGCGCGAACTTTAGCACCGCTTTTCAGTGTTTTCAACAACTTACTGAACTTTTTGCAGAGTTTTTTTAAGTTATCGTGGCGGTGAGGGCAGCCGAAAAAGCCGCCCTCAACTAAACTATTCCGCCTCCTTCAGGTGGGCAATCTCATCTCGCAGCTTCGCTGCAGATTCAAACTCCAGATTTTTGGCGTGCTCATACATCTGGTTCTCCAGCTCAGCAACTCGCGCCCAGCGCTGCTTATCGGACATCGGCTTGTCATCGACCTTATAGGCACCTTTCCCTTCTGCCACCTTGCGCTTACTTTTGGGTACACCGGGCGCCACAGCACCTTCAAGAATATCCGCAACGCTTTTGCGAATACCTTTCGGGGTAATGCCATGCTCTTTATTGAAAGCAATCTGTTTTTCCCGGCGGCGACGAGTCTCTTCAAGCGCACGCTCCATGGAGCCGGTTACTTTGTCCGCATACAAAATAGCCCGCCCCTCAAGGTTGCGCGCCGCTCGCCCAATAGTCTGGATCAGGGAGCGATCAGAGCGCAGGAAACCCTCCTTGTCAGCATCGAAGATAGCCACCAGTGACACTTCAGGCATATCCAGCCCTTCTCGCAGCAAGTTAATACCCACCAACACATCAAACTCACCGATACGAAGATCGCGAATAATCTCCACCCGCTCGACAGTATCAATATCGGAGTGGAGGTAGCGTACCCGCACCCCATTCTCCGCCAGATACTCAGTCAGGTCCTCTGCCATCCGCTTTGTCAGCACGGTAATCAGCACTCGCTGATCCGCTTCCGCGCAGCGGTGAATTTCAGAGAGCGCATCATCAACTTGGGTCTGAGCCGGGCGGATTTCTACTTCCGGATCAACAAGCCCTGTGGGCCGCACCACCTGCTCCACCACCTGCCCCGCGTGGTCGGCTTCATAGGGCCCTGGCGTTGCCGAAACAAATACCGTTTGCGGGGCCAGGTGCTCCCACTCTTCAAACTTGAGGGGGCGATTGTCCAGGGCAGAAGGCAGGCGGAAACCATACTCCACAAGGGTCTCTTTGCGCGACCTATCCCCGCGATACATGCCCCCGATTTGTGGCACGGTTACGTGGCTTTCATCGATAAATAGCAGTGCATCGTTTGGCAGGTAGTCGAATAGCGTGGGAGGCGGCTGACCAGCATTGCGGCCGGAGAGGTAGCGGGAATAGTTCTCCACACCATTGCAGTATCCTAACTCCTGCATCATTTCCAGGTCGTAGCGGGTGCGCTGCTCCAACCTTTGCGCCTCCAATAACTTGTTATTACCGCGCAACTGCTCCAGACGCACTCGCAGCTCATCTTTGATTTCATCAATAGCGCTGACAATGGTCTCACGCGGGGTAACGTAGTGACTCTTGGGGAAGATGGTAACCCGGGGAACTTTCTTAAACTGCTCTCCAGTAAGCGGGTCAAACAAGGTGATCTCTTCAATCTCTTCATCAAACAGAGACAGGCGTACCGCCTCCAAATCGGAGTCGGCCGGGTAGATATCAATAATATCGCCGCGCACACGATAAGTTGCGCGGCGGAAATCAGCATCATTGCGCGTATATTGCAACTCCGCCAACCTGCGTAAAATTGTGCGCTGATCCACCAGGTCGCCACGATCCAAGTGCAATACCATTTTTAGGTATTTATCAGGATCACCCAGACCGTAAATAGCCGATACCGTGGCAACGACCACAACATCACGCCGCTCTATCAGTGCCTTGGTGGCGGAAAGGCGCATCTGTTCAATGTGCTCATTTACCGATGCATCTTTCTCAATAAAAGTATCCGAGGAGGGAACATAGGCCTCGGGCTGATAGTAGTCATAATAAGAAACAAAGTATTCGACGGCATTCTTGGGGAAAAACTCTTTGAACTCGCCATAGAGCTGAGCTGCCAACGTTTTGTTGTGAGCCATCACTATCGCCGGGCGCTGCAAGCGCTCGATAATATTCGCCATCGTGAAGGTCTTACCTGAGCCGGTAACCCCTAGCAGTGTTTGATGACTCAAGCCGTCATCTATACCCTCGGATAACTGCTCGATCGCCAGCGGCTGATCCCCGGCCGGCTGATACTTAGATTCCACCTTAAAAGGTCGCGACTCCATACACTTCCCTCAACCACTCAATCGTTCATGCAACAGCGGATTGTAGGCTGTCGTCATACCACCCTCAAATACAAGAGAATAGCGTCCTACCCCGCCCCACCCAGACCTGAGGCATTTTGCGCACAGGCCAAATAAATAATTTCCTGACAAATCAATTAGTTAAAGATCAAAAAAGGGGTTGACCTCGCCAGGAGTGCTCTATAATATACGCGCCATCTCAACGGCACAGCCGAAAAGATATTCCGCCTTAGCTCAGTTGGTAGAGCAAATGACTGTTAATCATTGGGTCGCTGGTTCGAGCCCAGCAGGCGGAGCCAAATTTCAATGCGCAGCTTAATTTGCGCTCTATAAGTTAGATTAAATTCCGCCTTAGCTCAGTTGGTAGAGCAAATGACTGTTAATCATTGGGTCGCTGGTTCGAGCCCAGCAGGCGGAGCCAAACAAAAACCCCGCATAGCATGCTATGCGGGGTTTTTTCTTATTCACTTTCTTCATACTTCACCGCACCTCCCTCACCCCATGGGCAGAATGGCTTTTACCTATATTCCACCCTAGGGCTTACAAGCCCCCAAAGTCAGGAGCTCATCTAACAGCTTACCTGGCAAGCTAGTGCAAGCCGCCCTCACTGGTAACAGGAAGACGCTCCACCGTGGCCATTTTTATCTGGGGCTTCACAGTGCGAGACCGGGACCAAACAGCATCGACTAAACCTTGCTTTGAGGTGTAACCACTTACCGCCTCAGACAAAATCTGATGAACCCTTTCACAATGATGTTCTACGCAAGCCTGCCTCAGCCCTGCAATCAATCGCTGCAAGACCCCAGGGTCCAAAAACTCTTCTTCCGCACGCATTATCATCGAGTGATCAGTGCCCAATACATTGTCACCGAGTAGCAGCTCTTCATAGAGCTTTTCCCCAGGACGCAAACCTGTCACTTGAATCTCAATATCCCCATCAGGATTTTTATCATCCTTCACAGAGTGCCCCATAACCCTAATTAGCCGCTCAGCAAGGTCATATATAAGGACTGGTTCCCCCATATCCAGAACGAACACATCGCCATTGCGCCCCATATTGCCTGCCTGCAATACAAGCTGAGCCGCTTCAGGAATGGTCATAAAGTAACGCGTCACTTTTGGATGGGTTACAGTGACAGGACCGCCCGCATTAATCTGATCCGTAAACAGGGGTATCACCGAACCCGAAGACCCCAACACATTACCAAAGCGCACCATGCAAACCCGCATTTGAGCAGAGCGACGCCCATAATCCTGGCACACCAACTCCGCGAAACGCTTGGTAGCCCCCATTACGTTCGTAGGGCGTACAGCCTTATCGGTGGAGATCAGCACAAACTGCTCCACCTTAGAGCCCTCCGTAGCCTCCAGAACCGACAACGTGCCCAGTACATTATTGTCCGCCCCCAGAACAACATTTTGCTCAACCAGGGGAACATGCTTATAAGCAGCGGCATGATAAATGGTATTAACCGAGAAACCCTTGATGATATCCGCCATCCGGACTCTATCCCGAACATCGCCAAGCAGCGCGGTCACCCGAAGTTGATACCCCTCATCCTGCTGCTGCTGACGAAGCTCGCGCTCCATTTGATAAAGCGCATACTCTGAAGATTCCACCAGCACCAAATGAGCCGGGCCCCACTGGGCAATCTGCCTGCAAAGCTCCGATCCAATAGAGCCGCCAGCGCCCGTCACCAGCACTACTTTGCCGCTAATGGAACCAGCTATCAAAGCCTTCTCAGGCTCCACCGGGGCCCTGCCTAATACATTCTCATAGGTTTGGGACATATCTTCGGTACGGCCTGCTGCATCAACCAGCTCCTCTACGCCAGGAATAGCTTTGACTACCAACCCCTGATCACGGAGCCCTCTCGCTATTTCTCGGCGCCGGCGCTTTGGAACACCAGGCATCGCCAGCAATACTTCAGCAATATCATGCTCAGCGACCACATCAAGTATGCTTGAAGGGGAGTAGACCATAACACCATCTATCAGGGTCTTTTGCTTTGAGGTGTTATCATCAAAAAAGGCAACCGGCTTGTAGACCTCACCGTGAAGCAGGGCCTTGTAAACTTGCAGGCCAGCAGTACCAGCCCCATAAATTGCCACTCGCGTTTTATGAATTTCCAACGCCATTTGATAGTAAATTCGGACGAGCCACCGAGACCCCCCAACTGCTATCAACGCGAAACACCAGTAAATTACGGGAACCGAGCGAGGGACACCTGCGGTCGTCAAATAAGAGGCAACCGCAAGCAGAATTGAGGATGCGGTAACTCCCTGGAGCACAGCAATAACCGCTTTCTGCCCCATATAGCGGATAACTGTGCGGTAAAGGCCAAGCTTTAGAAATATTAAACTGCTAGAGCAGATCGTAATAATCAAGCAACCCAGCATTGGGAGTGTTACGGCTTCAGCTAATCCATTCAATCGAATTGCCATCGCCATAAAAAAGGCAGCACTCAGCATTGCCAAGTCAAACAGCAACATCAAAACCGGCTTCCTAGCCCTCTCCAGCTTTCGCCAAATTCCCATCACAGGATTACCCCATACATAAAAGTCAACCAATCCGTGGCGCCAATTAAAAGCGACCGTTGAAATCAAGTTGCCGCGAAAGCAGAAAAAGTGAACGCCAGGACAGAGGCTGCGATCATCAGAATCAGCTGCAGGTAGAGCGCTTTTGCCACCCCGATACGAATAGCCAAGCGCTGATAAAAATGTTCTCGATGCGCCTCCCACCAACGCTGCCCGCTAGCCATTCGCCGCAACAATGTAATGCTGGCATCCACCCAAAAAGGGCTAAAAACAATGATTGGAAACCATAACTCAAAGGCTCCTCTCTGCCATCCAAATAAGCTTAAGGTAAACGCCGCCAAGCCAATGCACGTCGACCCTGCATCTCCCAAGAAAATTTGCGCAGGAGACCAGTTAAAGCGCAAGAAAATTAATGCGCACACAACGAATAAGACACACACCCCTGCCAACTCCCAGTCTTCCACCAAGAGGAATGCCAGACAAAGAGATGAGAAGCCGATCACGGTCATACTGCCAGCAAATCCATCTATACCATCCATAAAGTTGTATAGATTGATCATCCAGGCCCCGCCCAACACAAAAAGGGGAAGCCACCACCACTCCAGCCCTACAGGTAGCGCAAGAACAACCATCAAAGCAGCAATCAACTGGAAAGCCAAACGTACCTTCGCCGCCACATGCCTAATATCATCCATGGCAGATACGGCAAGGAGCAACACAAAAGACATATAAACAGGTAACGGGAGGGAAGCAGGCCCTACAGCTATGCCCAGTCCGCAGCCCGCCAACAGTGCCCATCCGCCTGTGCGCGGAATTGGAGCGCTGTGCATTGAACGGTGATTAGGAACATCTAAAGCCAAATTTCGCATGCGCAACAGCAAGACAAGCGTCACGCCATAACTCAGAGCCCCTCCAACTAGCAAGGGAAGCCACCAAGCTGACATCGGATCCACTAAACCTCTCTCCTCAATGCTCTACGATTGGCGTGAGATAGCGCCAACACTAAAAACTCAAATAAGTGCTGACGCCAAATTCACAGCAGAGGGGGTGATTGAACCCTCTCTCTAACCCGATTAAGCAAATAGGTAGACATAGACCCCTTACCCACTCAGCAAAGAAGACCTTAATCCACCGCTAGTCAGAAGCAGCTACAACCGAATGCGCTCACGATTCTTATCCAGGGTGGCCGCCCCAATCCCTTTGACATTTAGAAGCTGATCCAAGGATGTAAAGGGTCCATATTGTTCCCGATACTCGATAATCAACTGCGCCTTAGCCTCACCAACTCCAAGAAGCTTGCCAGCAAGCTCCTCAGCAGATGCACTGTTTACATTGACCTCAAAGGCAACTTGCTGCTCACTCTCAGCCCCATCGGCAAATACTACTGATGAGGAAAGAAATGAAAGTGCAATAGCTAACAGCAAAGAAAGTAATGAATGAGTTTTAATCATGTTCGACTCCCAGTGAAAGTGTTCTAGTTTCACATTGGGACAGCTCTACCTCCCCAAGCCGGGACATGATACCAACAGGTCAAACAACACTTTGCCCGAGGGCTATTACACTACATCACACCCGGTCTAGGCAAACAAACCTTAATTTCCTGCAATTTCAGTCAATATATCTTGAAGGGCGACCATGGGATTCTTTGCTGCAGTAATAGGTCGACCTATCACCAAGAGGTCAGCACCTTGATCCAGCGCCTCAGAAGGGGTGAGAGTCCGTCGCTGATCGCCGGCATCACTGCCCGCAGGACGAATTCCCGGAGTCACCAGCTCAAAGTCGGGGCCGCAAGCCGCTTTTAACGCTTCAGCCTCACGGGCAGAGCAGACCACGCCATCGAGACCACAAGACTGTGCTTGTGTAGCCAGATTTAGCACCTGCTCCTGAAGCGGTTTAGCAACCCCAGTGGCAGCCAGCTCTTCCGGGGTGGTACTGGTCAATACAGTAACTCCAATCAACAATGGCTTGCGAGCACCAAATTCACTCAGAGCATCTACAGCCGCCCTCATCATGCGCTCTCCACCACTAGCATGCACATTCACCATCCAGACCCCCATGCGCGCAGCCGCCTTAACCGCCGCAGCGACAGTGTTGGGAATATCATGAAATTTCAGGTCTAGAAACACCTCAAACCCACGGTCCACAAGGGCACGAACCAGGTCGGGCCCAGCAATAGTGAAAAGCTCCTTGCCAACTTTTACCCGACAAAGCAACGGGTCTAACTGGTCAGCCATGGAGAGCGCGGCATCAGCGCTGTCATAGTCAAGAGCAACAATAACTGGGGAGGAGACTTGAGACTGCAAAGAAATACCTCTTAAGGATTAGGTTATACGGTGGCCGAGGGAGCTGATCACTCACCCTCGATCCCTTTGACTGACCGGACAGAATCCCAGTGCTTACAACTGGGGCACAACCAATGCAACTGGTTACCAGAAAAACCACAGTTGCTACACCGGTAGTGTGGGCGGCTAGCGATCAACTGATCGATAAGCGCTTTCAGTAGGGAGAGATTTTCCCTCGATCTACCCTGCGCAGTACCTATATATAAGTCCAGAAAGCGGCCAAGCCCTCGCAAAGAAGGACGCAGAGCAAGCTGCTTTCCCATAAAAGCTGCAGCGGCAGCTTCGCTATCTTGCTCCTGAATCCTGCTAGTCAGGGCAATCAGCACACTATTTGAAGGGTGCTCCTTGAGAAGCGACTCAAGATAGCGGTCCAACCCCTTCCCATCATTAAGTTCCACGTAGCAGGTGACTAACAACTCTAGAATCTCTGGGATATAGTCTGGACTTTGCTTGGGGATCCGCTGCAATACTTTAATGGCATCTCGCTGCTTGCCGAGCAAATATTCGAGTCGCGCCCACAACAGGCAAGCCCTGACCGAACTTCGATCATACCCTAAAGCCGCGTCGAGATGCTTTCGCGCACTCAAGTAGTCTTTGCCGGTAATAGCCTCCTCAGCCAACTCACAGCAAAAGTGTGCCTGCACAGGAGCCCAGTCCGTTGACAGCCGCTTAAAGCGGCGGCCATGCAGTAGATTTACAGCATGAATAGCCTTAGCCCACTCTCTCTCATCCCTATAGACTTCTATCAAGTGCTCGAGGCTGGTTGCACGCAGCTCCTGTGAAGTCTCAACCAGCTCTTGTAATAGTCGCTCGGCTCTATCCAACCAACCTGCAGCAATATAGTCGCAAGCCAGCTCAAATTGGGCCTTGTGCTGGCTCTGCCTTGATAGACTAGGGCGCGCCAGCAGGTTTTGATGCACTCTAATAGCCTGGTCGTACTCCCCTCGCCTACGCAAGAGGTTCCCCAAGGCCAGGTGTGTATCGAAAGTGACCGGGCTTACCTCAAGAGAATCAATAAACTTCTCAATAGTGTCATCGGGATGCTCGCTGAGCAAATAGTTGAGCCCCTGAGCATAGGAGCGGGCGAGGGATTGCTCCTGCCCACTAAAGTCAGGCTTTTTCCTGGTACTGCCTCGACCCAGCACCCAACCGATTGCAACGGCAGCCAGTAAAAAGAAGAAATAGGCTAAGTCCAGCAAGTCAGTCTCCGGTAGCCTTATGATGAACAGCCTGGAGTTCGCGCTCCATCTTTTTCAGCTGCTTGTTAAGACCTCGCACGCGGCGACGCTGGGAAAAAATTGGCAAAAGGCTGGCGAGAAATCCGAGCAGGACACCCAGCAGCAACATGCAGATAAGCCAAACACCAACGCTGCCTGACTGCAATGAGTAGCCTGCAATAACCGGGGAGATTACCTGGGAGTTTTCCACCGCGAAATAGATTCCGAGAGCAACGCATACCAGGGCCAGAAGACCGAAAATAAAGTGCATCAGCCAGCGCAGAAATGACAAGGGAACCTCCACGTTCCACTAAAGGGTGACTCTAATAGCCAATAGAATTTTCTGGCGAACGGTACTGCCACTCGAGGAGCCCTGCCCCTCTGATCCCGCAAGCCCTAAGATGCAATCATACTTCGATCCCAACCACATCATGCATACTGCGATTGACTCTGTCGCGCAACTCTTTCCCCGGTTTGAAATGGGGTACATACTTACCCGCTAACGCCACAGCATCCCCCGTCTTGGGGTTACGCCCAGTGCGCGGCGCTCGGTAGTGTAGGGAAAAACTACCAAAACCACGTATCTCAATACGCTCACCCTGCGACAGGGAGTCAGACATAGTATCCAACATCACCTTCACCGCCAGCTCTACATCCTTAACTGGCAGCTGATCCAACCTCAACGCAATCCTTTCGATCAGTTCGGACTTGGTCATGCGCTCCGCAACCTTTGTAAGTCATTGATTTTCTGGAGTAGAGCGCCAATCATCTAATAGAAAGCCGGACTGGGCAACCCCAGTCCGGCTTTCGGGTCACTCCAAGCACCAAACTTGGAGCAATGAACACTTAAAGACTATTAATCTTTGTTGCTCATCTGTGCCTTAATCAGGTCACCAATAGTAGCGGGCTGAACCTGCTCAGACTGCTTCTTGCTGTGATCCTTGATGGCTTGCTTCTCGTCGTCCTGATCTTTGGCTTTGATAGACAGGCTGATCACGCGGTTCTTGCGATCCACACTAGTGATCTTAGCCTCTACCTCTTCACCTTCTTTCAGAACGTTGCGAGCGTCTTCAACCTTGTCGCGGCTGATTTCAGAAGCACGCAGAATGCCTTCAACTTCATCTGCCAGGGTAATTACCGCTTGCTTAGCGTCTACTTCCTTCACGATACCATTGACGATGCTGCCGCGATCGCTAGTGGATACGTAGTCGGAGAACGGATCGGACTCCAGTTGCTTGATACCCAGAGAGATGCGCTCGCGCTCGGAATCGATGCCCAGGATAACAGTCTCGATTTCGTCGCCTTTCTTGAACTTGCGAACAGCTTCTTCGCCAGCTTCGTTCCAGGAGATATCGGACAGGTGAACCAGACCGTCGATGCTGCCGTCGAGACCGATGAAGATACCGAAGTCAGTGATGGACTTGATCTTACCGGAGATCTTGTCGCCTTTAGCGAATTTACGCGCGAAGGCATCCCACGGATTTTCCTGGCACTGCTTGATACCCAGGGAGATACGACGACGCTCTTCGTCGATATCCAGGATCATCACCTCTACCTCGTCGCCAACCTGGACAACTTTGGACGGGTGGATGTTCTTGTTGGTCCAATCCATTTCGGAAACGTGTACCAGACCCTCGACACCTTCTTCCAGCTCTGCGAAGCAGCCGTAGTCGGTCAGGTTGGTTACAACCGCCTTCACGCGGCTGTTCTCTGGGTAACGCTGCTTGATGGATACCCAAGGATCTTCGCCCAGTTGCTTCAGGCCCAGGGATACACGGCTGCGCTCGCGGTCGAACTTCAGTACTTTTACTTCGATCTCGTCGCCAACGTTCACGATCTCGCTTGGGTGCTTGATGCGCTTCCAAGCCATATCGGTGATGTGCAGCAGGCCGTCGATACCGCCCAGATCTACGAAAGCACCGTAGTCGGTCAGGTTCTTAACGATACCCTTAATGCTCATGCCTTCTTGCAGGCTTTCCAGCAGCGCTTCACGCTCTTCAGAGGTTGCAGCTTCCATCACAGCGCGACGGGAAACCACTACGTTGTTACGCTTGGCATCCAGCTTGATAACCTTGAACTCGAGCTCTTTACCTTCCAGGTGCGCGGTGTCGCGAACCGGGCGAACATCAACCAGAGAGCCGGGCAGGAATGCGCGGATATTGGCAACGTCGACAGTAAAGCCACCCTTAACCTTGCCGCTGATAACACCTTTAACCACTTCGTCAGCTGCGTGAGCTGCGTCGAGGATTTTCCAGGCTTCAGCACGCTTGGCTTTTTCACGGGACAGACGGGTTTCACCGAAACCGTCTTCTACAGCTTCCAGGGCAACCTGTACTTCGTCGCCCACCTGCAGCTCAACTTCGCCTTTATCGTTGGCGAACTGAGCAGCAGGGATAACGCCTTCAGACTTCAGGCCCGCGTGAACGGTTACCCAGTCTTTGTCTACGTCAATTACAACACCAGTAACAATAGCGCCCGGTGCCATTTCAACGCTTTTCAGGCTCTCTTCAAATAGATCAGCAAAGCTCTCGCTCATTACATTACCTATAGTGCTGGGTCCAGCCGTTGGTAACTGTTGAGTTTAGTCAACCGCCAGCCAAGACCCCAACCGCGATGCCAGAACGCGGGTCGGATTACAACAACGGCCGGGCAATTCTGGCAAAACCCGGCCGTTATCGTTAAAAACTCTCTGCCACTGACTTCTGTGGTTTAGGGCGCGATTCGCTTCTGCACCAGTGCCAGTACTTCGTTGAGAACCTCTTCAATCGTCACCCCAGTACTATCGAGCTCTACCGCATCTTTCGCAGGAGCCAGGGGCGACGCTTTCCGGTTCATATCCTGTGCATCACGGGCACGGATGTCCTCCAGCAGGTCGCGGAGGCTAACAGAAACCCCCTTCTCCCGCAACTGAGCCTCGCGCCTTCTGGCGCGCTCTTCTGCACTGGCGGTCAAATAGACTTTGACTGGAGCATCGGGAAATACGGTCGTGCCCATATCGCGGCCATCAGCAACCAATCCAGGCTGTAGTCGAAAATCACGCTGGCGCTGCAACAGTGCGGCGCGCACCCCAGGAATGGCAGCGACAGTAGAGGCCGCCATACTCACCCGCTCCATACGAATTTCATGGCTGACTTCGCGCCCTTCCAGCAGGACCTGCAGACAACCATCACTGATCAGAAAGCGAACATCCAGATCTCTGGCAACCTCGGTCAGCGAATCCTCATCGGCCAGATCCACCTCTTTTTCCAGGGCTGCCAAAGCAGCAGCCCGATAGAGAGCGCCAGAATCCAAAAGAACAAAGCCCAGCCTATCCGCCAGCAACTTTGCGATAGTCCCCTTACCAGAACCACTGGGGCCATCAATTGTGACGACCGGTGGCAGCTTGTTCGTTTCATTCATATTTTTGTACAACTCAACTTCATTGTAAGCCGCGCAAACCGGCCCCTCCTTAACTCATACCTTAGGTCATGCCAACTGCAGCTTTAGACCTGCACCGACGGCCAGCTCAGCAAAATTTGGAAAGGAGGTCGCCACATTAGCGCAGTGGAGGATGCGAATTGTATCCTTAGCGCGCAACGATGCCACCGCAAAAGCCATCGCAATACGATGATCCCCCAAACTATCCACAGTGCCGCCTGAAAATACAGCATCTTCAGGAGAACCATCGATTACAATTCCATCCGCGGTAGGCTCCGCGCTCACACCCAAGGCAGAAAGGCCGTTAGCCATCGCCTGAATGCGATCACTCTCCTTCACACGCAACTCTTCGGCGCCGGTCAATACCGTCTGCCCCTGGGCACAAGCGGCAGCAATAAAAAGTGCGGGAAATTCATCGATAGCCAGTGGCACCTGATCCTCTGGAATGGCAATCCCCTTTAAAGGTGCATAGCGAACCCGAATATCCGCAACCGGCTCCCCCCCTACAGTACGCTTATTTAAAAGCTCTATATCGCCACCCATGGCCCGCAGGATATTGATAACCCCGTCGCGGGTGGGATTGATGCCCACATGTTCCAGCATCACATCGGCTCCCGGGGAAATAGCCGCAGCCACCATAAAGAAAGCCGCAGAGGAAATATCCGCCGGCACATCAATACGGCAAGCCTTAAGCCTCCCACTACCACGCAAGGTCGCACAGGCGCCATTTCGCTCCACCGCATAACCAAAGCCCTGCAGCATACGCTCGGTATGATCTCGAGTGGGGGCCGGTTCTTCGGTACTGGTTTCACCTTCTGCATAAAGGCCTGCAAGTAGTACCGCAGACTTCACCTGGGCACTTGCCATTGGCAACCGGTAATTGATCCCTGACAGAGGCTTGCCGCCTTTGATCAATAACGGCGGACGCCCCTCAGGGCCAGTCTCAATAGCCGCGCCCATCTCTCGCAATGGGCTGGCAACTCGATTCATAGGGCGCTTAGAGAGGGACTCATCGCCGGTCAGGGTAACGTCGAAGCCTTGCCCCGCCAGCAAACCAGCAAGTAGGCGCATGGAGGTTCCGGAATTGCCCAGATATAGGGGGCCGGGCGGTGCCTGTAAGCCATGAAGTCCCACCCCGTGTATTGTCACTCGGCCCTTGTCCGGCCCCTCAATCACCACCCCCATATCGCGGAAAGCCTGCAGAGTAGCAAGGGCATCCTCCCCCTCGAGGAATCCCTCCACCTCTGTCACACCTTCAGCCAGGGAGCCCAGCATAATTGAGCGGTGAGACATGGATTTATCTCCAGGAACACGGAGTTTGCCACTCACTGTGCCACCCGGCTGGGCAATAAAAGTTACTTCCTTAGCTTGCATAGGTTCTGAATACGCTTGTTTTGCCAACATTTTTGTAAAGTGATCCCGCGCCGCTTTAGCGCGGGTAAAAACTCCCATCAACGCCGAGCTATCACCGGAGGCAATGGCACTGCGCAGGGAGGAGAGGTTGAGACTGTAGAGATCGATCGCCTGTAAAATGGCATCCCGGTTGGCCAACATAATGTCCCGCCACATCACCGGGTCGCTGGAGGCAATACGGGTAAAATCGCGAAAACCTCCAGCAGCATAGCGAAAGATATTTTCATTCTCGGCGTCGTGGGCCAAGGTATCCACTAGGCTGAAGGCGATTACATGAGGTAGATGGCTGGTTGCAGCCAGCACCTCATCATGCTCTTCTACCGACATTGTCAGCACCTCAGATCCTGCAGCCTGCCAAGCCTGAGCCACCAAGCGCAGGCGATCGACATCGGTATCAGGAACTGGAGTGAGGATGACACGGTGATCGCGATAAAGGTCATCTCGTGCGGCACTAACCCCGCTCTTCTCAGAGCCAGCAATCGGGTGCCCCAGCACCAGGAAGTTCGGCACCCTGCCCCAGACCTTTTCCGCCGAGCGCTGCACACTTCCCTTAACACTGGCAGCATCGGTAACCGTTACACCTTCGGGCAGATTGTCCTTCAACTGCGCAAACACCGACTCCACCGCCAAGGTTGGCACAGCGATAAAAACCAGGTCTCCCTCCTCCAACAAGTCGAGCGCTTCCGGCAGACTGGTATAGGCACGATCGACCACGCCCAGCTTCTTTGCCTCTTCACAGACTTCCTCTTGGAGTGCGACACCGATCACCTCACGGCAGGCACCCGCCGCCTTTAGGGACAATGCGAAGCTACCACCTATAAGGCCGACACCAACCACCAATAAGCGACCTATATGAGACTTCTCCATCACAGAACACCGCGCGGGTAGGACCCGAGCACTTTCAGGTCCGAGGCACAGGCGCCAACCTCTTTGAGTGCCTCCGCAATATCATCTGTATTCCGGTGCCCTTTGAAATCTACGAAAAATACATAGGTCCAATTTCCAGACTGGGATGGGCGGGTTTCCACCCTGGTGAGATCGATTCCATAACGGCGAAATGGCTCCAGCAAATCGTGCAGCGCACCCGGCTCATTGCGCATAGAGACCATCAGGGAGGTTTTGTCATCACCGCTGGCGGGCACCCGCTGGGTACCAATGATCAAGAAGCGCGTTGAGTTATCCGGTCGGTCCTCGATTTTCTCAGAAAGCACTTTGAGACCATATAATTCGGCAGCCATATCGCCAGCGATTGCTGCAGCGTTCCACTCCCCTTTAACACGCCTGGCCGCATCCGCATTACTGGAAACCGCCACCCTCTCCACGTTGGGGTAATGTGCATCCAGCCATTTTCGGCACTGGGCCAAACTCTGGGCATGGGAGTAAATCCGCGTGATCGATTCAGGGCGGGTCACGTCAGAAATCATTAGATGATGGTGAATTCGCAGCTCCACCTCACCACAGATACTGAGGTTGGAGTTCATAAAGTTGTCCAGGGTATGATTAATCACACCCTCGGTAGAATTTTCCACGGGCACTACACCGTAATTTACAGCGCCGGCTTCCACCTCGCGAAAGACCTCATCAATGGCCGCCAGCGGACGACTCTGCGCAGAATTACCAAAATGCTTCAGGGCCGCCTGCTGGGTAAAGGTACCTTCTGGCCCGAGATAAGCCACTTTGACCGGCTCCTCCAAAGCAAGGCAGGCAGACATAATCTCACGAAACAGCCGTGCCATTTCTTCATCCGTCAGGGGGCCGTCATTGCGCTCCATGGCGCGACGCAGTACCTGCGCCTCACGCTCAGGACGATAGTAGAGCGCATCCTCACCTGTCGCTTTCTTTACTTCAGCCACTTCCAGTGCACAACTGGCTCGCTCGCTGATTAATCGCGCGATCTCTGAATCAATACTATCAATACGATTGCGCAGCTCCAGCAGGCGCTGGTCGCCTCCCACGGTTTCCTCTGTCATCCGCTTTCTACTTTCTCCTGAAGTTAATAATTGTCTACTCTCTAGCCTTTGCGGGCTTCAAAGTCTGCCATAAAGGCCACTAACGCCTTCACCGCCTCAAAAGGCACCGCGTTGTAAAGGGATGCGCGCATGCCACCCACAGAGCGATGTCCCTTCAAACTCAACAGCCCAGCTGCTTCAGCCTCTTGTAAAAACGGTTTATCGAGGCGCTCATCGGCCAGCACAAATGGGACATTCATCCGCGAGCGACTGGACTTTTCTACCGGACTGGAAAAGAAATCGCTGCCATCGAGAAACTCATAGAGTAACGAGGATTTTTTAGCGGCCTGTTGGGCCATAGCTTCAACCCCGCCCTGCGCCTTAAGCCACTGGAAAACCAGGCCGGAAAGGTACCAGGCAAATGTGGGCGGGGTGTTATCCATTGAACCGGCATCGGCTGCCACTTTCCAGCTCAAACTGCGCGGAATATCTTTCATCGCCCGATCCAGGAGATCATCGCGCACTAAGGCGACCGCAATTCCCGAAGGTCCAATATTTTTTTGCGCGCCGGCATAAATTACACCGAACTTCTCCACGTCGATCGGGCAGGAAAGGATATTTGATGACATATCCGCAACCAGAGGGCAGTCCACTTCTGGAACATAATCAAACTCGATACCGCCAATAGTCTCGTTGGGCGTGTAATGAAGATAGGCCGCACCCTCGCTCTGCTGCCAGCTATTCTGCGCTGGCACATAACTAAAATTGCGGTCCTCGCTAGTGGCGACCACATTCACATCACCATAGCGCCGGGCCTCTTTAATCGCTTTTGCGGCCCATTGTCCCGAGTGGATAAAATCTGCCTGCTTAGAGCCGGCGCCAAACAAGTTCCAGGGTATCGCGCTAAATTGCCCGGTAGCCCCCCCCTGCAGAAACAGCACCTTATAGTTATCCGGCACCTTGAGCAGATCGCGCAAGTCCTGCTCCGCGCGCTCAGCCACCTCAACAAATTCCGGCGACCGGTGGCTAACCTCCATCACTGAACAACCCAGACCGCGCCAGTCCATCAGCTCCAACTGTGCTTGCTGTAAGACCGGTTCCGGCAGAGCCGCTGGACCAGCGCAGAAATTGTATTTCCTCATGACCTGATTTCCACAAACTAAAAATGGTTTCAAATTCAACTAGATATGCCGACGCACAAAACACCATCTTGGGAGATGGATATCACGCTTTTAAGCATTTCTTAGGGTGCCAGAGGCAAGAAAGGCCGCGATAATCGCAGCCTTTCTGTTGGTAGTTTGGGGTGGGTCACTCGGCCCCACCGTTATCTTCACCCTCTTCTTCCGTCTCCTCGATGCGCCCGAGGCCCACGAGTTTTTCACCGCTCTTGAGTCGAATGACACGGACACCCTGGGTATTGCGCCCCAGCACCGAAACCTCATCGACTCGGGTGCGCACCAGAGTACCCTGATCGGAAATTAACATCATTTCCTCACCCGGGTGGACCTGACAGGCTCCGACCAGAGCGCCGTTACGCTCGCTTTCGGCGATTGCGATAACCCCCTGGGTACCTCGACCTTTCGTGGGGAACTCGCTGATCGCGGTGCGCTTACCGTAGCCGTTTTCAGTCGCCATCATCACGGAGCCTCCCTCTTCAGGGATTACCATGGCGATCACTTCCTGCCCCTCCTGCATCCGGATACCACGCACACCGCGAGACACGCGCCCCATAGAGCGCACATTGGCTTCGGAGAAGCGGGCTGCTTTACCAGCACTAGTGAGCAGCAACACATCGCGCTCACCATCGGTTACCGCTGTAGCGACGAGACGATCGCCCTCCTCCAGCTCAATTGCGCGCAAACCAACGCTGCGCGGACGGGCAAAGGCCGTCAGTGGAGTCTTCTTCACGGTGCCATTGGCGGTGGTGAAGAAAATAAAGTGATCCTCATCGTATTCAGACACTGGCATCAGACTACTAATGCGCTCACCCTCTTCGAGGGGCAGCATATTGACCACCGGGCGGCCACGGGAGGCGCGGCCAGCAGTCGGCACTTCATAGACCTTGAGCCAATACACCTTGCCCTTGTTAGAGAAGCACAAGATAGTGTCATGGGAGTTGGCGATCAGCAGGTGCTCGACGAAGTCTTCATCTTTCACCTGAGTGGCCGACTTACCCATACCACCACGACGCTGGGCTTGGTAATCGGTCAGAGGCTGGCTCTTGGCATAGCCACCGTGGGAAATGGTCACCACCTTGTCTTCCGGGGTGATCAGATCTTCTACGGTCAAATCCTGACGGGAGGCAACAATATCGGTGCGACGCTCATCGCCAAAGTCTTTTGACAGCTGCTCCAGCTCCTCGCGAATCACTTCCATCAAGCGCTCAAAACTGCCGAGGATATGCAGATACTCAGCGATCTGCTCCAAGCGGTCCTGGTATTCCGCCAGCAGTTTGTCGTGCTCCATACCAGTGAGGCGGTGCAGGCGCAGTTCGAGAATGGCCTGGGCCTGAGCCGGGGACAAATAGTAAGCGTTATCGCGCAGGCCAAATTCTTTAGGCAGGTCATCTGGGCGGCAGGCATCGGCGCCAGCGCGCTCCAGGAACTGCTGTACGTTACCCACCGGCCAACCCTTGGCTAGCAGCGCCTCACGGGCTTCCGCCGGCGTTGCGGAGGATTTAATCAGTTCAATAACCGGATCAATATTGGCGATAGCAATTGCCAGGCCTTCCAGAATGTGGCCGCGCTCGCGTGCTTTACGCAGCAGGTAAACCGTACGGCGGGTAACCACTTCCTGGCGGTGACGTACAAAGTGCTCAAGCAACTCTTTCAGGTTCAGCACCTTGGGCTGGCCATCAACCAGAGCTACCATATTGATGCCGAACACGCTCTCCAGCTGGGTCTGGGAATAGAGGTTATTCAGGACCACATCACCCAGCTCACCGCGCTTAAGCTCAATCACTACACGCAAGCCGTCTTTATCGGATTCATCGCGCAGCTCAGAGATACCCTCAATCTTCTTCTCTTTCACCAGCTCGGCAATTCGCTCAATCAGGCGCGCTTTGTTCAGCTGGAAGGGAATCTCAGTAATGATGATCGTTTCGCGATTGCTCTTGTCATCGCGAACAACGTCCGCCTTGGCGCGCACATAGATGCGTCCGCGACCAGTGCGGTAGGCTAGCAAGATACCGGCACGGCCATTAATGGTTGCGCCAGTGGGGAAGTCCGGCCCGGGAATATGCTCCATCAAGTCATCGACAGACAGCTCGGGATTAGCGATCAGCGCCAGGCAGGCATTAACAACTTCCCCCAAATTGTGAGGAGGAATATTGGTGGCCATGCCCACGGCAATACCGGAGGAACCGTTTACCAGCAGGTTCGGTACTCGGGAAGGCAGTACCTCCGGCATCTGCTCGGAGCCATCGTAGTTGTCGACAAAATTGACCGTTTCTTTATCAAGGTCGGATAGCAGCTCGTGGGCCAGCTTATCCATGCGAATTTCGGTATAACGCATGGCGGCCGGGCTATCACCGTCGATAGAACCGAAGTTACCCTGGCCATCCACCAGTGTGTAGCGCATAGAGAACGGCTGAGCCATACGCACAATGGTGTCGTAGACCGCAGTATCTCCGTGCGGGTGATATTTACCAATCACATCGCCAACGACACGCGCTGACTTTTTATAAGGTTTGTTCCAGTCGTTTTTAAGCTCGCTCATAGCGAAGAGCACACGACGGTGTACCGGCTTGAGGCCATCGCGTACATCCGGCAGTGCGCGCCCGACGATCACGCTCATGGCGTAGTCGAGATAAGACTGCTTTAGTTCTTCTTCGATATTAATCGGAGAGATTTCTTTGGCTAATTCGCCCATGGCTTACGGCGTTCCTTTTATAGCGCGGGCATGGATACTGAGCCCGGATAAGCGGGCGATTCTAGCACAGTTTGACGCCTTTGGATGGCAGTCCCCACGCACTTCCGAGCCTCGCCTACAGCTGTTGCCGCGGGCAGACTCTGCCGCTAAAGTAAATCCCTATCTTAACCGTCGCCACTTACCTCCCATGCCCCAAGCAATAGATACCCTGATTCATGCGCGCTGGATTATTCCGGTAGTCCCCGAACAAAAAGTGTACGAGAACTGCTCACTCGCTGTTGAAGGCGGACAAATTACCGCTCTGATGCCATCGGCAGAAGCCAAGATACGCTTTAAGGCAAAGCGGGAAGTAGAACTTGGACATCACGCCCTGATTCCCGGACTGATCAATACTCACAATCACGCGCCCATGACACTATTGCGGGGTTATGCTGATGACCGCCCCCTCAAGGAGTGGCTGGAGAAACATATCTGGCCAGCGGAACAACGCTGGGTGGGGCCGGAGTTTGTCGCAGATGGCAGCCGCCACGCTATTGCTGAAATGTTGCGCTCGGGCACTACCACCTTCTCAGATCAGTACTTCTACCCAGAAGCCGTAGCAATCGCCGCTCGGGAAACCGGCATCCGCGCTCACATCGCCTTCCCGATATTAGACGTACCCACCCCTTGGAGCCGCCACGCCGAAGAGGCCTTGCACAAAGGCTTGGCACTGCGCGACAACTACCGCGCCCATGAACGCATTGAGGTGATGTTTGCACCACACGCCCCTTATACAGTTGGCGATCAGACCCTGGAAAAAATCGCCGTGTGTTCCGCCGAGGCGCAAATTCCCGTGCAGATCCATCTGCATGAGACTTACCAAGAAGTGGAAACTGCGTTGAAACAACATGGTGAACGCCCCACCGAACGACTACAGCGGCTAGGCCTGATGAGCCCACAAACGCTCTGTGTGCACATGGTAGCAACCAATGAACGGGACATAGAGTTGTTAAAAACCAGTGGTGCGCATGTGGCCCATTGCCCATCCTCCAACCTCAAGCTGGCCTCCGGCTTCTGCCCCACGGTCGAGATGCTCGACGCCGGTATCAATGTATCACTGGGCACCGATGGAGCCGCGAGTAACAATAGTCAGGACCTTTTTGCCGAGGCCAGTACCGCCGCCCTGCTCGCCAAAGCCGTAAGCGGCAAGGCCACTGCGCTTCCCGCTCACCAGGCACTGGCGATGGCCACCATCAATGGTGCCCGCGCCCTGGGAATTGAAGAGAAGACTGGCAGCCTGGAAATCGGCAAAAGCGCCGATATTGCCGCGATCGATCTGTCCGGCCTCGAACAGCAACCAGTGCATGACCCTGTATCACAGTTAATTTATGCCAGCGGTGGACACAATGTCAGCGATGTCTGGGTTGCCGGCAAACAACTGCTGGAGGATCGCCAGCTGTTGACCTTGAATGAGGCAGAGGTAATCCAGCGGGCGCAATTATGGCGTGATAGAATCGCCGGCCATTCACGCTAGGCGTTATTGGTTACGGTAGTTCAACTGCAATAAGCAGCCAGCAATTGACGATTAACCGGGCAATTAAATTGACTCTCTTCGTCATTTATTGCCGCCCGTGAAGTACGGAAGTAGTCATTCGACCCTCCTCGTATTCGCGGACTAGGACCGGCTAATAGCCGGCGACAGCACCTCAGTGCTGAACTAACCCGGCACAAATTTATTTGCGGGTTGATAGCGACGGAGTATGCAGAGAATTTCATGAGTAATGTAGATCCCGCGGAAATCGCCAAATTCGAACAACTCGCCAGCCGTTGGTGGGACAAAGAAGGGGAATTTAAACCCCTTCACGAAATTAACCCATTGCGTGCTAATTATATCGATAGATACGCCTCGGTGGCTGGGAAAAAACTGTTGGATGTCGGTTGTGGCGGTGGCATTCTAGCCGAGGCAATGGCTCAGCGAGGCGCGACGGTAACCGGTATTGATATGGGCGAAGCCCCTCTCAATGTCGCCAAGCTACACGCCCTGGAAAGTGGCGTATCGGTAGATTATCGACGTATTACAGTGGAAGCACTTGCCGAGGAAGCCCCTGGAAGTTACGACGTTGTCACCTGCCTGGAAATGCTCGAGCATGTACCCGATCCTGCCTCGGTAATCCGCGCCTGTGCCAACTTGGTCAAACCCGGCGGGCACCTGTTTTTTTCGACGATCAACCGCACCCCTAAAGGCTGGCTTTTCGGGGTGGTGGGAGCGGAATATATCCTACGCTTACTACCCAAAGGCACCCACGAATACAGCAAATTTATCCGACCTTCGGAAATGGGTGCCTGGCTGCGCGAGGCGGATCTGGAGTTACGCGACATCACCGGCATGACCTATAACCCGGTAACCCGCACCTATAAACTGAACCCCCGCGACGTCGACGTCAATTACCTGATGTATGCCAGCAAACCCGAATAAGCGAACCATAGAATGAAAGCAGTTTTATTTGATCTGGATGGCACACTCCTCGACACCGCACCAGACTTTATTGTCGTGCTCAATCAGTTGCGCCACCAGGAGCAACTCCCTCCCCTGCCCGATCAGGTTATCCGTGGCACCGTCTCTAGCGGCTCGCGAGCACTGGTCACCCTGGGGTTTGGCAAGCAGGAAGGCGATCCTGAATTTTCCAGCCTTTTGCAGCGTCTACTGGATCTTTACCTGGCACACCTCGCAGAGCAGACCGTACCTTTTCCCGGCATAGAGCCATTACTTGATACGCTGGCACAAAATGAAATCCCCTGGGGTATCGTTACCAACAAGCCCGAAGCGTTTACTGCGCCCCTTATGCGAGCATTCGAATACCTGCCGCCAGCCTCCACTGTGATTTGCCCGGATCATGTGAGCAAGTCCAAGCCGGACCCTGAAGCCATACTGCTCGCCTGCAGCAAAATAGGCTGCACTCCAGCGGATGCCGTTTATATAGGGGATCATCAGCGAGATATCATTGCCGGCCAGCGTGCGGGCATGCCCACCATTGCTTGCGCATACGGATATATTGATGCATCCGACGATCCCACTAACTGGGGTGCCGATCACCTGGTCAGCTCAGTGGATGAAATCTGGCCTCTACTCCAGCAACATTATATTTAACCTTCGAAACCATGCCCGGCCCGATGCTGGGCGCCAGCATCAGGATGTTTCATGTCTGAATATGCCGGCGACTATGTCGCTCCATCAAACCTACTAAAAGATAAAATCATACTTGTTACCGGCGCTGGTGACGGTATTGGCAAGGTTGCAGCAAAGACTTTCGCCGCACACGGAGCCACTGTAATCTTACTGGGACGCACCACTCCAAAACTCGAAATGGCCTATGACGAGATTGAGGCCGCAGGAGGACCGCAGCCGGCCATTTTCCCAATGGACCTCAATGAAGCCAAAATAGAGCACTTTGAAAGTTTTGCCGAGGCCATTGAACAGGAGTTTGGCCGTCTCGATGGGCTACTTCACAATGCCAGCCTCCTCGGGCAGCGCACCCCTCTGGCAAATTACAATTTCTCCGCCTGGCAACAGGTTATGCAGGTCAATGTTAATGCCGTATTTGGACTCACCAACACACTACTGCCATTACTGGAAAAATCCGAAGCCGGATCAGTGGTATTCACCAGCTCCAGTGTTGGCCTAAAGGGAAGGGCTTATTGGGGTGCCTACTCTGTATCAAAGTTCGCAACAGAAGGCCTTATGCAGGTATTAGCCGATGAGTTGGATGGTGTATCCAATGTACGGGTGAATAGCCTCAACCCAGGCGCAACTCGCACCCCAATGCGCGCAACAGCCTATCCGGCAGAAAACCCCAAGTCTGTGGCGGCACCAGAAGAAATTATGCCCACCTACCTCTACTTAATGGGCGATGACAGCCGTAGTCAAAGCGGCAAACACTTTAGCGCTCAAAAACGCTGAGCCCATGTAAACAGTAAAAAACCGGGTAAAACCCGGTTTTTTACTAAGAAGGATACCCTTGCATTACTTACTTGGGGATTTCTCTCCCAATGAATCTCTCTGCCCGACACTCTTATCGGTTGCCGCATGCTCAGGCACATCCGCAAATATATCCCCTTCAAATTCCATCATCTCACTGCCATCAAGCATTTCCTTCTGAGCACCATTTCCAGAAAAGTCCTGCTCTATGTTTTTCCCCTGCTGGCTCTGAGACAGGCTAACCATGCTCGTAGCGGCAAAGGCCTCACCTGCAAAAGAGAGTCGCAACCCCTCAAAACTAAGGTAACCTAGCGTGGCCAATAGAACTGCGGGAGTAATAAGACCTTTCATTTTCCGCCCCTGGATAGTTTTTGCCTATATTTTTAACCCAACCAATAGCTAAGCGCTCGACAACCTCCTAATGTAAGCGCTGCTCTTACAAATGAGCCGGCCTGAGCACTAAAGAGTGGCAGGGTGACCCATTTTTATGGAAGCTATTTTTCCATGTAGGTTCCACTAAAAGCGTGCTGAGACGCACAAATCCAATTGTCCATCACCAACTGCTCCGGCAAAATAAAGCCAACAACCGGCAAAAGCGTAATAAATAGTCATGACTCGATTTTTTATAATTTCCCTTCTAGCGATCCTTACCTCCAGTGTTTATGCAGATTCACTTGGAAAGCAGCTCAAACACTGCTCTAAAGTGACATCCAATACAGACCGATTGGCCTGCTACGATAAGCTCAGTAACTCCATTGAAAGGCGAGCCGAACAAAATTTTGGTCAAGAGTATAAGCAAACTGTAGAGACACCTGAGTCTATTGAGGCAAGAATCACTGAGATTCAAGAGAGCACTCACAATAAAAAGATTGTCACTCTGGAGAATGGTCAGATTTGGAAGCAGAATGATACAGGACGCATTTTCTGGAAGGCCGGCGATCTCATTATCGTAGAGCGTGCAATGTTTGGCTCCTTCTTTATGAAACCCGCCAATGGCGGAAAGAAAATGCGAGTTAAGCGCCTAAAATAATTTATCTTTTATTAACTGGGCGTTTGCTGCGCACAGCCCCTCCCACAAAAACCCATCAGTCAGCCTTTATTGGGCGCAAAATTCAACTTTCATCTATCGTTAAAGTGAAAAGGGCGCCAAGAGCGCCTGGAGAGACTGAACAAAGCATATCGTTCACGCAGTCAACAGAAGGTTTAAGCACTTGTCCCGAGAAAATTTTTACTCAAGGGATGAAGACTGGCTGAAGGATACAGACAACGCCCTCTCCGATTCCTGCTCCAATGCGGAAAATCGCGGTCAGGCAGAAGATGCCGAACCCGATATCGAAGAGATCCATTCAGTTGGGGAATCGCTCAGCGAAAGTGGCAGCACCCCAATGCAAAGCTATCTCAAGCATCTGTACAGACTTGAGCTGCTTACCCCCGAGGAGGAACACAGCACCACCTGCCTACTACGGGATCTCGAAGATACCCTAATTGAGAAATTACAGCAGTGCGGGACTGAGCTTGTGCAATTGCGTAGTGAAGGCGTGGAGCAGCGGGGCAGTACCGGTGCCTATGACCACGGCCTGATTATTGCTCGCACAGAGATGTTACTGTCACTCGAAGAACTCACCCGACGGGAAAGAAGCAAACTCGGTGGGCTTCTGAGACGCTTTCAGGAACAAAGAAAAAAGCTGATTCAGTGCAATTTACGCCTGGTCATCGCTATTGCCAAGCGCTTTCGCAATCCCTCGGTCCCTTTTATTGATCTGATTCAGGAGGGGAACGTCGGCTTAATGAAGGCCATAGAGCGCTTCAAGCCGCAAATGGGCTACCGATTTTCAACCTACGCCTACTGGTGGATTCAGCAGGAAATACAACTGGCCATGCGGCGCAATGAAGATTTGGTTCGCCAGCCAGCCAATGTGCAGGATGACTTACGCACAATTTACCGTGCCATCGGCGAGGTACGCGCATTAGGCCAGCCCGCATCCGATGAAAATCTGGCCAGGCACACGGGGCTTGACCTGGAACGAATTCAAAGCTTGCTCAAGCTACCCGGCCCAACAGGCTCACTGGACGACCCTGTCGCAGACGACCAGAGCAGTACCCGCTTGGATTACGCTCCCGCCGACGAACTTTACAATACCGATGAATTGGTCACCAACCAAGAGCTGGCAGAGCGACTACGCGAAGCTGTCGACCGCCTGCCAGCTAGGCAAAGGACGGTATTGAACCTGCGCTATGGACTGATTTCAGACAAGGATTGCTCTTTCAGAGTTATCGGCGAACAGCTTGGGCTCAGCCAGGAACGCGCCCGCCAACTGCACTCCGATGCCATTCGTCAACTGAAACGTCAGTGGCGATAACCGCCCAAAAACTCCGCGGCCTGGGGCTGATCTCAGCCCCAGCCAAACTTGAGGAAGCCGGTGGCGGTCGATAGGTAGCGTGCTTGCCTTCAATCACTTTCCCACTAGTCTTAATTACAGCTCTTGCAACTATGATCCTCACAACCCATGCGTAAATATTCCAAAAATGGTGTAAGCGGCAACACAGCATTGGGCTGTACACTGTTGCTCGCTTGGATTCTCCCCGGCGCCCCTGCCACTATCGCCGAACAGGAAATTATTATCAGCGCAGGAAAGGGGCTAGGAAATGTCCTAATGCAGAGAGACTCGATTTCAGCCGCCAAAGTAGGCGGTATCAACTATTCCTACCTGTTCACCTCTTTCAACAATGCCAATAATTCCTGGCAGTGGTGGGGACAAGGCAGTTATTCCTATATCCGCCTGGAACACCTCAATAAAACCCAGCAGCAAAATATTCTAGAAATCAAACCGGTGCTGCGTTGGTATCCGCGCAGTGAACCCCTAGGTAGCTTTGGTGAGGCGGGTGTCGGGGCTTCTTATTTAAGCCAGCAGGAATTTGGCGACATTCGACTCAGCACCAAGGTAAATTTTGCCTTACATTTTGCTCTGGGCTATCGCTTCAGTAGTGGCCATACACTATCGCTGCGCTATAGCCACTTTTCCAATGCCTATACGAATATCCCCAATCCCGGTTTCGATTTTGCCTCATTTAATGGGCACTTTAATTTTTAATCAGCCTCTGCCTGGCTGGAAGAACCAACTAAATCCTGATAGATATTTATGGTCTTTTTAACGATTTCTTCATGAAAAAAACCATTTAACTCCACTTTATCCCGCCGCTCCATTAAAGCCAGCCCCACATCACATAAAGCTTGTGAATCTCCCCGCTCAACGACCCCCTTGGGGAAGCAGCCCTCCAGCACCTCTCCAGCACAAGTATCTTTATAGGCAACCACAGAGCACCCCATCGCCAAAGCCTGCATAGCACTTTGGCCGCTAGGCTCACCAGGGTTGGCCAAACTGAAAGTCAATTGCGAGGAGGCATAGAGCTCCCGTAAATCCTTTCTCTCTCCCAGAAAAAGTACTTTCCCTTCCAGCCCCAACTCTTGAGCCAATTGCTCCAATTTGCGGATATGGTGTAAATCACCACCCTTTGATGCCCCTACCACCAACCCCAATAAATCCTCCCGACTAGTTACGGCCCGCGCCAGAGCGTGCAAAAACACCTTCAGCTCACCCTTTTCAGACAAGGGGCCCGAATACAGCCACCAATTTTTTCCCTCCAGTTGCGGATAGCTATTCAGGAAACGCAGATGCCATTGGCCTGATACAGGTTTACTGCGATCGAACTCCCGAGAGCTAATGCCCCAGTGCACGATATGGGTAGGATTAACCAATTTTTCCCCAAGATGCGCTTTCAGGTGGCTGGCAATTCCATCGGATGATGCGATCACACATGGCCCGGAAACCAACCCTACATCCCTTCGACTGGGCGAATAATAACCATCGACATGAGTAACCAAACTGGGGCGTGTATTGACATCCATACCATCCCAAGCTCGCCAGACCACCTGGGCGGTTAAACGCCCATGGACATGGACCACATCCGCATTTAAATTCTGTAGGACACTGCGTAAGCGGCGCACAAGGGCCATAGCCCAAAAAGGCTTCTTGTTCAAAGGCAATGGGATATGTTGAACATCATGCAGTTCGAGGCGCGCCACCAAGGCCCCCCCGGCTGAGATCACAATTGGTTTTGCGTCCTGACGAGCCAACTCCTGAATGAAATCCAGCGCAGCCTTGCCTCTATCTCCAGGCTCCAATTCAGGCCAGATTTGTACAATTCTCAAAACATCTACCGCAAAAGTGGAACAAAGGGAGTATTTTGACCCTCACAGAAGTAATTTCCCAGTAGATTCCACACAGATTTGCAACAAACCCCTCTGGCAAGGCCAATTTACCTACGCAGTCACTTGGTATCAGACGGGCTTCTCGAGTGCTAACATGATTCGCCTCAACACATTCAGGGAAAAGTAATGTTCCAACGCTACTTCACTCGGTCAATCGCTCTTGTTCTTATATTATTTGTTGGCACAGCCTCTGCAGCCGAAACAGATCAAGGTATTTTCTGGAAAGCCACCAAGGAGGACAAAACTGTCTACCTGCTGGGATCTATCCACCTGGCCACAGAAGACTATTACCCAATGCGCTCCCAGATAGAGCGTGCCTATGCCCAAAGTGATGCCGTTGCTGTTGAAGCTGATATCCTCGCCGCCGAAAGCGATATGTTGATACAGCAGAAAATTATGATGGAGTCTGTTTATCAGGGAGAACGCAGCCTGCGTGATGATCTCCCCGCAGATTTGTACAAGAAATTACAAGCCTGGATGTACAAACGCAACATGCCGGAGGCTATGTTTATTCGCCAGCGCCCAGCCATCGCCATGATTTCCATGAGCATGATCGAAATGCAGGCCCAGGGTCTCAACCCGGAGCTGGGTATCGATCGCCACTTCCTAAGTAAGGCTAAAAAGGACGGCAAACCGGTATTGGAACTGGAGGGGGTTCTACAGCAATTCCAGCTATTAAATGGCCTGGATAATCCCGCCCTTTTACTCCAGCAAACACTTGAGCAGCTGGAAGATATCTCCACCTTTTTGCCAAAGCTCACTAGTGCATGGAAAGCCGGAGACGACAAAGCTCTCAATCGCCTGATTATTCTCGATGGCCTTGAAGAAAATCCCGAGTATCAGCCGCTTTATGAAAAATTGTTTTTTCAGCGCAACGAGAAAATGGCGAACAAAATAATCTTAAAAGCGCCGAAGTATCGCAAACTCTTTGTGGTTGTCGGCGCCGGTCATTTAGTCGGCCAAGGCAGCATTGCTGAGCTGATGAAGCAAAAAGGCTATAAGCTGGAGCGTATCTAAACCTTCACTTATCAGGAAAACAATTGAGCTACAACCAGCTTCATTTCCACCCAGGAAACACTTGTAGAAGTATACACAGCTACAGGTGTTTCACGGGCTTACTTAAGAACCCCCATCCCTTACTCGGCCACACCCCAAGACCTTCTATTTATAAGTAAACCCTACCCCAGAAAACCGAAAAATCATCAAACCTACTTGCTAAACTGCAACAATACGCAGCTAAAGATACAGCCGCCTCTAAGGACACTGCATGAAATACTACGCCCTGTATTTCGCCCTAACCTGTGTACTTTTATCTCCCTTCGCCACTGCTGATAAGGCCAAAACTGAAGGGGGACTAAAAATTACGTCCAAGGATGAAAATTTTTCTGCAGAACTCGGCGGCCGCATTCACTTTGACACATATTTTTTTGACAAAGATAAAAACTACTATGACACCATCTTGTTTGATACAGAACTTGAAGAACCCGTAAACACTACAGATTTTCGTCGAGTACGACTAAAAATGCGGGGAAAATTGTGGAAATGGGAATACGAACTGGAAAGAGACTTTGCCTCCTCTGGAACTGGAGGATTAAGGACTGTATACCTGGGCACTAAAGTCTTTGATGGAAGCCTCCGCATAGGAAATTTTAAACCCAGCCGCTCGATGAACCAACTCACTTCCTCCAATCAAATCACCATGATGGAGAGATCCTTTGCCTCATCCGCTGGTATTTACGACAACCGCGGCAGGCAACAGGGAATTGGCTGGCATACCCATTGGTGCTGTCATACCTATGGGGTCACCCTTTTTAATCTGCGCAACCCCGGTGATCCACGCAACGAGGGTATTGGTGCCGCCACCCGATTTACCTGGGCCCCAATCAGTAACTTCGACAGCACTGTACATCTGGGCGCTTCATTCAGCTATGAAGACGCCAATGAAGACACGCCACCGCGCGAGGCACTAGTCGAATACGCAGGGCGTCGCGGCCCAGAACAACTGGTTGCACTGAGCCCCGGTGGTGGTGAATTTTTCTTCGGTGATTTTGGCGATGATGAATTTTATCAGGGCGACCCTGGTGGAGATGTGTGGATTCTGGGATTAGAACTCGCTGGCGCCTATGGGCCTTTTTACGCCCAGTCTGAATACGCTTTTGGGATTTTTTCCGGAGATTTCTATTTATCCGAATTTACATTTTTTGAGTTCTTTGGCGCGCCGCCTCGTTTTTTTTGTGACCCATATACCGGTTGTTTTATCGGAGACCAAGATGTACGCACTTGGTATATCGTGGGAAGTTGGGCGATCACTGGTCAGCACAAACCCTATGATGAGAAAAATGGAGTTTTCAGATCTATCAAACCTACTCCACCAGAGAGCGCCTTCGAGATTACCGCACGCTACGATACCATCGAAAACCGGGATATTCCCGGCATGAAGGTAAGTAATTTTGTTTTTGGGTTTAATTACTATTTTAATCCCAAAGTGCGCCTGATGCTGAACGTGACTCTCGGGGATGATAAATTTACCGGCGATCAAACCAAGCAGCTTGCTATTCGTATGCAGGGATTCTGGTAAGCGGAACAACCCCGGCGAAAACCCACCGGGGCTTTAGTAGGAGCGGAACGTTAGCCCACTTGCTGAGCCTTAGTGGGGTCGAAAATTTCAACCTCTCTAGCTTGGCCGGTTTTACCAACAGGATTTTCAAAACGACCTAGCGCCTGCTCTCTTTGGCGTTGCGCCTCCAATACATTAGCCTCTTTGATGTGCCCGTAACCTTTAATAACCTCAGGATAACTGAGCAATTCAATAGCCGCCTGGTGGTTTTGTTCGTTCAACTGCCCCACCACTTTCTCAACCAGTTGCTCATACTCAGCGATTAAAGACCGCTCCATACGTCGCTCAGCGGTATAGCCGAAAATATCCAGAGCAGTACCGCGCAGGAACTTTAATTTGGCCAAGGCTCCGAATGCTTTGTGCATCCAACCACCAAACTTCATTTTGCGAGGACGCCCCAACACTTTGTCGAAACGGGCCAGTAATGGCGGTGCCAAGTTGAATTCGAGGTCAAAGTCTCCGCTAAAATTCTCCCGCAAAGATTGAGTAAAGCGCCCGTCAGTGTAGAGGCGCGCAACCTCATACTCATCCTTGTAAGCGAGCAACTTGGCATAATTTTGCGCAACCACTTCGGCGACCATTTGGCGCCCGGGTACCTTAAGGGTTTCCGCCGCTTTAACTTTATCCACCAAAACTTGGTAGCGCTTAGCCAACTCTACATTTTGATAGCCAGTCAGATGCTCAACCCGGTGAGCAACAATTTCATCCAGACCTTTGGGTAGCTGTACAGGCGCTCGATCGTGAGCAAGCAACCGGTTTAGAGCTTTGCGGTCTGCGGCAGCAAGGCGCCCGGCAGCAAAACCCTGCAGATTGCCCTCCACTGCCACACCATTCAGCTCAATTGCCTGTAACAGCGACGCTTGGGAAAGTGGCAATAGGCCTTTTTGCCAAGCAAAGCCCAACATAAATATATTGGCCGCCAGAGTATCTCCAAGTGCAGATTTGGTCAGACGGTGAGCCTCAACAGAATCCAGCGCGTTAACCGCGTTACTTAGGGTATCGAGAACCGCTTGTGGAGAGTGAGCATCCTCACGCCCCAAAACGGTGGCAGCGGTGGGGCTCAGGTGGGTATTCACCACCGCACGACTGTGGGTTTCATCCAGCTTGGCCAAACAGGCGGCGAGATTTCCCGCAGCGATCAAATCACAAGCCATCAGTGCATCGGCGCGACCATCGGAGATTCGCACGGCTTGCAATGCTTCTGGGTGGGCTGCAAAACGAATATGGGAATACACCGCGCCGCCTTTTTGCGCGAGGCCGGTCTGATCCAGGGTACTGCAGGCTTTGCCTTCTATGTGGGCCGCCATCGCTAACAGAGCACCAATAGTCACCACCCCGGTACCCCCCACTCCTGTCACCAGGAAGTTAAAGGGTTCATCCAGACCCGGCAGTTGTGGTGCAGGCAGCTTTTCTGCTTCTGTGCGCAAGATATCGCCAACGCCCGCACCTTTAGCCAAGCGCCCACCTTTTACCGTCACAAACGAGGGACAGAAGCCATTGATACAGGACAGATCCTGATTACAACCGGTCTGGTTAACACGGCGCTTGTCCCCCAAAGCTGTAGAAACCTTTTCCACGGCAATACAGCTGGATTGCTGCACACAGTCGCCACAGCCTTCACACACCAACTCATTAATAAAGGGGCGCCCCTCAGCCTGGGGTAGTAAGCCGCGCTTGCGCTTACGGCGCAATTCAGTGGCACAGGTCTGGTCGTAAATAATGACCGTACACCCTTCCACCTCACGCAACTCCTCCATTACCGCCGGCATATAATCCCGATGGCGAATCTCTACCTCGGAAGGGAAGCTCAGGGCACCCTGATATTTGTCTGGGTTGTCCATCACCAGAACAACCTTCTGCACACCCTCGGCCAGCACTTGGCGGCAAATCATATCCGGCGCCAACTCTCCATCATGAGGCTGGCCACCTGTCATGGCGACAGCATCGTTGAACAGGATTTTGTAGGTGATATTTACCTTAGCGGCGACAGAAGCGCGAATTGCGAGGACCCCCGAGTGGAAATAAGTACCATCCCCCAGGTTCACAAATACATGCTTTTCATCGGTGAAAGGCGCCTGTCCCACCCAGTTGACCCCTTCGGCGCCCATTTGGGTAAAGGTGAACGTCTCGCGGTCCAGCCACTGAGCCATATAGTGGCAGCCGATTCCGGCAAGGGCGCGACTGCCCTCAGGCACTTTGGTGGAACGGTTATGCGGGCAGCCGGCACAAAACATGGGTAGGCGAGAAACATTGGAACCCGCTTGTTGCGCGATGCGCTGGGCCAGGGCATTAAGGCGCATCAAGCGATGTCGCCCGCGCTCACCCAGCTTATCCTGATCCAAAATCAGACCAAGCACCTGGGAAATAATGGCCGGGGATAGCTCACCATAGGCAGGCATCAGCGGTTGATCGTGTTCATCTACTTTCCCGAGAATACGCGGGAAATTAGGGTCTTTGAGGTGAACATTGTACAGCTCCTCTTTCAGCTGCACCTCCATCAGACTACGCTTTTCCTCCAGCACCAGCAAAGTATCTAAGCCGCGGGCAAACTCCTGAATTCCAGGTACATCGAGGGGGTAGGTCATCCCCACTTTGAGGATACGAATGCCCAATTGCCGGGCTTTTTCCTCATTAATCCCCATGTCCTCGAAGGCCTGCATCAAGTCCAGGTGAGCCTTACCGGTAGTGACGATACCAAGAGTGGCATTGGAGTTTTCCAGCACAACCTTGTTCAGCTTGTTCGCCCGAGCAAATGCCAGAGCCGCCGGGCGCTTATAGCGCCACAGACGCTCTTCCTGTTCGAGGGGGTTATCCTGCTTGCGGATATTCAGGCCACCTGTGGGGCGCTCGATCTCAGGATAATTGAACTGTACCCGCTGGGGATCGACTTCCACGGTAGCGGAACTATCCATATTCTCTGCCAGAGTGATCATTGCCACCCAGCAGCCACTAAAACGGGACAACTCAAGGCCATAGTGGCCGTAATCCAAGACCTCCTGCACAGTTGCAGGATTCAAGACTGGAAGATGCATATCCACGAAAGCAAATTCCGACTGCCCCGGGTAGGAAGAGGACTTACAGCCGTGGTCATCCCCAGCGACAATAAGAGCACCACCCTTTGGCGAGGAACCCGCAGCATTGGCGTGACGGAAGGCATCACATGAGCGATCCACGCCCGGAGTCTTGCCATACCAGATACCACAAACGCCATCGACTTGAGCGCCATCGAATAGGCCAACCTGCTGGGAGCCCCACACGGCCGTCGCGGCCAGCTCCTCATTCACGCCCGGCTGGAATCGAATATTGTGCTGATCCAGTAACTTTTTGGCCCTCGAGAGCTGCAAGTCATAACCACCGAGGGGAGAGCCGCGGTAACCGGAGATAAAAGTTGCGGTATTTAAACCGCGAGCTTGGTCCATCCGCATCTGGTCAATGGGCAGACGCACCAGCGCCTGGATCCCCGAAAGAAGCACACGGCCTTTGAGGGTGGTAAAGCGATCATCCAGTGAGATTTGTTTTTTCACCTGGGAGTCCACCGCGCGCTGGGGACTGGCTACTTTTTCAGTCATACACCTAGTTTCCGGTCATTTATTCTTCTCGAAACCCAGTTCGAGCTATAAGTCATTATTCTTCCGAATTGCTCCGTCTCGGTAGTTAGCTGATCAATTTTTCGGCACCCTGCAAAACTCTCTGGCGGGTAATCACAAAAAGCGCTCAGGCTGAAACGGATTGGTCAGGTCATACTAGTGCGTTAAGCGCAACAGAGCATTGCTTTATTTACGTAAATGTGCGTAAATTTGTGATGAAAATCTCGATCGAGCAATTTTTTATAGGATAGGAGTCTTTATGAAGCGTTCGACAGACCTGGATGATTTCGACCGCAAGATTCTGCGAGCGCTGCAGGAGAACGCCGATTATTCCATGGCGGAGCTCGGAGACAAAGTCGGTCTTTCCCACACCCCCTGCTGGCGCCGTATCAAAAGGCTGGAGGCGGAGGGTATTATTCGCGGCCGCGTCACCCTGCTGGACCCGCGTAAATTGGACCTGGGAGTCACAGTATATTGTTACGTGACCATCCACAACCACGATGAAGAGTCCCTGAATAATTTCGAGACTGCGGTACAGGATGTTCAGGAAGTGGTCGAATGCTATTCAACCAGTGGCGACAAGGACTATGTTCTGCGTGTAGTAGTGGACAGTGTTGAACATTACGAGCAACTGTTAAAACGCTCACTGGTGCACCTGCCCAATGTAGCCTCGGTGAATTCCACCTTCGCCCTTAAACAAGTGAAATATACCACTCAGTTGCCGCTCTAGCAGAATAAGAGGCTGAGGCAATACCAGAGCCTCATGAATGAGCCCCATAGTTTGTGGGGCTCAAAAAACCTATCAAGCCAACGCCCGCAGCTTTTGCATTAATCGATCCAATGCCTGTTGCAGATTCAAACCATCACAGCGCAAAGTAATATCCGCATATTTGCGGTAGAGGATCTGGCGCTCCTCAAATAAACTGTCAAAACTTTGCTCCGGTGCTTTGGCTATCCCACGACTTTCATAATTGTGGATTCTCCGGCGAAGTTCATCTGCGGAACATTCCAAAAACACGACTGTGCCCTGCGCACGCAGATTAGCCATTCCCTCAGCACTGTAGACCGCGCTGCCCCCAGTGGAAACCACATGCTTGGGCAGCTGCGCTGCGGCAATGACCTCCCCCTCTATAGCCCGCAAATTGAGGTAGTCACTCTCCGCCATAATTTCCTGCAGTGTTTTCCCCTCCCGCGCCTGAATCAAAACATCTGTATCAACAAAATCCAGGGCCAGCTCTTTGGCCAACAACACACCCAAAGTACTTTTACCTGCACCGGGCATGCCAATCAGAACAATACTTTTTCTTTTTTTCATCTTTTTACCTGTTCGCAAAAATCAAAGCGAAGCAGTAATCAACGTTAATCGCCGCGGCGAGGGAAAAATACAGCGCGCAGCCAGCCAAATAGGCTATTACCTTGCAGCATAAATTTATCCAGCTCATCCATATTGTGAGCCTGGCGGAAAGCATCGGCAAAAAGCGCCTCGCGGGTAATCATTCTTCGTTTGGGGTTAATGGTTTTTATCGGCTTGGCTGGATTCCCTGCTACCACTGTATTGGCTGGCACATCCTTGGTGACCACACTACCCGCGCCGACAACGGAATTATCACCAATGCTTACGCCTTTACAAATAGTCGCACTATCGCCAATCCAAACATTATTCCCAAGACGCACCGGTACGGTGCAACGAAAAGGCCTGGTACGATTATAGAGGCCATGCCAATCGGAATCAGAAATATAAACATTAGCGGCGATCATACAGGCATCGCCAATTTCTATGGACTGCGCAGCCGATATCCGCGCTCCGGGAGAGATCAGCACATAGTCCCCAATGGTAATAAAAGCCTCGCGCCCCTTGTGCCCAAAGGTAGTAAAGCGAATGCACTTTTCCGCATTAGAAATTAAATGGGGATAATTACCCAGGCGAACATTCCCTCCAAAAACATGTACTGAAGAAGGGTCCATCACCTCGGGATCAACACCTACCGCATCAAATTGAGGAAGTAAAAAATAGTGCGTGCGCCAATTGCGCCAATGCAACTGCAGGCGCTTTAACCAGTAAGGCCTATGATCCTTGCGCATAATTAAATATCTACTTGATGGGGCGAACTGCCCACAAAAAATCGCAATTGCTTTTGTGCAAGCGCCGGTTTAGTGTTTGAGCCAAGTAAAATAGCAAGCAGTAAAATATGTCCATCCATTTGCCCATCGATATCCGAGCCATCAAGGGATTCCTCGCTGCCCACGAGGGCGAAGCGCTCTATCATCTTGCCGCTGAGACCAGCAGCCTCGGCCCCTGTCTCGAAGTAGGCAGCTACTGCGGTAAGTCCACAATCTACTTAGCTTCAGCCTGCAAACTGACCGACAGTGTCGTGTTTGCCGTGGACCACCACCGCGGCTCCGAGGAGCATCAACCGGGTGAGGAATACCACGATCCCGATTTGTTTGACCAAAAAGCCAACCTAATGGACAGCTTCCGAACCTTTCGAGCCAATATGAGAGCGGCCGAACTGGAAGACTGGGTTGTTCCCGTGGTAGCTCCCTCCTCGGTGGCCGCGCGCCACTGGAATACCCCACTGGGTCTGGTATTTATCGACGGAGGCCACTCCCTTGAAGCGGCACTGACCGACTATCGCAGCTGGTCCAGGCATATCGTGCCAGGCGGCTACCTGGCCATTCACGATATATTCCCCGACCCCGCCGATGGCGGCCAAGCCCCCTATGACATTTACAAGCTCGCTCTAGCTTCCGCTCAATTCGAGCTGGTCGAAACTGTCGACACCCTGGGCATCCTTCGCCGTATCTGAAGGCAGGCATACCGAGGTAAACAAACCGCTCGCCGGCGTCAGGTCGGCGAGTGCATCTGCCGCAAGCAGCATCGCACCCACGGTCCAGGTGGTTTTCTCCTCGGGCCAAACCGCCTGGTCTCGATAGACATATCCAGTCCAGTAGCCACCATCGCTGTCCTGCCAGCGGTGCAGGCCGCGATAAATGATCTCCGCACGTGCCCGCTGTCCCGAGGCCAATAGGGCCATAGTCAACTCGCAGGATTCCGCCACGGTCACCCAGGGCTCATCATTGACACAACGGCAACCCAAACCGGCCACCACAAACTCATCCCAGCGCTGCTGTAGTCGTGCACGCGCAGCTTCGCCTGTAAATGCACCAGTGAGCACAGGGTAAAACCAATCCATGGAAAAACGCGCCTTGCTCTCCCAGGTACGATCAAAACGCTCGGGTTTACTTTGTAGAGCCACACCTAATGCCGTGCGCCCCCGCACCCATTCCGGTCGAGCCACCCCCAACACACTGGCAATATTGATCGCGCACTCAAGGCTTTTAAAAACTGAAGCACAGCCGGTAATCAGGGCGTCCTCTTTGGGCTGTCCCCCGGCATCCACGGCCCAGTGAATTTCACCGTATTCAGTCTGAAGACCCAGGACAAAATCGATAGCGCGCTCAACCATCGACCAGTACTGCTGTAGAAATCCTTTGTCGCCACTGATCAGGAAATAGTGCCAGACCCCAGTGGCTACGTAGGCGACAAAATTAGTCTCCCGGCGCTCACCGTTATCGATCGCTCCATCTTTATAAGCCGCCCACCAGCTGCCATCCGGCAATTGAATATCCGCCAACCAGCGATAGGCTTTCTCCGCGGCACCAAATTCTCCGGCGATAGCCAATCCCATGGCCGCCTCAACATGATCCCAAGGATCGGCATAGTGCCCTTTAAACCAGGGGATTGAGCCATCGGGTAATTGCTGGGAAAGGATATAGGCTGCGCTATCACGCACAAAACCTACGGGGAAAAGGCTTGTACTCTTTTTGGGGGGCAATACCGTTTCACTCATGGGTTCACCTCCCCAGCCAAACCCAGGGGCTCAGGCGCCCGCTGCTCCGCTTTCACAAAATAGAGCGCGACACTTTTCCCCAAAAGAGGGTTCAACAGCTTTTCAGCCACACGTGTGAGTGCGGGCCGCTTCATCAAGTCCCACACTAACAAGCGATGGTAAGCTTTCACCAAGCGGTTATCTGGCTTATCCCAAAACAGACACTTCAACCACCAATAGGGCGCGTGCAGTGCGTGCGCCTTGTGCCGAGCGAAATGGTGATGTCCCAGGGCTTCAATACTCTGACGGAGCTCCCGCTCACGGAAAATACGGATATGCCCCCCCTCCACCTGATGATACGCATCGCTAAGCTGCCAGCAGACCCACTCGGGAAAATACGCCGGCACAGTAGCGGCAAAGATACCTGAGGGCTTCAATACACGGTCAATTTCTGCGAGAACCGCTTTATACTCATGAATGTGCTCCAATACCTCGGAGCAGATCACTACATCGAATGTGGCGTCGGCAAACGGCAGCTGCAAACCATTGGCAACCCCAAGTAACAGGCGCCCTTTGGCGTGTTCAGAATTATTAAAAGGCTCTGCCCGCTCATTGGCGGTACACACATCATCTAGGCACAGATCAATGCCGTATACATCCACCTCATCAGTGATCATCAAATGAATGGAGTGACGCCCCTCGCCACAGCCCAGGTCCAAAACTTTTTGTCCCGGGCGAAGGTTCAGGTGTTGCGGATCTACAGTAATCATTAAGCAGCCTCCGCACCACTAACATCTGTATCGACTAAGCCCGTTTCATTCTGCTGTTGCACGACAGACTCGCCAAGTATTTCCCGGTAGTAAGCCACCAGGTTCGATGCCGCCAAACTCCAACAGAACTTGTTTTCAATACGCGCCCTGCCTTGAGCGCCCATATCCGCTTGCAAAGATTTATCCGCCAGAACACGACCAAGGGCCTCCGCCAGCGCATTACTGTCACCGGCCGGGACGACGATGCCGGCGTCGCCGACAACTTCTGGCAGCGCGCCTCCATCACTGGAAACCACCGGGGCCCCACAGGCCATCGCCTCACCCGCAGGCAAGCCAAACCCTTCATACAGTGATGGGCAGGCCACTACTGTTGCACTGCGGTAGTGGTTCACCAGTTCTTCATTGGAAATCCCAGAAACAAACTGCACAGCATCTTGCAGTTTCAACTTCTGCAACAGCTTTTCGGTAGCGCCGCCTTTGCGCAAACGGCCAACCACCAATAGCTCCAGCTCAGGAAAGCGCTCACGCAATCCGGCCATGGCCTGCAGTAAGACTCCAAGCCCTTTGAGCGGCTGGTCCGCCGAAGAGGTCGTCATAATACGCAAGGGTTGGCGATCCACCTTGTTATCGGGGCTGAAGATCTCTGTGTCGATACCGTTATAGATCAGGTGTATTTGCTCCGGCGCCACCCCGAATTGTTCGATGATGTCTCGCTCTGACTGGCGCGATACCGTGACAATATGGCGCAACTTCCTCGAAACCTTGATTTGCATATTCAGGAAGTTGTGCCAGCGTCGCACCAACAAACGAAAGCGCCAGTCCGGCGCCGCATCTAGGGCTAGCTGGCGATCGCGGGTAATGGGATGGTGAATAGTGGCAACAACTGGGAGGCCGCTGCGCTCGATATCCAACAGCCCATAGCAAAGCGATTGGTTATCGTGAACTATGTCATATTGGTGACCATGCTGACGTAAGTATTTACGCACGCGACGACCAAAAGTATATGGCTCGGCAAAACCGCCGGTCAGTTTACTCAGCCATTCAAAGAAGTCTGCCCAAGAGAGCAGATGTTTTGGTCTAAGGGCACGGCTGGGCTTTTCTACTTCATAGAGATTGAGTCCGGGCATCTTGATCAAGCTCACCCGCTCATCCAGCTCTGGGTAGGGCTGGCCGGATATCACATCGACCGAATGGCCGGCATCAACCAGAGCCTTACTCAAGTAACGGAGATAAATTCCCTGGCCACCACTGTGCGGATGACTGCGATATCCCAGTAGACATATTTTTAGTGGCCGTGTCTCGCTAGCCATTGGACCGTCTGCACAATTTCCCAAGGCGGTCATAGATTCCCCATCTGCTTGTTCTGAGACCCACACTCATTAATCAAAAAGGCAGCGCCCTGCTGTGAAGCCTGGCTAAAGCAATCGACCAATCCGGGGCCCTACGCTGATAAAGCGGAAGAATACACTGGCGGGGAAATGACTGCTAGGCAGAAGTAATCCACTCTCTTGGCCAGTCTGCCCTTCCGCGTGGCTTCTGAAGCCAAATAAAGTACGCAGCGAACTTCTATCAAATACATTATCAGCCGATGAACTACACCAGATCTCTGCGCTGCACATCCCCCATTTAAAAATATTTTTGCCTGCGCCAGGTTTACTCTCAGCCCAGTCATCAGAGGCAGGATGAATAGAAAGAAAAGTGTGACAAGAGTTTTTTAGCAAAAGAGCTGGGAAAATAGCCTATGTATTTATTTTTGACCTGCAAAAAAAAATGCCCGCCAAAAGGCGGGCCAGGTTTCTCGAACACACTTTCAGGAGGAGAGTTTCAAGTACGTTACGCACTTAAATTTAGGTATAGCAGAGTATCGATCTCTCCTGTATTCCTGCCGGCATTCCTGTCGTAAAAGCCGTTCAGTATTTATGCCGCCGGTACACGAGAAACCGTGATTAAACCCGATGCAAATAACTTTGGTATTCCACATCGGTAACTCGAGCGCCAATCTCCGCCATCTCCTGACGCTTCAGCATAAGGAAAAGTTCGACAAACCGAGGATCGAGATATTCTCTCCACAACGCACTCTTATCAAAGCGCTTCAGTGCCCCACTCCAGGTATTAATCAGTTGCTCGCTTTGCACCTGATAGGCATCGCCTTCAACTGGATCGGGAGCCTGTAACTGGTTCTCAATTCCGTGGCAGACACCGGCCAAAATACCCGCCAAGACCAAGTAGGGATTCACATCGGCACCAGCAATGCGGTGTTCGATACGACGAGCCTCGGGATTACTGGCTGGTACTCGCAAAGTGGTGGTGCGGTTGTCGTAGCCCCAGCACAAATTCAGCGGCGCGTGAGAACTCTCTTGGAAGCGGCGGTAGGAATTGCTGTGTGGCGCAAAGAATGCCATCGCATCATTGGCGGTTGCCAACATACCTGCCGCTGCCTGACGCAGCAGCTCGGAGCCCTCTTCACTGCCATCATCAAAAACATTTTTACCATGGCTATCAATCAAACTCATATGCACGTGCATACCGTTGCCAGCCTGATCCCCAAAGGGTTTAGCCATAGTGCTTACACGGAAGCCGTGACTGCGCGCCACGCCTTTCAGCAGGCGCTTGAATAGCAGAGTTTGATCCGCCACCTTGACAGGATCGGCACTGTGCAACAGATTGATTTCAAACTGACCGGGCGCACACTCTGAGAGCACTGAATCAGCTGGAATACCCTGCTCCTCACAAGCGGCACGCACATCGGCAAAAAAGTGACGCTGCGCGTTCAGCTCAGACAAATCATATACATCGGTAGAGGGCACCAGTTCAGCATCGTTGTCGCTGACTGGGCGCGGGCGCGCCAAGTGATCAACGTCATCGCGCAACAAATAGAATTCCAATTCGGTGGCACAGACTGCGGTATAACCGAGCTTCTGCAGGCGATCCACCACCCGCTGCAGCTGGGCACGTGGATCGGCATAGAGCGAAGAGCCATCCGCCTCGTGCAACTGCATATGCAGCTGTGCTGTTACCTCCCGGTGCCAGGGCGCCAGACTGATCGGCGATACCGGCAGACAAACGCCATCACTGTCACCACTGGCAAACACCAGAGGGCTATCTTCAATATCCCGCCCCCAGATATCCAGGCTGACAGCGCTACGCGGCATTTGCAGGCTTCCCTTCAGCAGCTTCTCCGCCGCTTCTGCTGGTAGCCATTTGCCGCGGGGGACACCATTGATATCGAACATAAAGCCTTCAATCCACTTTAGGTCCGTGTGTTCTGCCAGGAATTTGCGCGACTGCTCCAACAGTTCTGGTTGGGCAGTAAATTCTTTTTCTTGTGACATAAGTTGCCTGAGGTAATCCTGTCAAACCGCAGAAGCGGCCCAGAGCGGTCACCTGCATTCTCCGTTGACGGATAGTGGGTGACAGCCTTGCGCCGCTTCCAAAAAAGGGGCTAGACCCCGAGTTTACGCTAGAGCTTTAGCGGTGTCGTCAAGTGCGCGATGCGCTTTTTCCACAAGCTCATCCACCTGCTCAGTGGTAATAATCAGTGGCGGCGCAATCACCATGGCATCACCCACGGCACGCATGACCAAACCGTGCTTGATACTCAGATCACGACATACGCCACCGGCAGTGCAGTCATCATCAAAGCGGGCGCGGCTGGCCTTGTCTTTCACAAGCTCCAAAGCGCCGACCATACCCAGGCTGCGCGCCTCACCAACGATGGGGTGCTCTGCCAACTCTGCCCAACGTTTGGCAAGGTAAGGGCCAGTCACATCGCGCACATTCTCGATAATCTTCTCATTGCGCAGGATATTAATAGTGGCCAGGCCTGCCATACAGGCCGCGGGGTGCGCAGAGTAGGTGTAGCCGTGAGTAAATTCCCCGCCCTTACTCTTGATCACATCAGCAACGCGATCACCTACCATGGTACCGCCGAGAGGGAAATAACCATTGGTCACCGCTTTGGCGAAAGTCATCAGGTCCGGCTTGAGACCATAATAATCTGCACCAAACCATTCACCAGTGCGCCCAAAGCCGAATATCACCTCATCCATCACCAACAGAATGTCGTATTGATCCAATACTTTCTTCACTTCTGGCCAGTAGGTTTCCGGCGGAATGACCACACCACCTGCACCCTGGATAGGTTCGGCAATAAAGGCGGCCACTTTCTCAGGGCCCAGCTCCTGGATTTTTTCGTCGAGGCTGCGCGCGGCTTGAATACCGAACTCCTCTGGAGACATTTCCCCGCCCTCGGCAAACCAGTAAGGCTGCTGTACGTGTTCAATGTAATCCAGCGGCTGGAACTGTTTGTGCATACCACTCATGCCACCCAGGCTGGCACCGGCGATGGTGGAACCGTGATAACCATTTTTGCGGGAAATCACAATGCGCTTCTCGGGCTTGTCCTGCAGATCCCAGAAACGGCGAATCAGGCGCAAATTAGTGTCATTCGCCTCAGAACCGGAGCCGGTGAAGAACACATTGCTCATACTGGCGGGAGTTACTTCTGCCAGCGCATCTGCCAGCTCGATAGATGGCACGGTAGTGCACTGGAAGAAACTGTTATAGAACGGCAGGGTATTCAGCTGCTCATAGATTGCATCGCTAATTTCCTTACGGCTATAACCCAGGTTGCAGCACCACAAACCAGACATACCATCCAGTAGACGATTACCATCGATATCGGTGATATAAGCGCCTTCAGCACTGGTGATCACCCGGGTGCCCTGTTGCCCCAAGTCATTGAAGTCAGTAAAGGGGTGCAGCAGGTGCTCGCGGTCGTGTTGTTGCAGCTCACTTTTGTTCATATTTCGCTCCTGGCTTTGCTCTGGGGGCTCTCCACAGCACCGGACGAGAGCCCGCATGCATCGAATGAGTCATCCCGCAATTGATCACCTACCCTCCGGAGCCCATTAACGTGTCTTGCCGGACAGGGTATTGCTTCCAAAATTTGTGATCACATTCTAGTGGCGAGACTGACGGAAGCGCAAGATCTATCTATGCCTCAGGGTAACAATAGGGTCCAGAACCGCAGTTACCCTTAGTTAGGAGAAAATCCTGAACTGAAATTGCGGCAACAAGAACCTTTACAACAGGGATACGTGAAGACTCTCACAGTGACCTATCAGGAGGAGTAAAGAGGTCAGGCTTGTTGGCCTGGGCTTCTATAAATATGACTGTAAAAGCGCTGGCCCAAGCCCTAGAGTAATTCTTCGGCGGGAATTGAGCCGAGCCCCTCCTCAATATCCTGACGAATAGCAAGGCGCACTCGCGCCACATCGCCATCGGCAATCGCACCAAGCAGGTCCTCGTGGCGGTCCGGCAACTCTTGTACACCGAAGCGCTGGAACACCAGGTGCTGCAGGGGAGCTGTTTGCAGCCATAGGCTCTCTATCAGCGAGAGGATGATATGGGGGTGCCCCAGGCGATAGAGGGTAAAGTGGAAATCGAGATTGGCCGTTACATACTCCTCGATATCCTTCTCTCTGAGCGCTTTAGTGACTCGAGCATCTAGCTGTCGTAACCGCTCGAGGGCCCCCCGTCCTACAAAGGGCAGCGCCTGCTCTGCGGCCTGACACTCCAGCGCAACCCGTGCCGCACAAATCTCTGCGAGCTTTTCTGGCGTCATGGTGGGCACAGTGACACGGCGGGTATCAGACAGCTCTAGCGCTCGCTCCGAGGTCAGGCGCCGCAAGGCCTCACGAACAGGCATCGGGCTGCAATTCAAGTCCGCCGCCAAACCCCGGATAGTGACCGGGTGCCCCGGCAAAAACTTGCCACGTAGAATGGCATCTCGCACCTGAAAGTACACTCGTTCCTGGGTAGTGCGAAACTCCTCCTGCGGAGGGCTAAATTCCGGTGCCATCTTCATGCGGCCCCAACCTGTTGCAACTTGTGGGGCAAATCATCGGAACCCACTTCGATAAGATGATCTGCTACCCGGCCGGTCTGCCAGATTTCATAAAAGTCGTCTGCCACCTGCCGGCTCATTTCCACCACTTTTTTCCAATAGCGCACACGCTCATCCGAGGGCATCTTATAAAAGTCGTTGCGATCCGGGATTTTGCCAAATGGTAACTGCTCAACAAATCCCGGCGACGGTGCGATCAGTAGTGTCGACATCATGGCATCGCCACGCACACGTCGCCAGGACAACCCCTTGTCGAACCAACCGGGCACCATAAACGGGAAGAAATGCGGGTAGAGCACTAATCCACGTGGATGACTGAAGCGCAAATCAAAGTGGTAGTCTGTAATCCCGCCATCGCGATAATTTCCCAAGGGTGCGCCAGCGGGGTTGCGCACACCCGCCATTACCAGTGGTATAGAACCACTGGCGAGCACCACCTCACGGACATTCTCCGGAGTGAGGGGGGCATTCGCCGTACTCAGATTGCCAAACTTCACAGTGGCCTGGGCCCGGGAGTGGAACACTACGCGCTCCCAGAAGGCTTTAAGGCTATGTCTGGAAACCGCATTGACCAACGCAGACGTAAAGAGCGCCGGGGCCAGAATGGCTCGCTTTTCACTTGCCAAGGGGCCACGCCCACGCGCTGTCACGAAGTGACTCTGCCACAAGGGATTCTCCACCACCTCGCGCGCACCACTTTCCCCTAACACTTCCTGTAGAATCGCGCCACCCGTCGCCGTAATCTCAGCCGGGGTGGGCTTGGTATCGCCGTAGTTCTGGTGAATATATCCATATTCCAGACGTTCCAGCGCCGCCAAAGGATTCTCCATGGCGTAGCACATATTACGAAAACTGCCGATTGATGAACCCAGCGTCGCAATAGGCTCACTACGACCTTTGAAAAAAGCCCCCATAAGAACCCGATCCAGCTGACTGATAACCAGCCACTTGGGGCCCCCAGAAGCTCCCACCAAGGTTGAGAACTGCCCTTGATGTAATCCCTCCTCGCGAACCCTACGCGCCGCTTTGGCGCCGGCCAGTAAAATGCAACTGCGGTTCTTCACATAAATTCCTTATCAATTTACCTAAAAGCCAAAGTCAAATGAGAGCCTTGCCAGGGCCAATTACCACTCGCCGCTGTTCTCCATCGACTTCCAGGGTTCCCTCGGTTCCAGGGGCTCGCCATTTTGTAACAGTTCAATTGAGATACCGTCCGGCGAACGGAAAAAGGCCATATGGCCATCGCGAGGGGGACGATTGATAGTAACCCCCGCATCCATCATTCTCTGGCAGACGGCGTAGATATCATTCACTCCATAAGCCAGGTGGCCGAAGTTTCGCCCGCCACTATAGGACTCCGAATCCCAGTTGTAAGTGAGTTCCAGCGTGGGCGCTTTATGCTGGCGAGCACTATCGACATCCTCAGGGGCCGCAAGATATACCAAGGTGAAACGCCCTTTGTCATAATCTTTGCGATGCACCAACTGCAAGCCCAACTTTTCACAGTAAAACTTTAAGGATTCTTCCAGGTTGGCCACGCGGACCATTGTGTGCAGGTATCTCACCCTCTACTCCTTCCTGTTGCCAGGATCTACAATCGCGGAATAATAAATAATTCAGCTTCGCCTGGCGAAAAGCAAATGTATAAAAAATTCTATCGTGCATTTTCTCAAGCACCCAGCGGCAGCCCATCCTCCATGCTGCACATGGCCTGTCACTCCCATCATTACTGGCCCGATGTGACATTGGAGGCAGTCCAACAATACTGGCAGGATGCGGCACTGCTCGCCGATGACAAGTGGGGACCTATTTTCCAGGAAAAAATACCCGCCTGGCAAAGTGCCGTCGCGCGAACACTAAACCTCCCCGACGCTTCTCAAATAGCTATTGCCCCCAATACCCACGAGCTTGTCTACCGGCTACTTAGTGCCTTTCCCATCACTGAACCCCTGTATATCCTCACTACAGATGGAGAATTTTACAGCTTCACCCGCCAGCTGCAGCGGCTGGAAGAATTGCCCAACATACAAGTAACCCGTATACCCAAACACCCCTTCTCCACCCTGGCAGAGCGCTTTGAGCAGGAACTGCATACGGGAGACTACCAACTGGCTTATGCCAGCCTGGTATTTTTCGATTCTGGCGTGGTATTCCCCGACCTATTGCGAATCGTCGAGCAGAAGCCAATCCAAACCCAGTTTGTAGTCGACGGTTATCATGGATTTTTTGCCCGCTCAATCGACCTGAGCGGTATTGCTGACAAAGCATTTTTTACTGCCGGCTCGTATAAGTACCTGGGTGCCGGCGAAGGGCTGTGTTTTATGAGCATTCCTCGCAACTGCTCCCTACGACCACTAAATACCGGCTGGTTTGCCGAAATTGCGGAGCCTGAAAATCGCCGTGGCCATGTCAGCTATGCGGACAACTGGCTGAGATTTGCCGGGGCAACTATGGATTATTCCTGCCTGTACAAAGGTCTTGCCATTTTCGATCTATTCCGACGCGAAGGTATTACCGTAGATAAAATCCACCGCTATGTCCTCAATGCCCAAAGCCGCTTCCTGAACACAATGAACAAAAACAGCCACCCGCTACTCAACCGGGAGCGCCTAATTCACCACGACCTGAAGGAGGGCCATGGCCACTTTTTCACGTTCGATTGCGGCACAACAGAAAACTCAGAAAAGCTACAAAAAGAGCTGAAAGCCCGAGCAGTCCTTTGCGACAGGCGCCAACATCTGCTGCGCCTGGGCTTTGCTATCTACCATGATGAAAATGAAACTTATCAGCAGGTTTTTGACTCACCCCAAATAAATTCGGAGGCGCTGTTATGCTGATTAACAGGCTAAGCCAACCGGCAGCCTCTATTGATCAATACTTTGATCCATACTTTTGCGGACGATGTAATCTTAAAAACGGGAGAGTCCGGACCTAATCATGAAGCTGCTTCTCCTCAACCCAAATACCACAGAATCTATGACGTCACTAATGGCGGGCGCCGCACAAAGGGTTGCATCTCCGCGCACCAAAATCGTAGCGACCACCGCCAAGATCGGCTTTCCTTATATTTCAAGCCGGGTCGAGGCCGAAATTATCGCTAGTGATATCCTCGAGACAATTGCTGAACACCACACACAGGTAGACGCAGTCATCATCTCTGCATTCGGGGACCCAGGCCTCATTGGTGCGCGTCAGTTATTCGACATTCCCGTGATCGGTGTTGCCGAGGCGGCAATGCTGACCGCTTGTGCACTTGGCCAGCGCTTCTCGATAGTCACATTTAGCGATAGTTTGGCGGACTGGTTTCGTGATGGTGTGCTGCGTGCCGGTCTCGAAAATCGCTTCACCAGCATTCGCCTACCTAGCGAGCGTTTCCAATCAATCGAAACTGTACAGGAAGAGCTTAGCGAGAGCTTGGTTCAGCTCGTAGAAGAAGCTGCATATACTGACCGGGCAGATGTCGCCATCCTCGCTGGAGGACCGCTCGCCGGTCTTGCCACAAAGATTTCTGGCAGACTGCCGATTCCTGTGGTCGATCCAGTCCCTGCCGCTGTCGTGCAGGCAGAGGGTCTTGTACGGCTCAACCCAGGTATCGCCCGCGCAGGTGGTTTCGCCCGTCCGCCCGCGAAAGACACATTGGGCCTCCCCGATAGCCTCTCCAGGCGAATAGAGCACACTGACTGAGCTTCTTCCAAGCCTTCCTTATAATCTCTACTCTCCCGATAGCGCTGGCTCAAAGAATTACGGAGGTTGGATTTAGACAGCCAGATACAGCCTGCGATTAAGCATCCTAAAAACGAATGCAGCCACGTGTTTCTAACAGACGTCGTTACCTTCTTCTCCTGAGTTTTGTTTTCTACCAAGAAAGATGAAACTTATCAGAAGAAATTTAGCTCTGATTAAGTTGGCAGCACTTTCCCGGCCAAGTGGCAAGCCAATATTACTAAGCAGCTTGTCTACAGCTCCCCGATGATCCGTTATGCTGACCTTCTTGCTCAGCTGCGGTTCAGAAAGGCACTGATAGTATTTGGCGCCTAATGCATCGGAGTGATGCCAAATCCATAGCGATTGATAAGGAAAAATCATGAAGTTAGTAAAATTCTCGACAATCACAGTGCTTACTCTGCTTATCGCCGCTTGCGGAAATGGGCAGGCTCCCTCCGAACGGGGAACCCTGGTCTCTATTGCGGCTCAAGGTGAGGCAAGTCAGGCTCCCGATGTTGCCAATTTGTCTGTAGGCGTGGTAACTGAGGCAGACGACAGTAAGCAAGCCATGCAAGATAATGCCGAACAAATGGCTACTCTAATGAAAGCCATTAAGAAAGCCGGTATTGCCAAGAAAGATATTCAAACCAGCGGCGTCAATCTTTCTCCCCGCTACCATTATCAGAGAGATCAGAAGCCCAAAATCGTCGGCTATACTGCGCGAAATACCCTCAACATCAAAGTGCGCAAATTGGGTGAGCTGGGAGGTGTACTGGATGACCTCACCGCCGCCGGGGCCAACCAAATTAACGGTCCCAGCTTTGAGATTGGCGAGCCAGAACCAGTAAAAGCTGAGGCCCGCGAAAAAGCCCTATTGGATGCCCAGGAGCGCGCGACTATTTACGCTAAAGCACTGGGTATGAAGGTTCGTCGAATCGTGAGTATTTCTGAACAGGGTAGCGGCGGTATGCCCCGACCTATGATGTTAAGGGGCCAGATGGAGTCAATGAAAGACAGTGCTTCAACCCCTATTGCCCCCGGTGAGACTACCGTAGCTGTCAATTTGGACCTGGTCTTCGAGCTGAAATAATCAATTACTTCTATACCGGCCCCGCAACTCTATGCGGTGCCGGTATTCTACTCACAGCTGTCAACCATCCCCCTCATGCTCCAGAAATACCTCCACTGCCGGCTCGCTGGGGTATTTGAAAACCTTCCCTTCCTTCATGACAAACTGCACCCGTTGCAATTCGGAGATATCCTCCAGAGGATTTCCTGCAACCGCAATGATGTCCGCGAGTTTGCCCTCGCTGATACTGCCAAGCTCGTCTTGAATCTGCAGTAATTGTGCGGCATTCCAGGTTGCAGAGCGGATGGCGTCGGCAGGAGTCATTCCCCCCTGTACCATCAAGACAAATTCCCGCGCATTCTCTCCATGCCGGGTCACACCGGTATCGGTCCCAAAGGCAATTTTAACTCCGCGTTTATAAGCCTTGGAAAAAGTCTCTTGCATTAGAGGCCCCATAGTGGTGGCCTTGGGACGAACAATTTCAGGTAAAAAACCATCGATCGCAGATTTCTCAGTTACCCACTCTCCGGCCATCAAAGTCGGAACAAACCAAGTATTGTTCCTACGCATGAGATCCATCACCTCTTCATCCATGTAAGTGCCGTGCTCAATGGAGTTTACACCGGCGCGAATAGCTCGAATCATGCCTTCCTTACCATGGGCATGTACCGCCACGGTAAAGCCATAATCTTTGGCAGTGGCAACAATTGCCTCCAACTCATCCTGCATAAATTGTGGATTTTGCCCACTTTTTGCAACGCTCAGCACCCCGCCAGTAGCAGTGATTTTGATGAGGTCGGCACCATCCTTATAGCGCTGACGAATCGCCTTGCGCGCGGAAATAGGTCCATCCACAACACCATCGGCCGGGCTAGGATTCCCTACTAAGTCATGGCGGCGACCATTCGTGGGGTCGGCGTGACCACCGGTGGTTGCGATAGATTTTCCCGCAGTGTAAATCCTCGGTCCCTCAATAGTGCCTGCTTCAATCGCTCGCCGCAGACTGACGGTGACATTATCGTGATCACCCAGATTGCGGATGGTGGTAAAGCCCGCCTGCAAGGTACGGCTGGCCGCATCGACACCGCGCAGAGTGAAGTCTGCCGGATTCCAGGTATAAGATTCCGTATAAGCACGAGGACCAAACTCATAAGTGAGGTGGCTGTGCATATCCATCAATCCTGGAAGCACAGTGTAATTGCGCAAGTCGACAAGAATTTCCCGCTCCCGCTTGGCAAACCCTTTTTGTACCGACTCAATACGGCCATCCACAATATGAATCGTGCGATTCTCTAACAGTTTTCCATTGCTGCTATTGAAGAGTTTCCCCGCATAAATAGCGAGTTCTTCAGCAGTAGCCTGCTGGCAAAACAGACCGGCAAAAACAGCCAGCGCCGTGACTGTGCGGCGAAAGAAGCAGCCTCTCTTGGAACTTGTGGTCATTGTCGTCACCAGTAAATCTCTTTTAGATTTGTAATGTTTTTATGGACAGCTGCTCAATTTAACGCAATCGCCGAGGCGAGAGGAAGCCCTATGAAGATCTATGAGTTTGCAAGCGCCCCTAATTGTCGTCGAGTTCGCATGTATCTTGCGGAAAAAGGCATCGAAGTTGAATTTACCCATGTAGATATTACCAAGGGCGAAAACCTCAGCCCCGAATATCGCAGTAAAGATATCAACAAGAAAGTTCCCGTATTGGAACTGGATGATGGCGCTTATATCTCTGAGTCCGTAGCGATTCAACGATACTTCGAAGAACTACACCCGGAGCCGGCACTCTTTGGCCGCGATGCAAAAGAAAAAGCCCTAGTGGAAATGTGGAATCGCCGTGCCGATTTCAACTTAATGTTTCCAGTAGGAATGTGCTTCCAACACGTTTCTGGCTTTTTCAAGGACCGCATGAATGTCTATCCTGAATTCGGCGAGGATTCTGGTAAACGAGCGATAAAATTTATGGGGGCTCTAAACGACCACCTCTCTGATCATGAATTTCTGGTTGGAAATTATTTCTCAGTAGCCGATATCAGCATGGTGTGCAGTCTCGATTTTGGCAAAGTACAGAATCTGCGTCCGGATGCCGAAAAACACCCCCACCTGATCCGCTGGCGCGAGCAGCTCAAGCAGCGCCCAAGCTTCAAGGCCTGAGGTAAATTTCTGAAACACTATTCGGAATAGACTGCCCAGCGGAGGTCATCAGGTTTTGAAAAAAACCACTAAATGCTCATAAAAAACGCCCCGGCTTATAAGAAACCGGGGCGTTTTTAGTATGGCATCAATTTTTTTATTGATCTTTTGCGGGTAATACCTCTACAGGACCAATATCCAGGGCCTCAACCTCTCCCTTAATCTTTTCCAGATCGCCAACAATGACCCAGGTAAATTGATCTGGGGCAAGAAACTCTTGCGCAGAGGACTCTACCTGCTCCTTATTCAACGCGGCCACCCTTTGGGGATAATCAGCAATGTAATCTTCCGGCAAGCCTTTTTCCACCTGCCAGTTGATACTGGACAATAACTGCCCTTTGGTTTGGAAGCGTGCACTCTGTTTTAGCACTTCATCGTTTCGATAGTCCTCCAACTCCTTCTCGGTAATGGGGCGGTTAGTCAAATACTCCTGATATTCTTTGATTAATTCCTTGATGGCCGGGGCTGTTTTATCGGTCTGCACTGGGGCAAACAGAATGTAAGGCCGCTGACCTTCCGTATCCATGGAAACCGCTCGGGCGCCGTAGGACCAATGCTTGTCTTCACGCAGGTTCATATTAACCCGCGAGGTAAACTTGCCAGCTATTGTATTGGCCATCGCATCAAAAGCTTCAGCACCCTGCGGCTGCCAAGGTGGCATCACCAATCCAGCCATGATGAAACTTTGCTGGGCGCCTGGACGATCCAGGAGGTAAACCCTAGCCTTTTCCGGACGCGCCACCTTGGCCACATCAATTTGTGGCAACTCCTCTTTGGGCGCTTTCCAGCCACCCAGAGTTTCATTCAGCAGCGGCTCGATCTCTTTTTCTGTTACATCACCAACAATGGTGAGAGTGGCATTATCGGGACGCACCCAGGTATTCTGGAAGTTCACCAGATCTTCGCGGGTGATCGACTTAATGCCTTCAGGTGTGCCAGAGCCGGTCAAGGGGGCGCCATAGGGATGCTCGTTACCAAAGAGCAGTGGCGGCAACTCACGCAGTGCCAATCCCTGGGGTTGTGCCTTTTCCTGGGCGATAGCATCCAGGCGATTGGACTTTACCCGCTCGAGATCGGACTCTGGGAAACGGGGCTCGGTAACCACCTTGGAAAATAACTCCAGTGAGGGTTTCAACTGTGACTTAAGGGCACTCATGCTGATGGAGTTGTAATCCAAACCACTGCCACCACCAATACTCACCCCTAGCTCCTCAGCTCTGGCGCTAAATTCCAGACTATCGAGATTGCCGGCACCCTCATTCAACATTTGTGCCGCTACTGAAGCGAGCCCGGGTTTACTTTTGTCTGCTGAGGCGCCACTGCGAAATTGCAGATTCATTAACACAACCGGCGTATCGTGGCGCTCAGCCAAAACAACCCGAAGACCATTTTTCAGGGTAAAGTTCTGCTGCTTAGGTAACTCCAACTCTACATTTTTATCCACCTCCGGGAGCTTACTGCGGTCTGCCCCCTCGGCGGCTGCAGTAAACTGCTGCTGAGGCTGGATAATCAAAGTGTAAGAGTCATCTTTCAGCCACTGCTCTGCTACATCCTGCACCTCACGAGCGGAAACCTTGGCATACTCTTCAACACCTTTCAGAAGAGCGCCGGGATCGTCATAGTAAAATTCCGAACGGGCGAGGATATCACTCTTACCACCAAAGCCACCGGTTTTTTCCAATCCTTTTACCAGGCTGGCGAATTCACCCTGCTTAACCCGGCGCAACTCTTCTGGGCTGACGCCGTTTTTAGCAAACTGCTGCAACTCCTTATCTAAGAGTTTTTCCACTTTATCGACAGGCTGCCCCGGCTTTACATCCACCACAATAATCAGCTGACCTGCCAACTGGCGACCGTAATAAAAAGCACTCACACTGGTCGCTACTTTTTCATCCCGGACCAATCGACGATATAAAAGGGAGTTTTTACGATTTGCCAGCAGCGAAGTCATCAGCTCCAGGGCATGCTCTTCCTCACTACCAATGGCGGGGACATTCCAAACCTTGTAAATACGGGTTTGCGGTACCTGGTCGTGAACAACTTCGCGCTTTTTCACCTGGGTGGGTAACTCCCAGTTTTTGATTCGAGGTTGCACTTTAGTACTGGGAATATCAGCAAAATATTTGCGCGCCTTGGCCATCGCCTCATCAACACTGATATCACCGGCAATAACCAGGGTGGCGTTGGCCGGTTGATAGTGATCTGCAAACCACTTCTTTACATCTTCAAGGCTGGCATTATCCAGGTCTTCCATGGAACCTATAGGTGTCCATGAATAGGGGTGATCCGCAGGGAAGGTACTTTTGGCAATAATGTCAAAAGCTTTGCCGTAGGGCGCATTCTCTCCCTGGCGTTTCTCGTTTTTAACCACCCCGCGCTGCTCATCCAGCACCTCCTGGGTAATAGCGCCTTGGAAGTGGCCCATCCGGTCAGACTCCATCCACAGAGCCATATCCAGAGCTCCCTTGGGAACTGTGGCAAAGTAATTGGTGCGATCGTTACTCGTGGTGCCGTTCATATCGGTAGCACCGGAGCGCTGAAAGGGTTCAAAGTATTCGCCGGGAAAGTTCTCACTGCCATTGAACATAAGGTGTTCAAATAAGTGCGCAAAGCCGGTTTTACCCTTCGGCTCATCCTTGGAGCCCACCTTGTACCAGATGTTGGTAGAGACAACCGGGGCCTTGCGATCCTCGTGCACAATAACGGTCAGTCCGTTAGGCAAAACTTCCTTGTGAAAGGGAATATCCAGTTGAGGAGGCGGTACGAATGCTTTCTGATCCGTAGCCGCATCTTTACTGCTGGCTGCGGCTTCCTTGTCCACGGAAAGAGCGTGGGGGGTATCATCGGTAGACTGATTACAGCCGGCAAGACCAGCAGTAGCGATAACGACACTGAAGAACACTGGACGCAAGTCCATATTGTCACTCCCTAGTAATAACCGCGGATTCAGGATGGCAAGTTTAGGCCAGTATCCAATCCATTTACCGGCTCGCCCTCCGCAGTAACGAACCAAAAACCTGACACCAGAATGAGGCACCAGGTCACTACATCAATCTTGAGACAAAAAAATGGGCACTAAAGTGCCCAAATAAATACATCACAGAGAGAAGCGATGATGCCAATCGCCAGGGATCAGGTCATCGGCACATCTCCCGTGCCGAATTAGGTTATGCTGCCACGGTGCCGGATTTGTTCTCCGTATCACCAGTCACAGAGTGGTGTCCGAAGCGTTCTTCAGCAATACGGTCGGCCACATGCGCTGTAGTCTCGCCAGTCTCGTCTGCACGCACAAACACTTCTTTCATGGTGCTGCCGATTTCTTCGATATGGGCCTTCACCTCTGCGGCGTCGTAGTCACCTTTTTGCTGGTAGTAAACATCAATAATGCCGCCGGCGTTGATCACATAGTCTGGCGCATACAGAATGCCTTTCTCGCGCAGAGCCGCCGCATGGCGCTCCTCGGCCAGCTGGTTATTGGCTGCACCGGCCACAGCACCCACCTTCAGGCGGGAAATGGTGTCATCATTAAGAATGGCACCCATAGCGCAGGGAGCAAACAGATCAACATCCAGATCAAAGATCTCATCTGCGGTCACGGCAATAGCACCCAGCTCAGTTACCGCACGGTCGATATTGTCCTGGAAGATATCGGTCACAAACAGTTCTGCACCAGCATCTTTCAGTAGTTTACCCAGGCGGAAGCCCACGTTGCCCACCCCCTGGATAGAGACCTTTAGACCCGTAAGGTCGGTTTTGCCCCAGCGGTGTTCGACAGCAGCCTTAAGACCGACAAACACTCCATATGCAGTGGAGGGAGAGGGGTCACCGCCGAATTCAGAACCCGCGAACAGACCGGACACATACTCGGTGGTCTCGCCAATTACGCTCATGTCGGCAACACTGGTGCCGGAATCCTCTGCGGTAATATAGCGGCCGCCCAGGGTATTGATGAACTCACCCATGGCGCGCAGCAGCTCGGGAGTCTTTTCCTTACGCGGATCGCCAATAATGACGGATTTTCCGCCACCCAGTTTCAAGCCAGCCATAGCAGACTTGTAGGTCATGCCTCGTGAAAGGCGCAGAACATCATTCAGAGCCTCGCCGTCATCGGCGTATGGCCACATGCGGCAGCCACCCAGGGAGGGACCTAAATTCGTATTGTGTACCGCGATAATTGCCTTGAGACCACTCTTAGCATCTTGGTAAAACGCCACTTGTTCGTGCTTATCGTAGGCGGAATGGGAAAAAATACTCATTAACTGTTCCTCTCCGGAAGGCCGGTTCTACAGCTGGGGAACAACCACAGCCCTTATCTGTTTTTATTTAGGGGTAAGATTATATCTAGCTTCGGCAGATAAAGTTTGCATATTTTGCACAGAACAGCGCTGTAATAGCTAAATCCTCACACGAATTATTTTTTTTTAGGACAGCGACCCCTACGGAAATATACTGGGCCATACAGTCATCGATCTTGACTGCCCCTTCAACCCGGCATCTTTGCGCTTAATCAAACGGATATGATTTCTCCTTCTTTAGCCCCCTGTTACCCGCTTCATTCTGGTCTGGTAGAATCCGCGCCTAAATCGACCCCCGAGAGATCAACTCGATGCTGAATGCCGACGCTCTGAAACAACTTTCACAACTGAAAACAGATATTCGCTCCAGTAAGGAGTTTGCCGAGGGCCGGGTTCGCGGCAGCAACGGCAAATTTGGCTTTGTGGAGCTAGAAGATGGACGCGAGGCTTTTTTACCTCCCAATGAGATGGAACGGGTTTTCCCAGGTGATCGTGTCCGCGTCAGCCTCACGGAAGAGAAAAAAGGCAAGCTCAGCGCTGAGCTGGATACACTGATCGAAAGCCAACTCGACTATCTGGTTGGGCAATATGTCCAACGGGGCCAGGGGCATTTTATCCAGCCCAGCCAGAACGGCTTGTCGCGCTGGATTTTCCTGCCTCCCAAGGCCCGCGGTAAAGCACAGCCGGGAGAGTTTATCGCCTGTAAAATCAATCGACACCCATTCAAAGATGGCCGCGCCCAGGCAAAAGTGGAGACGGTCATTGGCAAGCCCGATATCCCCGGTATTGAGCATGCTTATGTAGTAGCGCAATTCAAATTGCCTGAGCAGTTTGGCCAACCTGCGGAGGCCCAGGCGCAAGAAATCAGCGCTCAACTCGCCGAAGTGATCTCCGAGCGCCAGGATCTGTCTGAACTGGGCTTTGCCACAATTGATGCGGAAAGTACCCGCGATATGGACGACGCCCTCGCCGTCACCACCCGCAACGAAGGCTGGACCCTGCATATCGCCATCGCCGACCCCTCCAGTGTGATAGAAACCGGCAGCCCCCTGGACAAAGAGGCGTTCGAGCGCGCTCACAGCCAATACCTGCCCGGTGAAACCCTACCCATGCTGCCGCGTAACCTGTGTGAAAACCTGTTCTCCCTGGTACCTGGAGAACTGCGCCCGGCCCTGGTGGTTCATATTGATATCAACACTGATGGCAGCCTGGGCGAGAGCCGCTATGAATTTGCTGCGATTCGCTCCCAGCACAAGCTGAGCTACATCCAAGTGAGCCAGTTCATTGAGGGCGACGAATCCGCCGTACCAGAAGAGCAAAAACAAAGTCTGCACAACCTGGCTGCCGTTTTTGAAGCTCGCTCTGCCTATCGTGCAAATCACTCCCTGGCGATGGAAGACCGCCCCGATTACGAGATTCACCTCGACGACAAGCGCAAGATCGCTCGTATCGAAAAGCAGGAGCGCAATATTGCACAGCGCATGGTGGAAGAAGCCATGCTCGCCACAAATATCAGCATTGGCGGCAAACTGGCTGAGCTGCAACAGGGCTGCTTCTCGGTACACCTGGGTTTTCGCGAGGAGCGCATGGGTGAGGTACGCAGCCTACTCAAAGAGTTACTACCGGAGCATGCAGAGCAAGACCTCGGCGAATTGCCACATTACCTAGCCCTGGTTAAGTATCTGGAAAGCCATGGCGATGCACAGATGCAAAACCTGTTGTCGGTTCTGAAGCGCATGCTGCGCCCCGGCCAACTCGACAACAAAGCGGGAGCGCACCTAGGTCTAGGCCTTGAAGCCTACGCCACTGCGACCTCCCCCATTCGCAAATACAACGACCTGCATAACCACCGGGTACTGCGTGCCGCCCAACAAGACGGCCCTGCTGCAGCGCTTAGTGACGAACAGATCGAAGCCCTACAGGACAGCCTGACCCGCGGCCGCCAGGCCAATCGTGCGCTCGAGCAATGGCTTTATGCCCAATTTATGCAGGACAAGGTTGGACAGGCGTTCAGCGGCAAGGTCACCCTGGTCAATGGCGCCGGTCTCGGTGTGCGCCTGGACGAATTTGGTATTGATGGATTTGTTCGCCTAAATGGGGATAAAAAGAATCTGCCGAATTTTGACGGCAAGCACCTTACCCTTACCTACAACGAACAGAGCTACCAGCTGGAACAAACTATCAGCGTTAAAGTTTCCTCTGTAGATGTCGATAAACGCCGCATCTCCCTGGAGCTCTTACCTGAAACTTCAGCAAACGAAATGGCTATAGAGAATTAAGCCAAGCAGAACCCCAAAGAGCCCGGCACCCGCCGGGCTCTTTACTGTTATGCCCTAGCTGCGCCAATTTAAACGCAGAGCATAAATCCAACCCATAACAATGCCCGAGGCCACCAATGAGCAATATTGCTGAGCTGAACCCTAAACCGCTATGGCAACACTTCGCCAAACTCTGTGAAATTCCCCGCCCATCCAAGCATGAAGACCGCGTTGTCGAACACATTGTGGAATTTACCAAGAATCGCGGCTTAGAAGTTCAGCTCGACGAAATTGGCAATGTCATTATCAAGAAGCCGGCTACCCCCGGCATGGAAAACCGCCAGACACTGGCACTGCAAAGCCATGTGGATATGGTGCCGCAGAAAAATGCCGATACCGATCACGATTTTCTGACGGACCCCATCAAACCCTATATCAATGGTGAGTGGGTAACCGCAGAAGGCACCACCCTGGGGGCTGATAACGGCATCGGTGTAGCTGCCATCCTCGCCCTGATGGAATCTACAGATATCCCGCACCCAGCCCTGGAAGCACTGCTGACTATTGATGAAGAAGCGGGTATGACCGGAGCGAAAAATCTTAAACCAGGTTATTTCGAAGCAGACCTGCTACTAAATCTCGATACCGAGGATGAGGGAGAACTCTACATCGGCTGTGCCGGTGGAGTGGACGTTAATGCCGCCTTACCCTACACCGCCGAGCCTCTGATGGCTGACGCTCAGGCTTTCAAACTCACTGTACGCGGTCTACGCGGTGGGCACTCCGGCCTGGACATTGACAAAGGTCGCGGTAACGCCAATAAAATTGCCAATCGTGTTATTGATACCGCTCAGCGAAGCATTCCCCAATTGCGTATTGCCAGTCTCGATGGTGGCAGCTTGCGCAATGCCATCCCTCGGGAATCTTTCAGCACTCTAGTTGTACCGAATAACGCACAGAAACAGTTACAGGAAATTGTTGAGCAAGAGAGCGCGCAAATTGCACGCGAATTCGACAATGAAGCAGCGCTGGAGATTTGCTTGGAAGCAGCCGAAGCACCGAGCAGCGTTATGGATGAATTGAGCCAGTTGAAATTAATCCGTGCTATTCGCGCCTGCCCCAACGGTGTAGAACGCATGAGCACCGCACTGGATGGCATTGCCGATACATCCAACAACTTGGCTCGAGTGGTAACTGTTGAAGAAAACGGCCAACATCAAGTAAAGATGCAATGCTTGGTACGCAGCCTCTCCGACAGCGCCCGAGACCACCATGGACTCGACGTAGCCGCCATATTCGAGCTAACCGGTGCAAAAACCAAACTGGGCAATGCCTACCCCGGCTGGACGCCAAACCCAGCATCACCACTACTTGCCATGATGCGGGAAGTGTACAAGGAAATGACTGGGGAACATGCAGAAGTAAAAGTCATCCACGCCGGCCTGGAATGCGGTCTTTTAGCCAAGCCATACCCCAACTGGGACATGGTCTCATTCGGCCCCACTATCCGACGCGCCCACTCACCCGAAGAGCGAGTGCATATCCAGAGTGTGGCTAACTTCTGGGATTATTTTATTAAAGTTGTGCAGGCCATTCCTGCCCGTAGCTAGCTTAACGATCAACCTATAGAGCTATCTCTAGCAGTATCATCCTTTTTATTGCCTGCCCACTACAAATCATCTGAGTGGGCAGGCGACCCCCAACAAGTAAAAATCAAGTCAACAGTCTTCTCTCTCAATCTGATTTACTTTTTTGCCCTACCAATTAATAAAATATTTTTTATTTTCTAAAGGGTTCTCAGCGCCTTTATAAAAATTCTTACTCTAGAAACCACTATGGAACTTCCCTTGAATACCTTAGGTCAATAGAATCGCTTTAACACAACATGGAAGAACTATGAAAAGTGTGATTTTTGCCGGTATTCTTTTCCCTTCCTTCGCATTCGCCTCTGCAAATCTGAATAACCACCTTAGCTTTGGTGTAGGTACACAATATGGAGGCCTTTTAGGTATCAAGTACTCAAACACCTATGGGGCCGACACTTTTTATATCGGAGGAGGGCTGGCCGACAACCTTGATGAAGAGTATGGAATAACCCTTGGATGGGAAAGAAGCTTGAACCCGAAACACTCCCTCGGCTTACTTATAAGAACAAAAGAGCTAGATTGGGAACATTATATTTATAAAAATTCAAATCTTCTCAGCGCATCGCCGAATAATCAGCCATCATCTGGAATCAAATTTAAAGGACGTTATGAAAGCTATATCGCAGGATCTTACACTTACTTCTTCAATAGATATGACGAGGCCAGCCTCTTAGGTGGTATCAGTTTGGGAAAATCCTACCTAAAAACTAATAAAGATGGCTCATTCAGAGATGGGACCGAGCTAAAACTACATTTCGGCTATCAATTCTAAACATTCACAGGGAACGATATTAATGAAAACTATCAGTCTAGCAATTTGCTCTCTTATGTTAACGGGCTGTGGGACTTTCACCACCCTCTCCAGCACGGACCGTGAAATTTCTGCAAATTTAAAACGGCAAAAATCCAACTGTGAATCCATCCCGAGAGTCTACAGCGGTCTTTCCTACAATATATGTAAAATGCATTCAGACAGTGAATCAATAAATGTCGACTTACTTCTCGGCGTGTACCTCGTAGACAGCCTCTTTTCCACCGCAACTGACACAATAGTGCTTCCATTTACCATGATTGAGCAGAGGAAGAACGGAAATATTTCAGTCTCCAGCAGTCAGTATTAACAACGGTATTTAAGTAAAAACAGAGAATAAAAGCCGCTGGCAGATCTATGAAGTATCAATTGCTGCCAGCCTCTTATAAATTAACAACATTTCCTATGACAGTTGAAAAACCCTATTGACCTCGACAACACAAAGAGCTTAATAAGGTTAACTACTCCCCCCCGCTGAAGGGTGCTGAGAAATCCAATGTTTGGCAATATCTGACCTTCTACAAATCCAAACTTTTTCATGATTTTGGATATAGTCAATAAATTGGAGTAAAGCCATTGCACGAGCGGGATGGCCACTGATTCGGCCATGTAAGCCAACCGTTAACATTTTCGCCTGACTCTCCCCTTCTAGCCAGAGAAGATCAAAAGCATCTTTTAAAATTTGAAAAAAATCTTCTGCCGAAGCGCAGCCATTTGGGAAAAGATATCGAACATCATTATTCACAAGGCTATAGGGAATGATTAGCCTAGGCTTTGGGGTGTAACTCCAGTATGGCAAGTCATCGCTGTAGGAGTCAGAACTATAGAGGACCTGGGAAACTTCCCCTAGAAGTTTGCGGGTATTAACACTAGTGCGACCAATATACCAACCAACTTCTCTCTCTCCAGTTAGTCTTTCAATGCATTTATGGGTTGTTCGTATATGCTCTCGCTCAACAGCTTCATCAATATGGCGATAATCTAACCAGCGATATCCATGCCCTGCTATTTCATGACCTGCGGCTACCAATGCCTGTGCCACACTTGGGTTCAATTCCAGTGCCAACCCACAGGCGAAGGCCGTTAGTGGGAGTTTGTTCCAGTTGAAGATATTGAGGATACGCCACACGCCAGCCCGGCTACCATACTCATACATACTCTCAACACTGAGGTCTCTTTCCCCTAAACGCGGCTCCCTACCGAAGAGTTCATGTAAGTAAGCTTCCGATTGATCATCCCCGTTTAAAACACAAGATTCAGCGCCCTCCTCTATATTCAGTACAAATTGAACGGCTATTCTGGCCCCATTCGGCCATTTTGGATCCGGAGGCTGCCCTGCATAGCCTTCTAAGTCACGCTCAATCATCAACCCAGCTCAAAGGTTGTTACACCAAAAATACGCTCATGAGCAATATTGGGCTTAGAGCCTAGGTACATACGTGCACAACCAAATACCTCTTTCATATTATATTTTTTAACTAAAGCCATGGCTTCTTGATTATTTTCCGGCACGTCCAAAAATACAGCCCCTCCTGAAGAAAACTTTGTCAATTCAATCAATAGCGCTTCAGCCAACTGACCGTTATTGGCAAATAAAGGGCCCACTTTACAACCTTCACCACAGCGGCGAATTACCCCATAACCTTTCAACGTTCCCGATTGCAATACCCCCAAAGCCTGAGCCCCTTCTTGATTCAGCCAAGTACGCAAAAATTTTTCCCTTCCTGCAGGGAAGCAGGTCATGTCATATTGAAGAAGCTGATCGAAAGGAATCTCTGCAAGAGGTAATATTTCAAAATTTCCACTACCATTTGAAGCCACTTTTAAAGGCACGCCCATACTAAAACGCAAGTTGCGATGAGAGAATTTAAAGCCCCCTTCCCCATAGAAATCCTGCATCTGGAATGCAGCATCCAGCCCCACTGAAGCTCCTGGGCTTAACCTTTCAAGCATTCGTTGACGGCGAAAATACCAAAGTTTACGACCAAGCCCCAATCCTCGGTACTCTGGCTTCACAATAAAGAAGCCCATAAAGCCATATATTCCCTCATAAGAGGTAATAGCACCACCGCCTATCATTTTTTCCTGAACCAGTGCAGCGATAAATGCTTTAGAGTCCGTTTGCCAAAAAGTTTCAGCATCATGCAATCCTGGATTCCAGCCCTCTTGAGCTGCCCAATTTACCAAGACATCGACTTCAGGGCGCTGCATATTACGTATAGTCATTGTATCTTTCATATCGACTCCTATTTATAAAGAGACTGAGATCAACTTCATTAACAATCTAGTTAAATGTGACTTTTTAACTCTGGTTAACTTTTTGGTGCAAGAAATTTAAAGGGAGTTGCCGGCTTAAGCTGCGAAGATATTTCACCACCAATATCACTCGGGGTATCCAGCTTCATGGATAAAACCTTTGCCCCGTTTTTAAAATCTAAATTACTAAAATCCAACCACACTACCGAAGGATTTATCACTGAGTCAAAGTAATATCGCATTCTCTTTTGATCTATCACTGAACGCCACAAGGTCGAAGCAATATTAGGTTTCTCAGGATCACTCATCCCAAGGGGCACACTCACAGCGCGTACCTGTGAGAAGACTGAGGCTATTGCCTTTCGATGATCTTTAAAATTTGGTGATGACTCAAGGGCAAAGCTAGCACGGACAAAACGATCTGCTGCAGTTATGGTACCTGGCAGAAAATTCTCACCACCTATCTGGCTCCAATAAGTATTAATCGCCAGCTGTTGGCTATATATCGGAGAATTGGTCATGACCTTGTATTGCTTGCCATGATGAACCTGTAGTGCTCCATTGATATACTCGAATATCGCAGAATCCCCATTGGGATCGGAGATCGAAATATGCGCAGTAGCGGGCTTACCATCGGGCAAATCAGCTCCTATCACAGTAAATGGATCTGCCTCCATCGCAGTAACCACTTCATCAACAGTTGCATAATTGTCCAGTATATATTGAAGCCAGGCTCCAACTGAAATGGTCGGTTTTCCACGCTTTTGAGGGTTCCCATATTCAGCCTCAGCCAGATAAAGTAGATTCCCAGCCAAGCCCGCCTCATTAAGGCCATCAGAAGTTGCCGCCTCATAAATACTTATTACTACCGAACCGTACTTCGAAGTCCAAGTTATCGACTGTTGACCGACACCTCCATTTCTCTGTATCCCTTTTGGGAACAACCAAAAGTCCATTGCAGCTGTGGTATCACTCCAGTCCATACTTCTCCCTGTAATATAGGAACCATCACCAGCCTCATAAAAAATTCTAGTGCAGGCACTAGCATTGCTTTGGCTCAACCCAACAAACAAGATCAGAGCTGTACCAAGTAAACCGCGAACAAATTTATTGTCCATCATCTTTTCCCTGATATACATGCCATTAATTTCCTTTTAAATTTTTAAAGCCACACCGATCAACCACTAATCAACCCTATTTCAATAACGATCAAGTCATCTTTAATGGCCAAGTCTAGCTTTAGCTGCCAGCAATAAACGACAACATGTGGAAAGAGACGAAAGCGATTTAACTGAATATTTCCACTTAACTCTGACCCCAAAAAAAAGACGCTTAAAAATACATTATGAAGATCGCCCACAAGCCTTAAAGCGATCCTGATTCTCACTATCTGATAACGTGAACAACAACTGTTTGATACATCTAATTAGAATCCCTTGTGTTTAGGCACGACAGGAGCATTTCTGTCATATAATTCTACGTTATGATTTAATCAAATTCTGAAGGCAGTAGTATTCAGTACAATAAAGCCAGTTAATATCAAGCCCTTCTATCAACATTCAATCAGCAAAGACGGGATTTTATGAACACTATAGGAAGATTGGTTATTCTTGTTCGTGACTACGAAGAAGCTATTACTTTTTACCGTGACAAACTTGGTTTCGAAGTTTTTATTGATTCAGAGGCTCCGCCATTAAGATTCGTTCACCTTCGCCTACCCGAACAGAAAGACATGGGTATTTGGCTCTTACAAGCCTCCTCCAATAGTCAATTGGATCAGGTTGGCAGGCAGACGGCGGGTCAACCCTGTGCAGTTATTTATACAGAGGATTTTGATAATGAATATAAACGCCTAATAAATAATGGAGTAAAATTTACTAAGCCAAGAGCCTCAGACTCCAACGCTGAGTTTGCCCATTTTGAAGACCTGTATGGCAATGAGTTTATACTTGTCCAGCTGCAAACAGAAGTGGTTGATTAAACTGCTTCTTCTACCAAACTTGCCACTGCTAGCACTCAACTACGGTGGCAGGGGTTCAATTTAAATCTCTCCGAACTCACTATCTGCGCCTCATTCATTCGTTAGTATAGAAGCCATACTATTGCAAAACTTACTGTTTACTTCTCTTTCTCTATCACATATAAATTGGGCAAGACTCACTCTATATGTACCAAGTCCCATACTTTTATACCTCTTGATCTAACCCGAGCTAATTACAGGTCAAATTTTCAGCATCGGAGTGTGCATAACCAGTCCAAAACTGGTGCGCCAAAGAATAAAAGGAAGTTTGTTTCTTAACATAATAAACACTCAAAACATATTGGGCCCTTCAGGCCACTGAACTACGGGCACTAACTCAAAGAATGAAGCAGCCCAAGGCTCAGCGCTATCATTTGGAAGTACCATGAAAAGAAACTTGATAATGCTGGTACCAGGACTTACCCGTGTCACCAGTACTGCACAATTGTCTGAGTTTACAGAGGGGCTTATTGCCGCGAGTGAACGTATACCACTCACCCCCATAGCGGCGCCCACTATTCCCCCGGGCGTTCAGCGTTTACGAGCTACCTCCGCAGGGCAGGAGATGGAACTGGACCTGGTTGAAGCTTATTGGAACGACCTGGTACCCAGTATTACCCAACAGACATTAAAAACTCGCCTCGCCAGGGGCTTTTCACTTATCTGGTTCTGGCTCGCTAATTTACATATTTGGAAAGGAGTACTGCGGCGCAAATACCTCACCTTTGGGCTAACCCTGTCAGCACTAGCCTTTATAGTTTGGTACCTGGGTACCATTATACTATTTGTTGAAGCTATTGAACCTGCCGCTGATAATCCATTCTTCCCTCTGGTAGAGGAATTGAAAAGATCTGTTGAATATATTGGTGGCTGGCGTATTTGGGCAGTAGCAACAGCGATTGTCGCTCTGATGCCCGTATCACTACTGGTTGATATCTCAGATTTTTGTAAGCGCTATCTAACCAATGAGCCCGCGGCCAGAGGTAAACCCGCTGTGCGCTTTGAGATTATCAGACGTGTGCGCGAGCAACTGCAAAGCAGCCTAGCCTTAGAAAACTATGAATCAGTTACAATAGTTGGGCATAGCTTTGGTAGCGTAGTTACTGTGGACCTCTTTGCAGACCTTCCCTCCTTTGGCACGCCAGTGCGAATTCTAACCATGGGCTCATTAATCGAAGTTCTGGGTAAACAGGCCCCATGGCTACAAAACGAAGTTCTAGAGTTATCCCAGCGTGATGACCTGATTGAATGGATTGATATCAAATCCCACTCCGACTGGTTTGCCAGCGGCTCAGCCGTACCTGAAGCTCATAATTGCTATGAGAGGGTAATCGGTTCTTATGGCACTTTTCCAGATAAAATCGCGGCTAAAGTACATTCCCGCTATTTCGACAATCAGGAAGCAGTCAGATTTCTATTGTCATATTTTGAACGACAGGACTCCGCTAAAATTTGTACAAATGAAGATGCCTTAGAACCAGCTTAATGAAAGTTGAGTGATAGCAGCCCCAACTATCGCTTACTTGAAGCAACAGTCAGAATACCCATAAACGTCAACAGCAAGGAGAGTACAGATGTTGTCCACCCCACCCAAGGTAGCATCCGCTCTGTTATACATAGTTCTGGCTCTAGCCATCAGCAGTTGCTCCCAGCTAGCTCCAAGATATGATGCGGAACTCTATTCAGACCTCACAGAGGTGAATGCAGAACTCATGCAGTTCTTTTCCTCAGTTTCTCATGGTACAAATAAAGAATCCTATGCTAAAAGAGACCAAAACTACCATGCATTAATTGGCAAGATTGACGCCTTGGCGATGCAATCCAACACCCGGCCAATGCCCAATAAAGATATACTCAAGAAAATCAACAACTATTTGAGTTCTACAGGAGCAGATATCCTTTTCAATGAGCAGCCACCCAGTGTCAATTCACTAAAAAAAATCTCTAGCAGTCTTAATCGAATGCGCAAAGAAGACGAAGACAAGGGGCTTCGCTCTACCATTGTGGCGCTTTTCAAGAATGAAGTTGTAATCTCTATGGACCAGGCTTTAACTTACGAATCCTTCTTAAACCGCTGAGGACTTTGCCATGTCACTGGACGTAACCCAATTGATCTCAGATATTAAAGATGCAGCCTCTACCGTTATTGAGCATGACATCACAGAAATCCGTGGCTTCTCAGAGCGCCAGTTATCCGCTCTAGCCCTTCAGGCAAAATTGATTGCCAAAGCCATCGCGGAAAACGAAATCGGTGAGGACTTGAGAGATTACTTTCTTGATTCTATCGAGGATATGGCATTGAATTTTGCCAGAACCCTCCGCGGCCTTCTCGCTGTAACCATAGAAAAAATCTGGAATGCCGTCGTGGGAGTAATTTGGACCGCATTGGAAGCCTGCACAGGTATTTCATTAAAAATCGCTTCCTGAGCATTCAGTAATTATATAGCCCCACAAATGTCACGGACTGACTGTGGGGAATGCCATGATGTAATTGTTTTTATATTTCAAGCAGTTTTACGGAAATAGCATTCTTCATTACCGCCACACTGCCCCTCTAAATCAGCTTCCGACTCCGCGAACAATTCAAGTAGCCATCCGGGAAATATCGAAGTAATCCTTTGCTAAAGATAAGTCAATCCGCTTACTTCTTCCTCTTCAAGGTTAATATCGATAAGCCCCCAGCGGCTTAAAAACACATTAGCAAACAGAGAATAATAATTGGGGCCTTGCTGAAATATGGGATTAAGGTTGGACTACTGGCGTGGTGTGGCCGGCTCAGATAAATCTGGCCAGCAACCCTGCCCCCTACTTTTAAGCGGTTAGGGGAGTTCTCCGATGACCCTACCCTTTAACAGAACCAGGTGTCTGCGACTGCACTCAAACTATTGCAGCTCAGCCACAAAGGCTTTCACAGAGAAAACGGCCCCGTTACGACCATCCTGCTGAAAGAACAATAACCTACAATCTCTGCAGGCATTGATGCTGAACATTCTATCCTGCCCAGCCAAATTTTCGGACAAAAAACAACCAATTCGTCATTTGGAAACAGCTCACTAGCTGCCGCGCCCCAGTTTCCGCATAATTAACGTCCGCACACGCAACTGAACACCAAATGGCCTGATGTATGTGGTTTAAGAACCTTCGTATTTACCGCTTAACCAAAGAATTCTCTCTGGATGCCGAAAAACTAAACGAGCTACTGGAAGCCCAGGCATTTGTGCCTTGCGGTAGCCAGGACAGTGTCCGCTACGGTTGGGTCTCTCCCCTGGGCAGACACGGCAATCAATTGGTACATGCCACCAATGGCTACCTGATGGTCTGCGCCAAGAAGCAAGAAAAAGTTCTACCAGCAACCGTTATCAATGAGAAAGTAGAAGAAATGGCCCAGGCCATTTCAGAAAAAGAGGCCCGACAGGTGGGCCGCAAGGAACGTCAAAACCTCAAAGATGAGGTACTGCTGGAAATGCGGCCCAAGGCTTTTGCACGGTCCCGCTTGCACTTCGCCTATATCGCCCCGCAGGAAGGCTGGGTAGTGGTTGATGCTTCCTCTGCCTCCGCCGCTGAAGAGTTATTGGAAAATCTACGCGAAGCCATTAGCAGCCTCGCGGTAGTCCCTCTATCAGCCAAAAACCTGCCACAACAAACAATGACCCACTGGCTCACCGCTCCCGAGGCCCCCGCTCAATTTGATTTCGGACACGAATGCGAACTGCGCGACCCAAAGGACAGCGGCAGTGTGATCCGCTGCAAAAACCAAGACCTATGCGCCGAGGAAATTCACAACCACTTGGTTGCTGGCCTGCAGGTACATAAATTAGGGTTGGTTTGGCGCGGCGGGGTCGATTTCCTGGTGGACGACCAACTCTCCGTGAAACGGGTAAAGTTCAGCGATGAGCTGCTGGAAAAGGCAGATAACACCGATGCCGAAAGTGCGGCGCTGCGCTTCGATGCAGATTTCGCAGTAATGGCACTGGAAATTTCAGCCCTAATCAAGGATCTACTCAATGCCTTTGGTGGCGTTAATACCGAATCTGCCAGCGTAGAGGAGATGGTCGCTAAAGCCTCCCGCTCTGAAGCTGAAGAGCTGGCGCGAGAAGTAGAAGAAGTGGTCTTCTGATAGCCCTGTTTTACTGCAAAAGAAATGAATGGAGCAGTGAACAATAACCTGACCTTGAGCGGGACGAAAGCCCCGCCCAAGGTCAAAGTGTCGCTTTCTGAAGCTCAGATCTCCACAACTGGTCGGCCCGGCTCACCCCACAACACATGGTATTTGCGCTGCTCGGGCTGATCTACCCGTGAAAAGGTGTGCGCACCAAAGAAGTCCCGCTGCCCTTGCAGCAAGTTGGCTGGTAGGGACTCTGAACGGAAAGCGTCGTAATAGCTCAGAGCTGAAGACAGCGCCGGTACCGGAATGCCATTGAGAGTTGCACTCGCCACTGCCTGGCGCCAGTTAGCCTGGTGATCGGCGATCTGCTGGGTAAAGAAGTCATCTAATAACAAATTAGAGAGTTTGGAGTCTCGATCGTAGGCGTCACTAATCGATTGCAGGAATACCGCACGGATTATACAGCCGGCACGCCAGATTCTCGCAATTTCCGAGAAGTTCAGCTGCCAGCCCTGCTCCCGCGCAGCCAGTTTCATCAGGTCAAAACCTTGGGCGTAAACACAGATCTTGGCGCAGTAAAGGGCATCGTGCAGCTGTTGGATCACCTCCTCACGCTGCTCTGCCGCTACCTGGGTGAGAACTGGGCCCTTGAGTTTCTGCGCGGCGCGGGTGCGCAAAATTTTGCGAGTAGATAGGGAGCGGGCGTAAACCGCCTCGGCAATACTCGGCGCAGGACAGCCTACTTCAAGACTGCTGATAGCCGTCCAAAGGCCGGTCCCCTTCTGACCCGCACGATCCAAAATCACATCCACCAGCGGTTGTTCGGTAACAGAGTCTAGGGTGGAAAGCACTTCAGCACTGATATTAATCAGGTAGCTGTTTAACGGACCTCGATTCCACTCACGGAACACTTCGGCAATCTCCGCCGGTGACATCGCCAAGGCACTGCGCATCACATGGTAAGCCTCGCAGATCATTTGCATATCCGCGTACTCGATGCCGTTGTGCACCATTTTTACATAGTGCCCAGAACCAATAGGGCCGATATAAGCCGCGCAGGGCTCACCCTCTTTCACCGGGTTACCCGGCTCAAAGCGCTCTATAGGCTGGCCACTGGCCTTATCCACTTTGGCCGAAATCGCGTGCCAAACGGGCTCGATACGGCTCCAGGCGTAGCGATCGCCACTGGGCATCAGCGACGGCCCAAATCGCGCACCAACCTCACCACCTGATACTGCCGTTGTAAAGAAGATCAGCTTACCTTCATAGCGCTTAGCACGCTCTACGGAGTCAGTCCAAAGGCTGTTACCCGTGTCCACAACAATATCATCAGCCTTGAGGCCAGCATCCAACAGTTTGCAACAAACATCATCTACTGGCGCCCCTGCAGGTACAGAAAGAATGATCAAGTGCGGCGCTTTGACCTTAGCCAACAACTCAGTGTATGAGTTACAGGTTTCCACGCGCGCAGGCCGATCACCACGTTCCTTTTTATCCTGTTCTAGCAGTGCATTGAGCCGGTTGTGATCCAAATCGAAGGCACAGACCCGATAGCCATTATCAGCCAAGTTCAAGATCAGGTTCTTACCCATCACACCAGCGCCAATAAAGCCAATGTCGCACTGTGAATCAGACATCAAATTCTCCGTCATAAGATAGGGGGGCTTTCAAGGGCGCGGAGTATAACAATATGAGTCCAGGGCAGGGAGAGCAAAAACCAAACAAAACCGTCCCCAGCCATAGTAAAAACGGCTTGTGAAGTACAAACTGGTACAGGTTATCCCTTCGCCAAGGACTTCCTCAAATTAGCCAGTAACGTGATAGCTTTTATCCTTTAATGCCAAATACACGCTCAGTATGCCCCACAAAAGCCTGCCCGAGTTAATTTAGATATTTAAAGCACTACAAAAAGACCTATGCAAAATTACACGCTGTCCGTTGATGCTAATTCAATCCACAACAAGACATTTACTGGAAGCCTCACGCTTTTCATCGGGTTTCTAACTATTTAGATATTTTCAAATATATTTCCTTTAATTCCCAACTCAAGTGAAAATCATACTAACGAAAGGCTATAAATAGTCGATATTTTCTTAACTGCTCAGGACTGGGAATACATCGACAGATTAAATCGACCCAATGGAAAAAATACAATCAACAAAACCTTCCCATAACCAGGAACCCAGCCACCGATAGTGTGTTGTTATTAGCAGTCATAACACCCCACCAGGAACTATTTTATATACAAACATGAAATAAGAATTGAAATAAAGTTAAGAAAACTGACAAACCAAAAGTTATATAAGCACTTTTACCTCGTTGAATTTAATGAGAGAACAAGTCCTAAATTCCTGTATCTTTGCACAACTCAAAACACATCAGAAATCTTAATAAAGACCCCCAGAACAAAAATAATAAAAATCTGCGAATGTCACTATCAACAATATAATACCTTCTTCTTATGTACGCCAACCTACCACCACACGATTCATAAATAAAACCAACCTATTAATAGATTGAGTTTGAGGATAGGAAATACGCCCCACAAATAAATCTGCGTCTATTTGGGCTAGACATCCCCCCAACAGTCGTCCCAACTCGTCTTTATAAATGGAAGGGGTTGGAACTGGGTCGGCTCCTATTATTGAGGTCAACTAAGTTTCATCACTTTCCAGCGATGATGAACGCTTCAAAAGGTAGCGCATATAAATTGACCAAGCATCAAGTAATGTGCCTGCATTAATAATTAACAGAAATATTAGGAACATCATTATTATGAAAAAGATCCTTACCGCTGCTTCTATCTGTTTAGCCTCTTTTGGGATAGCCGGGCTCGCGAATGCAGAAACCTGGTCTCCCCCAGGTGCAATCGCCCTAGCGAGTGATGGTAACCTCGAAGTAGAGAAAGGTATCCTGCTTCAATGTAAACTTTCTGGAAGTGTCGACTCTACAGGAGCAGATGCCTCAGTTGGAAGCCTGGCCCTCTCGGGAGGTTTCCTTAACATTTGCGGCACTATTTCTTTTAGCGGGCTACCATATGCCCTTGTAGGACATGCAAACAATACTGTAACCCTAAAAAATGTAAACGTAGCAGCTGTATCAGGTAATTGCGCGGGAGATTTGAATGGAAGTTTCGACCAGTCAACAGGCAAAATTACCTTTAATGATGCCCAAATACCTAGTACTGGATCAGGATCTCCCTGTGTTATAAATGGCGTTGTATCTACCAATCCACAATCATCATTCACTGTACCCTAGATAGCCCCCTATAATTTAGACGCACGGGGTACTATCAGCAATCATGATGGTGCCCCTTATACAATTAATTGACTTATAGCAAAACACCCACCTAACCTAACTACCCTCAACTCACCCATCACCAGCCAAAGAACCTAAGCTTTAGCAATCGGCTAAAAATTCATAAAGAAATATTCAAAAAACTGGCAAATTATCAAATAGCAAGTTTACATTTAAAAACGCACCTCAATCTGTCAGAAGAACCTATCCAACAGATCAAGGTGCTCTTAAAGAGGCAATTAACATTTAAATCTGTCAATCAACCATAATCGCAGAGTTTAAAACCCTTTACTTATACTGAACCCAACAATACGAGGCTCTAAAGTAAATACATTTGTGGTGAGACCTGAATCATCACTATTAGTAAACATGTCTGTGATCGGTGCATCATCAAATATATTCTTCACATAGAGCTGCATATACAATTCTGAGTTAGGATGACTCAAACTGACTGAAGCATTGAGGTTACTCCAGGCCTTTAAACGGTCATACTCTGTATTGTAAACCCTTGCGTAACTCTCTGATTGACGATAATAGTCAGTTCGCAAAGTTAGGTCCCAATCTTCGATAGGAATTGTATGCTCCACTCCCAAATTTACTGTGAACCGTGGGGCATTTGGCAGTTCATTGCCACTTAAATCGGCGGCAAAGCCTCTCGCTCCATTCGGTGCATCAGTGAGCGGGTTATAGGGGTCGATATTTAGCCACTCATGGAAATACTGGCTAGACTCTATTTCCGGTGTGAAAGAACCCCATCTACCCGTAGTATCACATAAAGCCCAAAGCATTAATGGGTATGGTATTGCAAATGTCGCCTCCACTACATCTTTCGGCGCAACACAGTTAGAAGGAACTTGAAGACTTGGACGAACAACTAACCAATCCTCATGTCCTTGAGTACGGTTCATTACATCAATAGACTCTTCACCATCTGCAATACGGGTCTTTAGGTAACCCATATTCATATCTAGCCGAGTGTTGTCTGTAAGCTGCCATGCTAGTTCCAGCTCAATCCCCATACTCTCTGCATCAAAGTTTTCGTTTAACGAAATACGGTCAACAATTTGGGAAACTTGATAGTCGCTATAGTCATAGTAAAAAGCATTAGCGTTGAGAGTTAAGCTGCCATCAAGTAAAACATTCTTTGTTCCAATTTCAATTGCATTAACAAATTCAGGTTTAAAAGTTTCATCTAAAGGTTGGTATTGCACAACGTTGGGATCAATATCTGCGCGAGGGGGATTGGTGCCGCCCCCTTTGTAACCGTGGGCAAAGGAGAGATAAAGCATAGTTTCATCGGTAAAGGGCGTATCTGTACGCCAGTCTAGTACAGCGCGCCCAGTGTACTCCTTCCAGCTTTGAGTAACGGCATCACCCTCCGGATACCCTTTATAAACCAGCCCCCCAGAGGCAGGGCCAGGAACGATCTCACCGGTATCATTATCAGTTTCTGTTCCCAGTAATAACTGACTGGGTACCGGTGTGGAACGCTTGCGATCATTCGTGTAGCGTAGACCAGTGGTAAGCTTTACATCATTATTAATTTGCCAGTAGGTTTCACCAAAAATAGCCCAGGATCGTGTTTCCACTAGATTTCGACTGAGGAAATAATTATGACCTTCCTCATCAATATTCTCTAATGAGTTGTAATCCACATACATACAATCTTGAAAACCCTCAATGTTCTGAGGGTCCGTGCAATTCTCTGTACCCAAACCAGCCTCAGGATCATCAACGCCATTGTATACATGCTCGGCAATCAGGGAGAACATATTATTAAATACAAAATAATCATCCTGAGTTTTAAAATCTAGATAATTAGCTCCCACAACAAAATTCCAAGGGCCATCAAAGGATGTTTGCAATCTGAATTCTTGACTCCACTGTTTGTTATCAGATCGGCTGATATCCACTGCCAAGACGCCATCCGAAGGACCTAACTGTGGATCGGTGTAGATCCCATTAGGCGTAGGGCCAGGATCCAATCCATATTCAGTAGAATCACTAAAAATCGAGTCTGACACATACCGGTTGTAATCTTGGGAAGAGTAATAGTCGTCCTTGGCATAAGTCGACTGGGAATAAAATGTAAGAGTATCACTCATTTCCCATGCAAAATTTAACTGTACCAAGTCATTCTCAGCGCGAAACACAGGATCAAAACTGGTAGCAATTTCACGCAAATCCCTGGACTGCTCAGCATTGGCATAAGGATTTGGAAGAAATTCCTTCATTACCGGATAATAGCCTTGAAGAAGTGCTTGTGGAGCAACAACAAATGCAAGCCCCTTAGCATTGGTTGTACCATATGCTTCATCACTATAGATTGAGCCGGGTAAACAACCTTGACTAAAAAAACCTGTGAAATTTTCTGGTACTTCAACATCTCCAATCATTGAAACGCCTGGATCTGTCGTACAGAGCTGCTTCCCTGTACGTGAACGCTTATCATCCTCCTCAAAATGCTGCCAAATTAGATTGGCGCTAAATGTTTCTGAAGGCTCCCACTCAAAAATTGCCCGAGTGGAATAAAGATCACGATCATTGACGTCATTGTCTGTATAGGTATTAGTATCAAATCCATCGCGCTTGGTCATAGCACCGGAGAGGCGTAACCCCATGGTCTCCCCAATGGGTAAATTAAACATACCGCTAGTACGCTTCGAATTATAACTACCTATCTCCGCTTTAATTTCAGAGGAAAACTCATCCTCTGGCATAACCGGCAACATATTAACCACACCAGCTGTGGCATTACGACCATACAATGTGCCTTGTGGTCCGCGTAGCACTTCCACCCGCTCAACATCAAAAAACTCCTGCTCAAACAACCTGTTACGAATCAATGGAGCATTATTAAAACTCACTGCCACTGCAGGATCTGTGGCGGCAGAAACTGCCTTGGTGCCAACACCGCGAATGGAAAAGTTATAGGTACTAAAATTTGATTTGGAGAAGTTTACATTCGGTATCGCCCGTAGTAGTTCCTCACCACGTTCGATCTTCAAGGCATCCATGCTATCCCCAGAGAGTGCCGAAACTGCAATAGGAACATCTTGGATACTCTCCTCAATTTTCTGGGCCGTTACCGTCACTTCCTCGATCGGCTGTTTGGAGCGGCTACTTCTTTCCGTATCCTGTTCCTCCTGGGCTAGGGCCGCAGTGGAAACGGTAGACATCACCAGACAGGCTATTGCAGCGCTGTACCAGGGCGTTGTTTGATTGAGCGGATTGGTGGCACGAATCGCTTGTGCAATCAAATTTTTTTGCTTACGCAGGCTCATCATCATTCTGATTCTCTCTATTATATTTTCTCTGTTTTTCTGTCAGCCAAACACCACCTTATCTCAGGCCTAACTAGGTTTAAGACGCATTTACAGCACAGTCGGGGGGATCTAACCCCAGATTTTTCAGATCCACATTTACTAAATATTCGCCCCCAGAAATCAAGGAGATTAAATAAAACAACAATTAACACAACCAAACAATAGCGGTGACCAAAAGTTACAAACTCCGTCTTCTCAGCGTTACACTCACTAAAAAGGGCAACTTATTTCAAGCAGGAAGCTCTCACCTTTCATAAATAAAAAAGACTAGCCTCCAAAAGGTCTTTTCGAGTGTAGTTCAAGTAAGTGCAAGCGGAATTACAATTGGGGATAAATATAGCTTTTTAGAAAATCTTTAAATCTGCAAAAACCATCTGAAGATGAAGGAGACAATAAAAGTAGAGAAGTTTTCTATTTGAGAGGCAAACATCAATATGCTTAGGTGAATAGGCGTAAATTCAAGTACTAGATTCTAAAATTTGCACAGATAGACTTAACCTGCAATTTAAAATACTTGTACTTAACCAATCTTTAATTGGATGATAGCCTGATTAAATATCCAAGAAAAACAGGTTATGAAACCTCCTCCACTGCCCGCCTAACCCGAATTAATGCGCGCTGGATAAGTTCCTTTACAGATTCCTTGGAGATCCCCATGCGTTCGGCAATATCCTGATAAGTCAACCCCTCAAAACGGTGAAATTTAAATGCCGCCCCTGCACGTGGTGGCAGCCCCAGAATTGCTTTTAAGACGCACCGACAATCCTGCATACCTATTACTGTACGCTCCGGTGTAATAACATCGGGAATTTCATAATCAAGGGAAAGTGACTCATGGAAGGCTCGACATCGAGACTTGTGGTACCGACTGTGACTAACCAACAGATTTTTAGCTACCGTATAGATATAGTTTCTTGGATTTTCTATCTCTATATCGGACTGATTAAGGTGCCAGTGTAATTGAGCAAAAACCTCTTGCACTAAGTCATCAACATCAGCTGAAGCTACTCGAGAAGAAAAGTATCGTTTTAATCCTGGGCGATACTTATCCACCCAAGCTGAAATATCTTTTTGATAAAAATTATCCATAGTGAAACACACATGTGATTCAAATGATATTTAGTGCTCCCCAGACACAGAAAAGATTAGACAAACAACCAATGCAAAATCCACGAAATCCAGAAATTTATTCTTGTTATTTATCTGTAACAACCCCCCCTAAAAATCAGGCCAAGCAAAACATAAAAACTACTTGGTCACAACGAAAGAAGATTAAAAACAACCACGTTAAGGAGAGTTAACAGAATAACCTCACAAAATTTTTTGATAAATGCTTGAAAGGACTATTTGAGCAAAATGAAACGCCTTTTTATAACTGAGAGCAAAAAATCAAATAATCTCCAGAACTATTTTCCCACTTCTCATCCTCAACCTGAGTATCAGCAAAATTAATCGAAGTTAATCTACCAATCGAGGACCTTTCAAGCAAACTGTGCCGCCCCCACCTTGTTCCAACGAGAGATTCCCAATGCTCATCAACTCAGAATTGCCAATCATTCTATGCAAAGCCGTCCTCACATATAGATAGCGCCAACCAAACAAATCACAAGATGGTACAAATGCATACCCTAAGGAGAGTAAAGAGTTATGAAATCAAGCCATAGGACCATCGATTGAAGTAAGATGTTGAATTGAATGACAATTCATAATCTCAATAACATTCAAGACTGAAAGCTCCAAGCTTACGAATATGAAAGGGTTTCAATCATCTCAGCAAAGGTAAGAGACCCACCTCTTTTACCATCAGCTGGCTCAATCAAGATTTTTCAAGTATAAAAATACAAAAAATTCACTCTAGGGAAGGATTGTAGTCAATGAGTTTTACTTTCAATCTCCATTTTTTAAAGGTCTTTCTACTTTTAAGTTTCCTTGTTGGTACAACAACCACCCATGCCAAATCTCCTGCTAATGAAGAGGCATTTACTTTCACGACCTGGAATAAGCAGACTGCAGACGGCTATAAGGGCTTCTTTGAGGCAATAGAGAATCGTAATAATCCAGAAAGCCGCTCGCTGAAACTTCACTATGTACGCTTTCCGGCAACCGGAAAAAAGCCGGGCCCGCCGATTATTTATCTTGCCGGTGGCCCTGGTGGATCGGGCATCATGGCCGTCAACTATCGTTTTGATATGTTTATGGCTTTGAGGGAGTACGGCGATGTGATCGCCCTGGACCAGCGTGGCACCGGCCGCTCCAACGATCTGCCTCACTGTGAATCTCGGCAGGTTGTTCCCGCCCTGAAAAAAACAACTGATAGCCAATACATCGAATATCATCGCGAAGCTCTGCGTGAATGCCTAGCATTCTGGCATCAAAAGGGGGTCGATCTAGCCGGTTACAACACCCTGGAAAACGCTCGCGACCTGGAGGCCCTGCAACAACATCTGGGGGTAGAGAAGATTGTGTTATGGGGCACTTCTTACGGCAGCCATCTTGCTCTAGCGGCAATAAGGGAGATAGAAGGCTCTATAGACAGAGTGATCCTTTCCAGTGCTGAGGGCTTGGATCAGACTGTTAAATTACCCGCGCGAACGGGTTCTTATTTAGATCGACTGCAACTCGCCCTGGACCAGCAACCCACAGCCAAAGCGGCCTACCCTGACATCAAGGTTCTTATCGATAGAGTGCACACAAAGCTGGAGCGAGCCCCAGTCAAAATCCAGATCCCTCAGCGGGAAGGCCACACTCTGGATTACCTGCTTCAGCGTAGAGACATGCAACAAATTGCCTCCGCTTTTATTGCCGACCCCAAAAGTGTCGCCCACTTGTTAGGCTTCTATCGAGCTCTTGATTTGGGGCATGTTCCGGCTTTCGATCGAGTTCCCAGACGCTACTTCCCCGATGGATTCTTGAGTCCAGGCTCTCCAATTTCCCTGAGTGCCATGACAACGGCAATAGATATAGCCTCAGGTATAAGCACACAGCGAAAGTCTGAAGTGAAGGAGCAAGCAAAAACCGCCCTGTTAAGTGACTATCTCAACTTTTCCTATCACTACGATGGCTTGGCTGAGCAGTTGGACCTGGGTGATGCTTTTCGCAGCAACCCCCATAGCAATATTCCCATTTTGCTATTCAGTGGCACTCTTGATGGCAGAACTTACATAGAGAGCCAGCATGAGGCAATGGCAGGACTTAGCAATGCCACACTGGTAACAGTAGAAAATGCCGGTCACAATTTATTTATGGCATCCCCAGCGATACAAGACACCATCAACTCGTTCATGGAGGGGCGCCCAATCGAAAAAACCACTCTTACGGTGGATTTACCAGATTTTTCACCACAATAAGGCTTGCCCACCCAGATAGCGGCAGGTCAATAGTGCCTGCTGCCATATCCAGCCCACATTCCCTCGTTTACCCAGCCCTTGCACATTAATCTTTCAATAGATGAAATTGGAGGCGGGGGATGACCAATATCACCGACGAAGTTCATCGTGGTGCCATCTGCGACCTGCGAGCGTTGCAACAACCCGGTCTACAGACTTTCAAACGATATATTCGTGGAAGCTTGCCGGGACCGCCCTTTTGGCGGCTCACAGGTATGCAGCCAACGGAAGCAGGGTTGGGCAAAGCCACTTACTCAATGCCCATCACTCCCTGGCTGGCAGACGGCACCGGGGTCTACTGGGGTGGTATTTACGCGATGTTCGCCGACGCGCCCCTCGCCTCTGCAATTTGGACGACTCTCCCGGCCGGTAAAGTACTTAGCACTTCTGAGTTGAATATGTGTTTTATCCGGCCAATTACCAGCAATACTCAGAATATTGTTGGCCGGGCCACGACTGTGCATTCCGGTAGCCAGGTGGGGCTCTCCAGCATTCAGATCAACGATCAAGATGGCAGAACCCTCGCCTATGGAAGTACCCGCTGCCTAATTGCAGACTTCCCAGTCAACCCCGATCAGGAGCTACCTCTGCCAGACCTGGGACCAACCGATCCCCCAGACCCCTATCTCAGACCGCCACCTAAGCCCTATTTCTGTGATATGGGGCATCTGCCGGAACAGGTACCTATTGAGCTTCAGCGAACTACCATCAATGAGGGCCGCATTCACCCCGTATGGTTGCTCACCGGTTACCGCGCCATCGAAATCGAGAACGGCCGCTGTATTTCTACCATGCCCTCATCCCCCTGGTTCTCTAACGGCACCCTGTCTATCTACGGGGGGCTGCTGGCCTGGGCGGCGGACTTCACTATGGGGGCGGCCGTATATTCCACCTTACCGGCGGGCAGTATATTTGCCACCTTAGATATGCATATCCGCTTTGCCAGACCGGCCAAGCTCAACAGTGGGGACCTGATCCTCGAGGCGCAAGTTCTTCACCGCGGCCGCCAGCTACGGGTTTCCTCTTGTAATATCGATACCCCCAGCGGCAAACGCGTGGCAATTGCCACGGGCTCAGCACTAATGATTCCAGGGGGTGCACAAATGTTGAGCGATGGTAAAGAGCCCGATGAGATCATTGCTACCGCTACCTCTGGTAAACCCTGGACCCCTTAAATCAAATTCCCTGCCAGCACCGCGGCTATCTTCAGGTAAAATGCCCCACATCTATGAAAGGGGTAAGTCCCCAATTACACTTTGACCAAGTAGCCACCAAACTTACTGGCGGCACAATCCAATTACTATTGCAGGAAACATACTATGGCCTCACTGCAAGACCAGCTGTTACAAGCAGGACTCGTCGACAAGAAAAAAGCCAAACAGATCGGTAAGGAAAAGCGCAAGCAACAGAAAGTTGCAAAGAAATCTTCACAACCACAGGTAGATGAAACAAAGTTAGCCGCGCAGCAAGCGCGTGCGGATAAGGCTGCACGGGATCGCGCCCTGAATGCCGAACGTGACGCTGCGGCTCAACAGAAGGCCATCGCAGCACAAATCAAGCAGCTGGTGAACAACAACCGCCAGCCCTACTCAGGTGAAACCGCCTATAACTTTACCTTTGATAAAAAAATCAAAACTATCTATGTCAGCGAAATCCTGCGGGATCATCTCATTGCCGGCCGGTTGGTGATTGTCGCCCAGGGTGAACAGTTTGAACTGGTACCCAGAGTGATCGCCGACAAAATTGCCGAGCGCAATACCGAAATCATTGTCAAACCTACCGAAACTTCGACCTCGGTGGACGAAGACGACCCCTACGCCGACTTCCAGATCCCCGACGACCTGATGTGGTAAGCCGGTACATGGAGCAACAAGTTACACAGACAGTGGAACAATGGCTCACCGATGTTGTGGTGGGCCTAAACCTCTGCCCTTTTGCGCGCAAACCACTACGCGCAGGCCAGATTCGTTATAAGGTCTGTAAGGCAAACAACGAGGATGCTTTACTGGCAGACCTCCTTGCTGAGCTTCAACGACTCGACAGTACGCCGGAAAACGAACTCCTGACTACCCTGCTGATTATTCCAAATTACCTAAAGGATTTTGCTGACTACAATCAATTCCTCGATCAGGCCGAATGGCTACTGAAGCGCAACCATTACGAAGGTATCTATCAGCTGGCCAGCTTCCACCCGGACTATCAATTCGCAGGTACTGCCCCAGAGGATGCCGAGAACCTCACCAATCGGGCACCCTACCCGATTTTGCACCTGCTGCGGGAAGAAAACCTAGCCAAAATGATTGATCTTTACCCAAATCCGGAAGCTATTCCGGAAAATAATATCCAACGGGTAGAGTCTCTTACTCAGGAGGAGAAGCTAAAACTCTTTCCTTACCTTTTCCAGCAGCTGAAAAAATAAACGATGAAGCCCATCGCAGAACTTGTTCGCCTAAAGAAGAAACTCCGCATTATTGGCTTTGACGATGCCCCTTTCCAAAAAGAGCGGGGCTCACCTGTAAACATCAGCGGGATAATATGTACCGATACCCGCTTTGAAGGCATGCTCTGGGGTGAGGTACAAAAAGACGGCATGGATGCTACTGAAGTTATCACGCAAATATTGCAAAGCAGCAAGTTTTACCCCCAGATTAATGTGGTACTGATTGATGGCGTCGCCGTTGGAGGCTTTAATATCATAGATCTCCCCAAACTGGCTGAATCCTTGAAGCGCCCCTGTATCGCGGTAATGCGTAAACCACCGGATATGTCAGCCATTAATAAAGCCCTGAAAAACTTCCCTGACTATTCACTGCGCAGGGAGATTCTACTTAAAGCAGGCAAGGTTTACTCTCACCGTAATTTTTACTTTCAGGTACAGGGCTGTGTCCCGAACATTGCCGCCCAGATACTTGAGCAAGCTACTGATAACGGCAATGTGCCTGAAGCCCTGCGTTTAGCGCATATGATAGGCGCAGCAGTAATGACTGGACAAAGTGGGAACAGAGCCTGAAACATCTCTTTAATGTATTTTCTTATCCTTGGCACCTTTGAATTTATTCTTTCCACAATCCAATTAAGGCTAAGAGTGAGGACATCTTTCATTGGATACCAAACTATTATCGGCGACCTGTATCTCAAAATAGGCTGTTAGGAATTCTTTTATCGAGCTTTCTGCTCAGCTCTTCTCCCCCATATTGATCAACCCTCCCAAGATATCTCAAAATATCTATTATACTCAGCAGCAAGCAATAGTAATCTGAGTAAATCAGGATCACTCCAATGCCTCAATACTTCAATATCACTTACTGCCTTGACCTCAATATCACCAAGAAAGTAAATTACGCCTATATAGAGGATAATAAGCTGGAAGAAGGCTTTGTTGGTTACAGGTATCGAGTGGAATGTACATGCAGAGCAAAATACCAAGATCCTCCCACCGACATGTCATTCCTGAAAAAAATATTTAAAGCTGAGATTCAGGATCTCTGCGATCATGCTACGATTATTGATTATCAAGACCCCTTTTTAAAGGAAATTATTAACTCCATAGAATACATGGGCATAATCCATCAACAACAAAAAAAGGCACAATTTATTCAAGCGAGCTCCAAAATTGGGAAATTGTGTATAACACCCTTTAAACCAAGCTCCGAAAACCTCGCTAAAGCTTGGCATGGTGCCATTCATCAAAGAGTTGCCGCCAATAGCTCAGACCTAGATATTAATTTCGAAAAGATCAAAGTCTGGGAAACCAACAATTGGTATACAGAGTTCTCTGTAGATCTGTAATTAAAATAGTGGATACTGATAGCAAAACAAGTTTCACTTAGAGTGGACCACTCGGGTACATTTCAAGGCTATTTTCACTGGTTTTTAATGAAAGTAGCCCTGAATATTAAAAGGTACTGCAATCTACAGAATAACAGCGCTATCCCTCGAGCCAGAGGTGAAAAGAGCGACTAAAGAAAACTGGCTAAACCCTTGGTCCGTTGAAAGAAACTCCTTGCACCAAAAGTGTAAATCTTCAGAAAATGCAGCTATAGCGGATTGTTTGTCGTCATCAGTTTTAAACTGAGATTCTTGAAATTGCTTTCCCAGCGCGGTGAAGTGACAGCGAACAACAGCCTGGGCATCATTCTTTCTTTGGTCATCCGTGACGGTCAGGGTTAATTGAGAGCTGATGGGTTCCCACTGAATAAGGAAATAACGAGAACTATCATTTACATTTTTACTTAGCTTGGAAATAGCCAGCTCAAGGCTTTCGGCAAGATCCTGATAAATATCCTCACTGCTTAATGCCTGACTTTCCGCATTATATATTTCATACTCAGTATTATCCCCCTCTACCGCTTCAAAGGCGGATATCGAATGACTCATATCCCAAATTAAACCCATAACTCCTCCAGCCAGTCAATCGATTACTCTTACAAGTGAACTATTTTACGACATTCACGGCCTCCGTACATCCACTTACGAGGTTCAATTGACTGTATAGATTATAAGCAGTGATCTAGACCAAGACTGTTATATTTCAGATACTCAGAAAAGGGCTATGAGGACTACCTGCCCTCAATTTCGGTCAATTTCAGCGACTTGTGACAGTCTAAAAACCTAACCCCATTTGCCAACCGCAGCCTTTACTTGTTTGTGGGGCGCTGAGATACACGCATGGTGATGTCCGCGTGAAACACTTCCTCACCGTTAGTATCGAAGACACCCACGGGCATAACCACATCACCAACCTGAATAGATGCAAAATCTGGATACTCACAAACCGCACGCAGGTTGGTTTTTGCCATTTTCAGGTACTTAACTTCCATCCCCACGGGTATCCAACGAAAGCGGCGATCCAGAGAAACATCCAAACAGACCCCACCGGCTAGTTCGGCAGCATTACACATCGCTATCGCATGCACTGTGCCTATATGGTTTGTCACTCCCCAACGTTTCTTCAGCAATACTTCTACACGCCCCGGTGATACCTCAGCAAAGCAGGGCTTAATAGACCTAAAGTAAGGTGCTTTGAAAGCGACCACCTTCGAAACTGTCCAACGCCCAAACGCCGAACCACCAAACTTCTTCCAAAGCTGCAAAACTGCACTCTTCGAGGACTGATACTCCATCTTGTCTCACTACCTTAACCGTTTACTGATAAGCCCTTTGCTAAGGGACTTGTTAACGGGGGCACTATACAACATCTCTTCTCTAAATCAGGTAATCAGAACTATCAGGGTAATTGACCCTCAAGTGCGCCTAGGGGTTGCCCAAAGATAAAGGAAGGGGAAGATGACCTGTACTCAAGCCTGTGTAGGCTCTCATCCATAGTTTAACCATGCATGCCAACCCTGAATGAAATTAGCATTTAAATAGAAAGTAAAAGTCGAAAAGCTAAAAACACATTCACCGGAACTTAAATATTTAACTATAGCTTGTGAATTGTGAGAACCATTTCTTATCGACAACATGTAAGACTTGAAGAAATTTTACCTGTGAATCTACAGCAAAATCAAAAAAACTAAAAACCACCTTTAACTTGTATGCTGGTTATTGTTTAATTTCGTAAGTTAAAATCATAAAAGTCTAAATACTAACATTTAATAAAAGAGGCTTGCCAATGCCTATTGAGCGATTAAGAACTCCCGAAGAGCGCTTTTCCCTTCTGCCAGGCTTTCCCTATCAACCAAAATACATCGATACTCTGGATGGATACGATTCAATGCGTATGGCCTATATTGATGAAGGCACCTCTGATGCAGAAACAACATTTCTTTGCCTACATGGGGAACCAACCTGGAGCTATCTGTACCGAAAAATGATTCCAGTATTCATAGAAGCTGGGCACCGGGTTATTGCTCCTGATCTCTTTGGTTTTGGTCGTTCCGATAAACCAACAGATGACAATACTTACACCTTTAATTTTCATCGCAACAGCCTGATACAACTTATTGAACACCTAGACCTAAAAAATATCACTTTGGTATGCCAGGACTGGGGTGGACTTCTAGGCCTCACTCTGCCAATGGATATGCCGGAAAGATTTACACGATTACTGGTAATGAACACTGCGATTGCAGCGGGGGATGGCGCTTCGGAAGGTTTTTATCAATGGAGAAATTTTTCTGTCAGTGTTCCAGAGATACCGGTAGGCGGCTTAATTGCCACTGATGCCAGATCGGAAATCAATCTATTTGATATAGTGGCTTATGATGCTCCCTTTCCCGATAACAGCTATAAGGCCGGTGTTCGTCGCTTCCCCTCAATTGTTCCCGTTGATCCCGATATGGAGGGTGTAGAATTGGGACTAGAGGCCAGAAATTTCTGGTCCAAGACCTGGGAAGGCGATAGCTTTATGGCAATTGGAATGAGGGATGCCGTACTCGGTGAAAAAGTAATGGAAATGCTTAGGGGGATTATCAAAAATTGTCCTCCGCCTCTCAAGCTTGAAGAGGCTGGTCACTTCGTACAGGAATATGGCAAGGAAATTGCTGAAAAAGCCCTATCTCATTTTCAGCTACAAAAACCTGCCCAATAGATAAGAGTTAAAAAATTAGTGTTTATTGCATCTAAATCAGGCCGAATTAACGGCCTGATTTACTAATCGAATAATTTGATCAACACAACTCAGTTATTGACAGTAAAACTGCTCGACTTGCCTGAGTAGCTGCTAACCTTCCCTGTCCAGCCACTTTTCCAGTTTCCCTTGTGTTTTATGCGATAAGTACCCGCAGGAGTATCCTCACCAATTACCCACTGCCCTTCAGCAAAGGAGCAGGCCAGGCAGTCTACCGCAGTATCCCGTGTCCAGATAAAGCGAGTATCCAAGTCATTGTCAGTAAGATAGGTTTCCCAGTTGCCATTTACCTTACGTTGAATCTCTATAAAGGTATCTCCCGTTCTGAAATCGTTACGGGGATGACCGGAGCGAAAACTCGCGGAGACAGTATCACCAACAGAATAGTTGCTACGTACATCATTCCAAACCTGGCCGAAGGATTCCCATAGGCGCTTATCATCGTAGACGACACCAATGACATGAATTATTTGGTCATTCGATAAATCTGTTGGTGTCGGCCCTGCATCCACCGCCAGATTATTATTCATGGCGTTGGCCATACCTGTATAAATCTGTTGATAAGCCGCCAGGGTGTTGGGCCCATAGATCGTGTGCCCCCCCTCATAGTGTTGCCTGTCAAATTCTTCATGAGTGGTCACATAACCGGTATAAGCATTGGCCAAACCGGCAATAACTACCCTGGTAACACCGTGCCCCTGCATTGAGGCCAATACCTTCTCTTCCAGGCGGCGACCAGCCATAGTGGTCATTTCACTCGGCGCAGCCACTAGGACCAGTGATCCAATGCGAAACATCTGAAATGGCAGATAAGGAGTATACAACTGCTGCCCTACTACTTTACGCTCAACAAAAGTGGGTTTGGGATATTGGCAAGGATCATCCTGTGTATCCTTATAAACGGCAGCCGCAGAGAAAGCATTCATTAACCCAAAGAGCGGGAAACCTCTGACCACTGATTCGAATAGGCTTTCGCTGCGATCCCACTCAGTGCCTTCGTTTTCAACTGACATCCCCTCGAAAATACCATCAATCCCACTGGGACCATCCCAGGAAGAGCCAGCTGTGAATGACCAGCCCACGGCACCTTCGCAAATGTTTTGCTGACCTTCGCCAGTATATTCCCCGGCTACGGTATAACCGGGGAAATATATGTATTGATGGCGATAATCAAGATTGTTCAATAATTTATTGTTCGAGGTGCTGTAAAGAGACTTCGCTTTGTTTGCCTGTTTTTCTGCAGCCAACTCAAGACTCTCATATTCACTGGAGCCACAACCATTCCCTGGGCCACAAATATTGGGAGAAGCATCACCTAGATTGCTATTGGCAAAGGCCGCAACAAGATTTCCTGTCGAATCTGTCTGATTTGAAGCCCATTGCTCAAATAAATAACTGGCAGCTCCCTTGTGATCACTACTCAACTGACGTTGACCGGTACCAAGTGAAACATTGTGTAGCGCAAACCAGTTAATAATGCCCAATGCTTTATTATTCGCATTAACCAGCTTGAGCTGCGTCATAGTTTTGTTGGTATTGTATTGGTAATTGCCCGTATCCGGATTTTGCGCGTAGGGCTCCGGGTTGCGGTTGATACTCGTGTTGAGCAAGGTACCTTGCTCCAGGTAAATGTCGCCCTCTGCCAAACTGCTATTTGCCATAACAATAGATTGGTAGATACCTTCTACGATCGCGTTATAGTTATCTTCCGCATAACCCAGTGCACTCATATTGAGCATCACATAGTGATCATAACCTCCAGGGCCTACGTGGGTGTGGGTGGCCGTGAGCATCACATTTTCATCTGTAAAGCGGTCGTTGCCATACCTACTCTTGAGCTTGGCAACCACACCCTGTTTAACACCTTGAGTAATACTCTGTAAATCGGCGGAAACAAATACCAGACGCTGACTATCCTGAGGATTGGCAATTACAAAAGCACGGGACCACAAGCGGCTATGAATTCCTTTGGTTGTCTGACTGGTTTCTCCATAACCAACCATACCAACATCGGCGGCTGGCCCAGTGATATCGTATTTACCCGTACCTAATAGCCACTCTGCACTAAGAGCCAGGGGGGAGAATCCAAGCAGTATAAAAAATGTGGTATACCATCGAATTATTTTTGTCTTCATTTTTTCTCCATAATTTTTATACGAAAAGTCCTTTCAAAGGCCCTCTATCCTTGATTTCAAGGCGCCAAGAAGCCAGTCCCTTCCGAAAAAATCAGCTTGATATTGTGTGATAAAAACTGGCCGAACCAGTGGATACCTGTGAGTAATTACCAACTACTCACAACGGTTTTCTCTTCCTGATACCGCTGCCTTAGCATTCTAGAAACTGCGAAGAATGATCGGCAGGGTCGATGTCCTTGATCGCACCAGGCGTTTATTATTCTGTAAAGGCACGCGGGTGCCAGCATACTCTAATTATCCCAGTCAGTGTGGTTAACAGAACTCAACGGCCGCCAAAATAAATCTGACATGATAAATTTCAAAGTAATACCAACCCAATAAAAAACAGAAATAACAATTAATTATTTCTGTTTGCGCCAACTGACAGCACTATTTATCTTATAAAGCACAACAATAAAAAGATGACTCGCGCGTTCTAACAAACGCCTGATCAGCCGCTCATCTACCATGGCGATAAAGGACGTAATGAAAAAAAAGACCGATAAAACTCATAGGCTTCCAGTAAACAATCACTGAGGAATGCTGGGAAGGGGATCAAAGTATGGCTAGGTCTTTTCCGGATAAAATGGCCTACAAATGGGAGGAAATAGAGAAAAATATACCTTGGCTATTTAGTCATGAAAATCCCGATATTCCAGAAAGAAACTTTATTGCCCAGAAAGGGCCCTAAGATGAGTTGCAAATAATGAATAATCAGTGGTTAGCAAATGCGTATTAAATTACTCAAAGCGGGTTTCACCTCCCTATTCTTACTCGGCATCACACCTCTCTCCATGGCCGCAACCAACTGTAAGGTCAATATGGTTGTCCAAAGTCAATGGGATAAGGGCTATATGGCCTCTGTAGTGGTCCGCAATACTGGCACAGAGCCTATTAATGGATGGAACCTTAATTGGCAATGGCCCGGAGACCAGGTAATTGACGGCTCCTGGAATGCCAAAATTTCCCAAAATGGCAATACTGCAACAGCGGAAGGTACAGGTGACTTTGCCAATATTCCCGTGGGGGAGGCTCGCTCTTTTGGCTTTAATATCGCCTACTCTGGAGGAACACAAGTCCCCTCCAAAATCAATGCCAGTTGTCAGAATCAGCAAACCCCTCCACCGACAACATCAGAGCCACCGAAAACCAGCCCGCCCTTATCAGCAATAGAGAGCTACAACTATATTTTGGGCACCCAGACTATCAGCCCTAAGTACAGCTTCACAGGCGAAGGCTCTCTTGTCGAATCCGCTAAAGCCATCCGCGCAATGGGGTCCAACCTACTTAAGATCGCCCTGTCTACCGGCTTGTACGATGAACTTAATGGCTTGGGCCTTGACTACCAGTTCAAACGGATGCTGGAAGAAGTACCCGCTTACCGAGAGGTGCTTGATATGGACTTCTCCCACTATATGTTCTGGGTGGAGGACTCCGGATCTTGGATGGACAATAAAGGCATGTCTCAGGAAGAGCTCACCTGGCAGTACGATAAGATTTATGCGATGGCCGAGTATCTGTTAACGAAATACAGCGGCTCAGGTAAAACGTTTATGATCGGTCATTGGGAGGGCGACTGGAACCTCGTGCAAAAAGCCGATGGAACACGGGACGACAACCAAGTGAAGATTGACCCGCTGCGTATTCAGGGATTGATCGACTGGCTCAATATTCGCCAAAAAGCCATTGAAGATGCCAAGGCCAACATTCCCCACTCCAACGTCAACTTGTATCATTATGTAGAGGTGAATCGGGTTGAATCCGCAATGCAGGGTAAAGAGCGCATCACCAACGCAGTGTTACCACACACCAATGTCGACCTCGTTTCCTACTCAGCCTATGATCTGACTACTAAAGAGAAACATTCTGATTTCGCCACCCTACACGCCGAGCTAACTAAAGCACTGGACTTTATTGAGTCAAAACTGCCGAAAAAAACTGGCCTGCCCTTCGAAAAGCGGGTGTTTATCGGTGAATACGGTTACGGTGAATCTTGGTTTAAAGACTGGGGCACCCGCTCTGGTGAAGCGCAAGATATGTTGTCTCGCAATGTAATTAAAACCTCTCTTGAGTGGGGCTCTCCCTTTATTCTCTACTGGCAGATGTACGGGAACGAATACGATAGCTGGATTAAAGAATTTGTCGGTTACTGGTTGATTGATAACAATGGCAATAAAAAGGAGATTTATCAAACCCACAAGAATTTTTACACTGATGCCAAGAGCTATCTAAATAACTATCACACCAAGCAGGGGGCTCTACCCTCAGAGTCTGAATTCCGCGCTTTTGCCCTAAAATGGTTTGAATCCTCTACTGCTACTAAACCTGACAACACCTCTGAGCCCACATCAGGTACGAACACAGGGAACGGCACTAATACTGGAACTGAGCCAACACCCACAACACCCGCAGAGCAACCCCAAGCCTCAGGTCAATGTACGGTGGAATACGCCATTCAAAATGACTGGGGTAATGGATTTATGGCCAATGTTGTCATACGCAATACCGGGGATCAGCCACTGGATGCTTGGCAAATAAAATGGCAATGGCCGGGCAATCAAAAAGTAACCCACTTTTGGAATGCTGAGGTGGTTGACCACTCTGGTTCGGTAACCGCTAGCGGCCAGGATGTTATTCCACCAGGAGAGGCACGTGCCTTTGGATTTAATGGCGAGTATAGCGGAACCAATAGTCAGCCAACTCTTAATGCCACCTGCCAAGCCAGCGGTTCATCCCAGGTTGGCACCGGCAATCCAGCAACTCCCCCCGTAGCCGGAAACCGGCCCGACGATCGCGGAAGCTCCTCTCAGGATGGTGCCGGTAAAATCAAACTTTGGTTTATCGGGGATTCAATCACCTATGGTATGACCACCCTGCCCTACAACTCAATGGGGTTCCGCTCACAAATCTGGCAGCAAATCGTCGAGGCCTCTGATGGGAAATCCAGCTTTCCCCTAAGCAGTAGCGATAATAACGGCAGCCTGACCATTAGCTATAATGGTCAGCCCGTAGAAACTATTGGTACTGTGAGTGGCCCAACCGGATCCGATGGAGTAGAGAAGAAGACTGGAAATTACTGGCATACCGGAATTCCTGGAGCAAGTACGAGCGATATGCAGTGCTTTCTTAATCCTACAGGCCATCAAATCCCAGCAGGTTATAGCTCTGCCAGCTGCGCAGATGCTATTGCCTACTTTAATTCTGTCGTTACTGAAATGTGTCGTGAAAGTGGTAACAGCGCAGGGTGGTTAGACAACCAAACCTGCCCATTAAACCTAAATCTGGCGGCATCAGATGCTATTATTGTGCCTATCCAGCTGGGCACAAACGATATCACCCATCTCAACCGGAATGGTGCTACCCAATGTAGTGCGGCTCCGAAGGCTGGGAGTCTAACGGCCAAGCGCCTAGACGAAGTAGTGGAAAGCATTATCTCTAGCAATAATACTCGAGATAAAACAACGTTGGTGGGCAAAATATACAGCCACCTAAGTGCAATGGGTATACCGGATAATAAAATTGCCTTTGTAATTTCCACCATTCCCCGTAGAACGAACTTGGATGGTCAGGACCCTTCCAACCATTGTACAGACTATTACAACACGAAAATCAAAAGTACTATTGCTAGTATCACTCCTCCGGTAAAGATTCTTCTTGTTGATCAGGGCAATATTGTACCGACAGGTGATTCTGTACACCCAACAACAGCCGGACATAAAGTTATGGCCTGCAACTTGCTGTATGGCTATAACTATGGGCACTCAGGAAATTTTAACTGTCCTACCCCAAATAGCACACCAAAAACTGGTTTACTGCATGCTTTTGCTGCTGTATCAGTAAAATAGCCTCTATTAGCTACTAGAAAGGAGTTCTAAAAAATTCTAGTAATCCATTAAAAAAGAAGTGATTTATTGCGGAGCATTTTTGCAAGATGTAAAGTCCCCATGAATTGGTGCGGTATCATAAATAATTGTTACAGCCATAAAAGTACTGAAATCTTCCGTTAAATCGAAGAGGTCTACCACATCAATTGTGGCCGGACCTCTTCCTTCTACTGACCGGGTATAGCTAAGATGTAATGCAACTTGGTTAGTCTTTAACACACCCGAAAGTATATTATTCAGTTTCATAGCACGATCACTAATTGACTGAAAAATATAGGAATAAAAACTCTCTACTGAGCAATTCCCAAAAATTGGCGAATAGACCAAAGCATTTTCTGAAAACAATGAAAGAAGTGTATCCAAGTCCCCCCGCTCCAAGGCAGATAGATATTGGTAACAGAGCTGCTCGGTCTCTTTAATATCTACAGATTTCTTCATCATTTATCTTGCCTAGCCAAAGTTCGATCCACCATCTCACCACAAAGCCCAAGGTAATTATTGGGGTCAAGCAGCTTATCCACTTCATTATCGGTTAAGGCCTTAGAAACCTCATTATTCTCCTTTAATAGATCCGCAAATGGTCGATCAGTTTCCATTGCTTGACAGCAAATTTTGTAAACAAGATCGTGAGCTTTCTCACGGCCAATCTTTGGGCCTAGCCCCATCATCACCGCTTCAGAAGAAACCAAACCTCCAGTCATCTGTAAATTTCGCATCATATTATCTGGGTGTACATTGAGACCCCGCAACGCGAACTTCGCCTGTGCCAATGCCGCAGCGGATAAACAAAAGATTTCAGGAAGAACTACCCACTCAATCTCCCAGGTTCCCGTCGCACGCTCGTGATCTTCCTCCATAGCATTGAGTAACGCCGCCACCTGTTGTCGCACAATGGGCACTATTCCACTCATATATACTGAGGAAACTGGATTGTGCTTTTGCGGCATAGTGCTAGAAGCACCGCGCCCCGCAGTGAAAGGCTCCGTTACCTCCCCGACTTCTGTCTGTGCCATCAGTTTGATATCTAGGGCTATCTTACTCAGAGTGCCGGTGATTAGCCCCAATAGACAGGCGAGTTCAGCTATCCGATCACGCATGGTATGCCAGGCGATAACAGGTATAGCGAGATTAAGCTCCTTCATAAGTCCAGCCTGCACCTCTAGGCCTTGATCTCCCAAGGAGGCTAGGTTTCCCGCAGCACCACCAAATTCCCCGACTAGGACTCGTTTCTTAATTTCTGCAAGCCGTTGCTGGTGCCGATGAAAACCCGCTAACCACACAGCTGCTTTATAGCCAAAAGTAATTGGTACAGCTTGTTGAAGGTTACTTCTCGCAACCATTGGCGTATCCCGGTAATCCTCGGCTAGAGAGGCCAGCGCACCGGCGATTTCATCTACTTCCGTCTCCACAAGCTTTAATGCTGCACGAATCTGCAATACAGTAGCGGTGTCGGTAATGTCCTGAGTTGTTGTGCCCCAGTGGCACCACTGCCCTAGCCCCCCCTTACAACGCTCAACTAACTGCTGTACAACTCCAAATACCGGGTAGCCAATTAACTCTGTCTGGGATCTCAACTGCTCAAGGTCAATTTCTTCAGCACGACAATGATGGCAAATCTCATCTGCTGCCTCTTTGGGAATGATATCAAGTCTCGCCTGTACCCTGGCCAAGGCAGCCTCTACATCCAAGTAGTACTGAACTCTTTGCCGGTCAGAAAAGATCTCACTCATGGCAGGAGTGCTAAAGAGACCAGAAAAGACCTGCGAGTCTATAAGAGTTGCAGCCATTGTTAACCTCCCAAATAACAGGTAACAGCAGCGCTTTAAAGCAAAGTGTAATAATCAAGAAGAGCATAAAATGAGGCAAATACAAGCATCAGGGTGCATATGCCACATTTTCTTTACAGAGTAGACAATAGTCCCAACTTTTAGAGACATTGGTATGATCCATAGCTGGTAAACTTAACGGGGTCAAATTAAGAAACTATGTAATCAAATTGAAGCAAAGTTGAGATATTCGGCGCTAACCAGCACCTAGGCCAAATGCTAAGTATCCGGTAATAGCCAACAGGAGCAGAAGCCCAATTAATCCCGCCCGACCAGGTAATTCTGCAGGTGATGACTGTATGTTTTTTTCACGTACATAGGTGTTAACAATTATTCTTGCTTCTTTAAGATTAATATTTTTGTATTCACGCAGAAGCTTCATAGCTTGAATCATTTGGCCACTTTCAATTGCATCAACTACATCTTCTTCCAATTTCATCATTGGTCCAATTACCGCTCAAGGAACTATAATTTTGGCATATAAAACATGAAAATTCATGAAATCTACTATAGTTATGTCGAACCATTCCTATTAGTGTAATTGGTTCTATAAGAACATCCCCTCAAGAACCTGACTACAAATACCCACAAATTCTTAAATAATCTTTAATGTTACTGACTGAAAAAATAAACTATGTACTCTATAACCACCTAGAGCAAGCCGCCACTAAATCCTTTTTTTGCAACTAAAAAGAAACCAACTCGAACAGGCGAAAATAAATTAGTATCAACGCCTACTAACCAGGAGAAAGCCCTTTTTTGGAAATCCTAAAGACAGCAGCGTTAAAGCACTTAGATCACACAAAAACATTGCCTGTGAGGCTTACAAGTTCGACAACTATACCCTTCTCACACATCGACCAACACAAGAGCAACTCTCTTTAACCCAATAAGATATTGAAATCATTGATTTACATCAATCACCCGCATCTCAAGACAGGAAATCAAAAACTATAAAGTACAAAATAAAAAGCATTCTCTTGAAATATTTTTGAGCACAAAAAAATCATTCACCATTCAAAAGAAAACAAAACAAACACTAAACCTGCATCAACTCTCTCTTAAAAAAAGCAAATACTCCCAAATAGGTATAGAGATCTAACCACCAAGAATCACAGCTAACAAAAAACCATAAAATAAGAAGCGCCCATGGGAAATCAATTGCAATTTAACAATTGCCAATAAAAATCCAACTTCGTATACTGAAATTCTATCAAAAAACAATAAACTTAAAGCTAGTGGGCACAGGATGTGCATTGACAACCTGAAAAGCAAACAAGCTATACCGTCAACATCTAGAAAAGGAATTTTAACATTAAAAGGAGCAACACAAGCCGAGTTTGGCTGGAAGATCTATCCGAGGAAGTACTTAACCATAGGGCTGTAAATCATACCTATTTAATACGGTTTAGTGAGGCATCCCTGCCAAACTTTCCTTATGTTGTGGCTGATTTTGCACAACAATACAGCCTATACACATCCCGATTTATTAACTTATTAAGTGCAGCCATCTCCAAGCTGACCATTCCGGAGCACCGAAATATACTCTTGGAAAACCTGAACGAAGAATCTGGTAATTATGAGGAGGATGAACTCCGAATACTAAATCACCATGGAATAGATCCAAGGTGGATAAAAAATATCCCCCACGCTGATCTTTTTAACCGCTTTAAAGAAAAGGTCACACAGGGTAAACAAGAAACACCTCTTTCGGATGATGCGATCATCTGGTATGACATGCTTTCAATGGTATTACTTTATGGCTCTACCGAGGAAGCAATAGGAGCTTTAGGGATAGGAACAGAGCATGTAGTAAGTACAATTTATCCATATATTGAAAAGGGGTTGAAGCATTTACCTGAAATTCAGCCCAAGGACTACTGCTTCTTTTCCGTTCACACTCTAATCGACGATGATCATGCTGAAAGCCTCAACCAGATCGCATTAACTTTTGCCGAGACAGAAGAAGGAAGGAGGCGTCTTCGCCAGGGTGCAACTAAGGCTCTGAATTTAAGAGCTGCTTTTTGGGATGGCATGCTTGCACGAGCATACAACAATACAAAAATCATCGACAACAATTATAACTCGACAACCACACAAGTATCAGGAGTGGCTCAGGATGAACCAACCTATATCAACTGAATCAATTTATAATGCACAAGCCACGAATTGGCTTAGATCAGAAAAAATACTGTTGAGCGACTTCACGGCAAGACCTCGTGTTTTAGAGGCTCTGGGCAAAATCAAAGACCAAGATATCCTAGACTTTGGCTGTGGAGAGGGCTATGTATCACGCATGCTGATAGAGGCTGGTGTCAAGTCAATTTTTGGAGTTGACTCTTCTGCTGAAATGATAGCTCAAGCACAATCGATGGCTAAGGAACTCAAGCTATCTAATGCAACTTATACCGTAGGCAATGCAGTTTCATTTAATCAATTTCCACAAACCAGATTCGACAAGGCCATTGCCGTATTCCTTTTCAATTACCTGACTATCGAAGAAATGACTCAGGTAATGAGTAAAGTACGTTCTTTGCTGGTAGCAGGTGGTACTTTTGTCTTTACCGTACCCCATCCATGCCTCCCCTTTATGAGGGAAGAAAGCCCACCGTTTTACTTTGAACATGGTGAAAAATCTTATCTCGACGGTATAAATAAGACCTTTGAGGGGAAAATCTGGCGTAGAGATGGTGTACCGGTCTCTGTTCGCTGTGTACATAAAACCTTTGCACACTACTTCGAAGCCCTTGCTAAAGCCGGCTTTAACAGCCTACCCGAAGTCAAAGAATTAGCTGTAACGGATGAACATCTGGCATTTGACCCTGAATTTTTTGGTCCACTAAAAGGCTATCCACTGCATGTGTTATTTAAGGTGAAGGTAAATGATTGATATAGCACCTGACGAGACTATCCGTGCACAGGCATGGACAGCCGCAGAGTTGGAAGCTAAACCCAACTGGAAATTTAATTGGCCTAATGACTGGCCAAATGAAATCAAAGCCCTGCAAGAATGGTCTAAAGAGCAGGACAACCCTATTCGGGCTTTGCAAGCAGATTCTGTTGCCACTCCTCAGTTTGATCAGCTCGCCCAAAAAATCAAAAGTGAAATCCATGAAGGCAATGGTGTTACTTGGATTCGAGGAGTAAAAGGCTTTGATCAAACAACACTAAATCTTCTGTTTCTCAAAATCAGCCTGGCAATGGGGCAGACTATTGATACCTACGGTAGACTCTACGGCATTTTAGATACGGGCAAAAGCTATAAAGACGAAGCCATTCCTGTTTCACAAACTAACGCAGCAACTGGTGTACATACAGATAGCTCACAACGAGCCATACAACCAAATATTTTAGGGCTCTGCTGTATTACCCCCGCGATTCAAGGTGGTAAATCTAAAGTAGTTTCTGCAGCCCAGGTACATCAAAATCTCAAGAAACAGGCACCTAAAAAGCTAGAGCTGCTCTACAAGAATTACATTCGAGATCTTGTCACACCAGGGAGCGATAAAGATATCCAGAATATTCTGAACAATCATTTCCCGATTTTCAGCTATGCCAATGGCAAAATTTCTATCCGCTATATGCGCTACTGGATAGAGAAAGGCCATCAACGAGTCAATAATCCCTTAACGGCAGAGGTACTTCAAGCACTGGATCTTCTTGATGGAGAACTAAACAACAAAGAAAATGTTGTTAGCTTTTATATGAATTCTGGCGATATGATTTTTATTGACAATACTAGAGTCTTGCACGATCGCGATGAATTTATAGACACACCCGAGCAAAAACGTATATATACAAGGGTGTGGATAGATTAAGTGCTTACAGGCTCCAGGAGAATCTTCTCCGGGGGCCTGGCAATTAGGTACATAAGTCTACTGGGTAAGTAATTATAAAGTCGGATCCGCTTTAATCATTCTCACTAGCAACATAAGTATGAGGAAGCTGAATATATTCAAAAAACTTTCGCCCAAATCGGCCTCCAGTACTCTCTCTAACTCCAGATCTGCCAAAAAGCAGCTCCCCTATATTCACTCCAACCCCAACATAGAGCTCTCTACGCAAAGGGTCGTCTCGTTCTTTTTCTTTCAAAGTGAAACCCCGAGCAAAGTAACCCCCATGTAACTCCAGATAATTAAGAGGATTTCTCCGTGATAAGCCAAAACCACTTAACTTTAAGGCCAGTAGATATTTTTGCCCCGAGTAATCTGAGTGTGGCTTAAAGCCAGAGCGATTACCCGATGGAAGATATTCTAGACGAAAATCCAGCTTTTCCCTAAGCCCGGGGATATTCCGCCTTAGGTAAGAGATTCCTACTCCTGCAGTATTGGCAACAACGTCCTCCCAGGCAAAGCCATGCTCCTTAGAGTAACCATCGCCTAACTCCACAAATAACATACTCAACCAAGCTAGAGTAACTGCACTAGCCTCCGCCCCTACAGCATTATCAGCCTTGCAGTGAATGGCATCTGTAAAGAATTCACTGAGAAGATAGCTCCCATAGACATGACCGAGCTTATCCATACCACCATTGGCAGTATCATCCTCAAAGAAACCCTCACTAGTTGTACCAAAACTACTAGATCCCCAGTCCCAATCCACTAAACCAATCGCTAAAGTGGAAACAGCTACCCCTGCAGCCTCAAATAGAATGGTAGAAAGATGCTGCTTGAATTTAGGCAGTTTAAAGCCATGCCATCTAGAATCAGCCACCGGATACTGCTGTACACAACCAAATCTTTGTGATTCTTCTAAAGACACTGAATAAAGGTCTACAGGGCTGGTCACCTCTTTAGCTAACCCCTCAAAGCTCCATATAACAAAAAGCATGACCAAAGAAATTCTATGAGCTTTTACACGATTCATCATTTCCATTTATTCCTTTAATAGGAAAATCCGACTTAAACTTTTATCACATTCAAGGGTAAGTGTTGTATGACAAAGCAAGCTACCTTAGCAATAAAGCCAAACTTGATAGCTCAACCTTCCTTATTATCTCTACATATACCAATCATTAAGCATAGGAATAAATATAGACAAGGTCCAGAAACAGACCTAAAGGTGATTATTGCGCCAAAAAAGTGGGGCGGAGCATATTGAATCAACTGATTTTATTACTGGAACAACTCATTTCAAGACAATGCATCAGCATATAAACACCACTCCAGGAGGATAAAGCATCTATAAAGGTAATGTAATTTATTTAATATGAATAATCGACTAACCGCCAAGCATTGGCGCTACAAATTAAAGATTAGTAAAGATCAACGTGCAACAACATTGCATCTTATAAATTTACTTCCTATCAATACTTGAAAGTGCACTCCAAAAATTACTCTCATAGGCTTGAATAAGCCTTACGCGAGTTTCAATATCCGACTCACTTACTCCGGAGGCCAAGCCTTTTGCCACTATAGCTATAGCCTGCTCTCTAAAATCAGAAGGTAAAGTGCTAAAATTGATTAAGAACTCCAACTGACTGTCAGACAACCCCCTATATTGTTTAAGTGCTTTTGCCATACGGCCAACATTTTTACCAAAACTTTGAAAGTTGATTAAAAGGGCTGCCGCAATCTCTGCAGGTTGTGCATAATTTGCCAGCCATGCTGTATAAGCTGGATACGCCTGCGCCCCAGCTAGCGGACGATACTTAGTAATTTGACTTTTCGAGATATTAAGTGCCTGAATTAGAACCGGCAATTGCTCACTGGCAGACATCTCATTAACTACTAAGCGATAAAAGAATTTGTTAGTCACCTTACTTGAAGAACCACCAAATCGATGCAAGGAGAGTGCGTTATTGCGAAGGTCAGATTGAATAATCAGGCGCTGCTCCAGTGCAAAAGCATTTATAACTGACATTGACAACTCATTCTTTTCCAGTTTTTGGAGAATGGCAGGAACTTCATTACTAAGATATTTATTTTCAAGCCGTTGGATTAATTTCTCAGCCCTACTTCGTTTCTCCTCAATAGTTTCCGCAACAGAATTCGCCACAACTATTACTGCGAATATAAAAAAAAATCCTAACTTGATAAAAAAACCTGAAGTCACCTTATAGCGCTCCAAAACCTAAAGCGATAAGCATAGCATCTCAATCAGTAATTAGCGCAGATTACGCCGAGATAATCACGCTACTTGAAAGCTATAATGTCTATCTCAAATATCTACAACCATATATTGAAGATTGATTTCTCATTTATCTATTTAAAGTCTTTCTTCAGACAGCAAATGATAATACTCGTTCTTAATCCTCCCCCAAGATAACCTTGTTAAATCGACCTGCCTGCTTGTACCAAAATTGGCAATCGCGGCCAAATTTTTTAGCTTGCAAATCGCATCCTCAACCTCAGAATAACGAAACCACTCAGGATAAAACTCCGGGTAGCACTGCTCATCCGGCACTAATGGCGTACAACCCGCTACGGCGGCCTCCATTACCGCCAATCCCTGAAATTCGTGGTATGCAGTAGACAGAAATACATGGCTGTTATGCAAGGTTTGTCGGTATAGAGATTCACTCTCCACGTACCCCACCACCAGCAGATTCTCACTAAACTCCCTTTGTATCTGCTCAAATTCTTTTGGGCTATTACGAAAAGATTGACCCATCAGGTTGAGTAAGAATTTTACCTTTTTCTCTTTTAGGCCCCGAAGAATTTGCAGCAGACGGTCTGCGCCTTTGTCATATTCCCAGCGGGCGGCCCAACTGATGATTAGTGTATCCTCGCTTACTTCACCCTGATAACCCTGCCCCCAGCGGTGATCCCAGCAAAAATCAGCTTGTGTGTACTCTTGAGTAAAGAGTGCATCCTCTAGTGGTACTGGCAGCACCTTCGACTTACTTGTAATTTCTTCACAAATTCCCACCGGCACACAGTCCGGGAAGCGCTTTAAAAGCTTGGCTGCGCCTTCAATCAGGGTGCGGCGGTTGAATTCCGAATTAAACAGCAACAGGTCACCGGCTAACGCGGTATAAATATTGAGGAGCTGTGGCTCTATAGACCGGAACGCACCTGAACTGACTGGATAGGCAAACTGATTCTCGTGAAAGTAGACCACCGTGGGCACCCCCACTATCTCGGGCACTAAGCCGCGCAACGCACTGAGATCAGTCATAGACGTGGCAACAATTAGGTCCCACTGTTGCTTTAGTATTTGTGCCGTCTCCCCCCTGGCCCAAGAAAGGCTGTTGCCACGTATACGCCAGCTGAAATAGCGCGGGGGCAGTGTCAAGACTGTCCACTGCCACCCGGGGAAGGCAGCGACTAGGCCTTTACGCCAACGCTTGTGACTGTCGGCATCATAGGCCGAGAGCAATAAAACTTTCATGGGAATCTAAAACAACAAGGAACGGAAATACAGAGCTGGAAACAGAAGTATCCAGCTCCGTTATAGGCTTGAGAGGAGGTAAAGTCAGTCGAAAGAGCGCACATTCATCAGGCGAGCAAACAGACTAGAGGTATCCCAGCGAGAACCGCCGATCGCCTGCACCTCACTATAAAATTGATCCACCAGTGCCGTCACCGGTAACAGGGCGCCATTATGCTGGGCTTCCTGTAAAACGATGGCCAAATCCTTCCGCATCCAGTCCACGGCAAAGCCGTGATCATATTCACCGGCCAGCATTGTTTTTGAGCGGTTTTCCATCTGCCAGCTTTGTGCCGCGCCCTTGGAAATTACATCCACGACCTGTTCGCCATCCAGCCCTGCCGCTTTAGCAAAATGCAGCCCCTCTGCCAGCCCCTGCACCACACCGGCAATGCAGATTTGGTTGACCATTTTACAAAGCTGGCCACTGCCCACCGGGCCCAATAAGGTAACAGCACGGGCAAAAGTGTCTATCAACGGCTTTACACGTTCAAAATCTGTCTCTTCACCACCAACCATTACGGTGAGAACCCCATTTTCCGCACCGGCCTGGCCACCAGATACTGGGGCATCGAGAAATCCGATACCTTTCTCTTTGCCATTTGCTGCCAGTTCACGCGCGACATCTGCCGAGGCAGTAGTATGATCGACGAACAGGGTGCCCTTTTCCATAGTGGCGAAGGCGCCCTGCTCTCCAGCAACCACCTGGCGCAAATCGTTATCATTACCCACACAGGCAAACACCACCTCTGCACCTTTTGCGGCCTCAGCGGGTGTTTCGAAGCTCTCCCCCTCATACTCGCCCAGCCATTTTTCTGCACGGCTGGCGGTGCGGTTATATACCCGCACTGAGTGACCCGCTTTTGCCAGGTAACCCGCCATTGGGTAACCCATTACTCCCAAGCCAATAAACGCTACCGTTGCCATATTGATTACCCCCATATCATCCAAATAAGAGCCGCCCCTAAAATCAGGCGGTAAATCGCAAATGGCGCCATGCCGATGCGACTAATAAATTGCAGGAAAAAATGAATACATAGATAGGCACTAATAAAAGAAAGCAAAGTACCCAATAAAATATCCCCCCAGGGTACCGACTCTAGGGCGAGTAAATCATAGGTCAGTAACATGGCCGGCAGGGCTATCGCCGGTATGGATAACAAGAAAGAGAAGCGCGCAGCAGCTTCGCGCTTCATGCCGAGCATCAGCCCTGCGGTCATGGTAATACCCGAGCGGGAAGTACCTGGAATAAGCGCCAATACTTGCGCACCACCAATAACTAGTGCTTTTTTCCAGTTAAGTTGCGTTAGGGTTTGCACCCTGGCTCCACGCACATCAGCCCACCAAAGCAACAGACCAAAACCGATGGTGGTGGCAGCTATAACTGCTGCTGAGCGTAAATGCGTTTCTATATAGCCTTTAAAAATTAATCCTACCAAACCGACAGGAATCGTAGCCAGCACAATCAGCCAAGCCAAACGTCCTTCATCGCTAAATTGCCTAGATTTAAGCCCCCCTAAACCATCGCGCAGGAGTAGCCAAATATCTTTTCGAAAATAGGTGACTACCGCGATCAGTGAGCCAAAATGTACAGCCACATCGAAAGCAAGCCCTTGATCTTGCCACCCTAAAACTTCTGCAGGCAAGATCAGGTGTGCCGAGCTTGAAATAGGGAGAAATTCAGTCAAGCCCTGGATCAGGGCCAGTACAACAATCTGAAATATTTCCATGAATTATCAGGATCGAATTTTTTGACGTTTTTGCCAGGTAACTTCATTGCGAAGATAAACGGGCTCCAAAGCTTCAGCAGATACCATTTCACCAGCTCGATAGAGAGGAACCGCTAGCTCAGCAATATCCCGTGCATGGATTAAGGCATTCAAATCCAGCTCTGCCGCCCGAGCCTTGCCTAAAGCCTCATAGTGCCAACCGGGACCGGCACCGAAATATGTGCTTGTCAGCTTAGTCTCACTCAATGACAGTAGAACCTGCTCCGGGTTCTGCACGGCTTCAGATATCAGGCTGCCATTAGGCATCTCGATACCGTAAATCCCCCAGTACACCTGCTGCATACGGGCATCGAGCATAGCGACAATAGGGGATCCCCCCCACTGTGGGTGCGCCCTTCTGGCGCCTAGGGCCAAAGCGGCTAGGCTGGAAACCGGCACTACCGGCTTATCGGCGGAAAAGGCCAGTCCCTGTACACAACTAATAGCAATACGCAGGCCCGTAAATGAGCCGGGGCCCCTACTGACTGCGAAGGCATCCAAATCGGAAAGGCCCAGCTGTGCCTCTGCCAGCACCTCATCTACCATCGGTAGCAGGCGCTGTGTATGGTCTCGCTCCGCCTGAACAAAGCGCTCGGTAGTCTGGCCATTACTATAAAGTGCCACAGAGCAGGCACCCGATGTGGCATCCAGGGCAAGAATCTTCACAACTATTTCAAACCGGGTTATCGAGGGGAGTGAATTGTGGCACGGTCACAAGGTCTAGTCATGTAGATTAGCGATATTGAGGAAAGAGAAAACCCCGGTATTAACCGGGGTTGATGGAGAGTTAGCCATGCCACTAAGGCATGCTGTGAACTAGAGGAGGTTTAATTAAGCCGCACTCTTGGGTGGTCGACCACGGCGAGCGGTACCGGCCTTAGGTGGGCGCCCTCGACGAGTTGGCGTTTTCTTGGCCGCCTCCGCTTTGCTAGCAGACTTCTTCGGACGCCCTACTCTTTTCGCTGGCTTTGCTGCGGAGGTGGCCTTCTTGGGGCGCCCTACACGCTTGGTGGCTTTAGTTTCAGAAGCAGCCTTTTTGGGGCGGCCTACTTTCTTGGCCGCAGTAGTCTTTTTAGTCGCCGCCTTTTTAGCTTTTTGAGCATCAGCTTTTAACTTCGCAGCTGCTTTCTTCTCTAGCTCCTTGGCTTTTGTCGCAGCCTTCTTTGCTGCAGCTTTTATCTTAGCCTCAGCTTTTTTCTCGGCGGCTTTGATCTTCTTGGCATGAGCCTTAACACGAGACTTCATCCAGCGCGCTTCGAACGCCTTCAATGCCGCCGCCAGGTCTTTATCTGCCTTGGCAGAAAGGCTTTCAGAAAGGGTGGCCACCTTCTCCTTAGCCGCTTCTTCTGCATGACGCACGGCATCCATGGTCTTGGCCTTGGCAAGCTCCATTTTTGCCATCGCCAGCTTGGCGCGTAAATCTTTTGCTTTACCATTGGCGCTGGTCAAGGAAGCCTTGGCCGCTGCCGTACTACTTTTTTGTGCCCGCGCTTTTGCTTTTGCCACACGATCCATTTGTGCATCCAGCGACTTACTTGCTGCATCCACGGCTTTCTGTGCTTTTACGACTACCGGCGACGCTTTGGTCGATGTAGTTGCCTTTTTAGCACGTGTACTCTTTTTTACTACTCTTGCCATCCCTTGTCTCCTCATTAAAAAGAAGAAGTACTTCCAAAAGTGTGCTGGCAACGCGGCCTGTTAGCTATCGAATAAAACCCGGGGGTTATTTTATTGCTTATACAGAGCGGTGCGCTGCCTATTTCAATACAACTTTATCAAAGTTAATAAAAATACACGGCATTGCAAGTAAAAAAGCGAAAAATGAGAAATTTTTCAGCAAATAAGTCTCTTTTCCTTAACAAATTGCCTTTTGAAGAGGCAAAACACCTAAAAGTAAAAATTATTTTGGGCCTGGCAACTTATCTTCAACAACCGCAGCAAGAGCTTCGATATGATCCGCACGTAAATTTAGCGCGGGAATATAATGGTATTCACTTCCACCCGCTTCGATAAAATTAGCGCGATTCTCTACCGAAATTTCTTCCAATGTCTCTAAACAATCGGCCGAAAATGCTGGGCAAATCACATCAACACTCTTGATACCGCCTTTGCCCCATTCAATCAGGGTTTTATCGGTATAAGGTTGCAACCACTCAGCCTTACCAAAGCGTGACTGAAAAGTAACTTGCCAACGCTCCGGGGAAATTTGTAATTCTTCCGCAAGCAGCCTCGCGGTTTCCTGACAATGGCGTAAATAGGGGTCCCCTTTATCAACATTTGCTTTGGGAATACCGTGAAAAGAAAGCATTAATTTTTCAGCCTGACCGTGTTTCTGCCAGTGTTCCCTGACAGAGTTGGCGAGAGATTTAATATATAGAGGGTTGTGGTAATAATCACGAACCAGGGAAATATCCGGAATATCACGACTCTTTCGGAAAATTTGCGCCACTTGATCATATATTGCAGCAGTAGTGGTAGCCGAATACTGCGGATATAAAGGGAAAACAACAAAGGACTCATAGCCTTTTGATCGCAAGCCTTCAATAACTTTATCGAGGCGCGGTTCACCATAAGTCATGGCATACTCTACCGCGATATCCCGCCCTTTATCCTTTAAATGCTTTTGCAGTAGCTGCGCTTGATGGCGGGTATAGTAGAGAAGTGGTGAACCTTCAACTTGCGCATCGTCCGCGCTGCAATTCCAGATTTCCGCATAAGCCGGAGCAATTCTCTTGGGGCGAAAAGGTAATATCAAACCGTTTAGTATTGTAAGCCACAGTGGTCGGGGTATTTCCACTACCCTGGGGTCGGAGAGAAAGTCTCGCAAGAAATCTCTTACGGCGGACGGCGTGGGCTGCGCAGGGGTACCCAGATTCATCAAAACTATCGCTGTGGACATACAAAGACCCGCCTGAAATACAATTTTGCCAGGAATAACCTGCCGGCCATCTTAATGATTGGTCAGTCAACTACAAGGTAAGCGCTTGCGAAACTAAAAAGGAACCCATCGGAGAAGATACAAAAAAGCCCCCAAACGGGGGCTTTTTTTAACAATGTACAGTGCGATCAGCTCAATGCTTCGATGACCTTATCGCGGATCTCATCCATGCTGCCAACTCCCATCACTTTACTGTATTTCGGAGCTGCTTCAGGGGAGCGCACTTCCAGCTCTCGGTAGAAGCCAACCAGCGGCGCTGTCTGCTCGTGATAAACCGCCAAACGCTTGCGCACGGTAGCTTCGGTATCATCACTGCGCTGTACCAGTGCCTCACCAGTCACATCATCCACACCTTCGCTCTTGGGCGGGTTGTACACAACGTGATAGACGCGGCCTGAACCCTCGTGCACGCGACGCCCAGACAAGCGCTTGACGATTTCTTCATCGTCCACAGCAATTTCCAGCACATGATCGATATGCACATCGGCATCCAGCAGTGCTTGCGCTTGGGGAATAGTGCGGGGGAAACCATCGAAAAGGAATCCATTTGCACAATCTGCCTCAGCGATGCGCTCTTTCACCAGGGCAATAATCAGGTCGTCGGAAACCAGTTTGCCGGCCTCCATAATGCCTTTTGCCTGCAAGCCGAGAGGTGTGCCCGCTTTCACCGCAGCGCGAAGCATATCGCCGGTGGAGATCTGCGGAATGCCGAACTTCTCTGTTATGAATTGTGCCTGAGTGCCTTTACCGGCCCCCGGTGCCCCCAAGAGAATAATTCGCATGTTCAGTAAGCCTCCAAAACTATCGACGCACTAAGAGCCGCCGCGCCAAAAGAGCGCTACCTTACACGTCCACCCCAAATTGGGCAAGATTATGACTGTGGTACCGCCATTACCGCAGAATAAACTGCGGCCAATACGGCTACTTATCTGTCTGAATCCTGTCTTTCTATGTCTTTCGCGCGCTCCCAGAGTCGATCAAGCTCTTGCAGGCTGGCATCTTCTGGCCCACGTCCATCTGTCCTGAGGGCTGCCTCAACAGCGCCAAAACGACGCTCGAACTTACGATTACACTGTCGCAGTGCAGACTCAGGATCAACTTTCAAATGCCTGGCCGCGTTTACACAGGAGAACAACAGGTCGCCGAGCTCCTCCCCAGCATGCTCACGATCACCGGTTGCAATAGCCTCGCGCAATTCGGCTATCTCTTCCTCTATTTTGTCCAGCACACCGGTAATATCTGGCCAGTCAAAACCCACCTGTGAGGCACGCTTTTGCAATTTGGCCGCACGCGTCAAAGCGGGTAAGCCCGCGGTAACACCAGCCAGGACTCCACTCTCACCCTTTGCGTTGCGCTCTTCAGCTTTAATGGCATCCCAGTTTTGCTTTACTTGCGCTTCATCCATTGCAGAGGAGCCATTCTCGCCATAGAGCTCTCCGCTGGGGAATACATGAGGATGGCGTCGCACCAACTTGCGTACCAGGGTGTCCACAATACGGGAAAAATCGAAATGACCCTGCTCACGGCCGAGCTGGGAATAGAAGATCACCTGGAACAATAAGTCCCCAAGCTCTTCATGTAGATGTTCGAAATCTTCAAGCTCAATTGCCTCGGCCACTTCATAGGCCTCTTCAATCGTTGAAGGAACAATACTGGAAAATGTCTGTTTCAGATCCCAGGGGCAACCACCGTTTGGGTTGCGCAACTGGGACATTAGGTGGAGTAAGTCCTCCACCGAGTATTGGTCTTGCAAGGATCCCCCTCAGCGCAGCATACGCCGCTTCGCCGATGCGACATTGGGCAGGCGATTGATGCGGTGCAACACGTAACTCAACTCTTCAAAATTATGAATCTCGGCGGTAAGTACCATCTCTACAGTATGCTTATGCTTATTACTGTGCGTCTGCATCGCCGTAATATTGATTTTCTGACTATCGAGCATAGCGGTGACATCGCGCAACAGCCCCAGGCGATCATAGGCTTCGATAACGATTTCCACCGCATAGAGTTCCCTCGGTTTTGCCGCCCAATTAACTTCTAGTACTCGCTCAGACTCCTCTGCCTGCATACGCAGCATATTCGTGCAGTCTTTACGATGTATCGATACCCCGCGACCAAGAGTGATGTAACCCATAATTTCATCACCGGGAACAGGGTTACAACAACCCGCAATATGCGTCAGTAAATTGCCAACGCCTTCGATATAAACATCGGCTTTGCCCGCCCCCGTGGCCACCGGGGCAGTAAGTGAAGGCACACGCTCCGCATTGTCGACCTTTACCATACGCTGGGCGGTATTCAGCACCTGCCCCACACCGATATCCCCAGCTCCCACTGCCGCATAGAGATCATCCAACGAGTGCATATTCAGCTTGGCAGCAAGCTGCTCAAAATTAAAATCACTCAGAGCAAGCTGTTTGAACTCACCATCCAAAATACTGCGACCATCGGCAATATTTTGATCCCGGGCCTGCTGCTTAAACCAGTGGATAATCTTGGCCCGCGCCCGCGAGGTTGTTATATAGCCCATACCGGACGAAAGCCAATCGCGGCTGGGGGCTTCACGTTTACCAGTGAGGATCTCCACCTGATTGGCGGTTTCCAGTTCGTGGTTTAATGGCACTATGCGACCATCCACCTTAGCGCCGCGACAGCGATGACCAATCTCGGTGTGGATTTTATAGGCGAAATCCAGCGGTGTGGCTCCGCGGGGCAAATCGACTACATGGCCATCGGGAGTAAAAACATAGATACGGGAGTCCCCTTCCCCGGTCTGAAGATCTTCTTGTAAGGGATTACCACCCACCTCTTCATGCCAGTCGAGCACTTGTCGCAGCCAAGAGATCTTTTGCTCATAGCTATCTTGGCTCTCTGTTTTCAGGTCGGTGCCCTTATATCGCCAGTGAGCACAGACCCCATATTCAGCCTCCTCGTGCATGGCAAAAGTACGGATTTGCACTTCCAGCACCTTGCGTTCGGGGCCGATCACCGCAGTGTGCAGGGAGCGGTAGCCATTCTCCTTCGGAGAGGCAATATAGTCATCAAACTCGTTGGGAATATTGCGCCAGAGGTTATGTACAATCCCCAGCACCGCGTAACAATCCCGCACGGTAGGCACCAGTATGCGTACAGCACGAATGTCATAAACCTGAGAAAAGCCGATATTCTTGCGGCGCATCTTACGCCAGATACTGTAGATATGCTTTGCGCGACCATAGACATCACCCTCTATATCCGCCCGCGCCAGTTCTGAGCGAAGAAGCTCCAGCACCTCATCGATATATTCTTGTCGCGCCATCCGCTTTTCATCTAAAAGGCGCGCTATCTGTTTGTAGTCTTCAGGCTCAAGGTAACGGAAGGACAAGTCCTCCAACTCCCACTTGATATGCCCTATGCCAAGGCGATGCGCCAGTGGTGCATAGACATCGGCCACCTCGCGAGCGACTCGCTGGCGCTTAGTGGGCTCAGCATTCTTGGCCGCACGAATTGCACAGGTCCGCTCGGCAAGTTTGATCAGCGCAACGCGAACATCATCAACGAGCGCCACCAACATACGGCGGATATTTTCCGAGTGCTCCTCTACCGCACCGCTTTTGCTTTCCTCACCAGTATCGGCACTGCGACTGCGAATCGCCGCCATGCGCAATACCCCGCGAATAAGCTTGGCTACAACCGACCCAAACTCCTCTTCAACGCTTTTAAGCGCGAGGCGCTTCTCTCGTACTGCTCGGTAGAGCACTGCAGCCACCAGTGCTTCAGAATCAATTTGCAAGTCCGCCAGGATTTCCGCCATTTCAAGGCCGGTGGCAAAACTGCTGGCACCCTCTGCCCAAATATTTTCCGCGGCAATAGCCTGTTGTTCAGCTTCAGCACTTACTTCTGCTGCACGGCGCAAGGTCACTATGGCAGCCCCATCCAGCCCAGCCAGTTTTTGCACATGGCGCAACCAAGCTTCCAGGTCGTGCTCTCTCTCACCTCCAAAGGAATGATGTTTTCTGACTTGAACCATGTTTTAACCGGGCCGAAACAGGAATTTGTAAGCTTACTAGCATTGCTCAGTGGCTTGCATGATGGCAAAACCAAGCAAAAACAATAACTTCCCAAATTAGGGACGCTTCTATCATAGGTTTGGTCAGACTAAAGTCCACGATTTTCTTTATGTTTTCAACAAGCTGCGTGAAATTTAGCGATAACTCACCCCAGTGGATATGGCTTGATACTGGAAACTGCAAACGACAATACCAATTGGTCAATCACATTGAGCAGCGAGAATTCTTACCGAGGAGAATGCGATCAAAGGAAAGCTTGTCGGGCTGAAAGGCTTTTACAGAGAGGCCCTCTCATTTTCAACATCTCAGCGGTGACACTGAAAAACCGAGAAAACCAGTCTCTATTACAGCCTTTTTAGTGGAAGCCTATTCATTAGCCACATAAAGAGAGCTTTAAGCCCTCACCTGCCGCCCACAGCTAATTAATGGTCTTTGTTTTAATAAAACAATCTACGCACTGACAATCTTAAACTGAGAACACGCTTAAAATCAGAGCGTCAAAAAAAACTAAAAATAAAAGTCGGAGAGAGGAAATATCAAATATACGCAGATAGATTGGCAGGCATATAAAAAATCACACTAAAGTCGGGGGCAACAAAAAATCTGCACACCCGACTGTGCCTTTTTTCCCAGCCTTACTGATTGAACAATCCCGAGGATAAATAGCGATCACCGCGGTCACAGATGATTGCCACAATTATGGCATTCTCCACTTGGCAGGAAAGGCGCAGTGCTCCGGCAACCGCTCCGCCGGAAGAAACACCACAGAAGATGCCCTCTTCACGCGCCAGCCTACGTGTCATTTCCTCCGCTTCCCGCTGATCCATATCGATAACGAGATCCACTTCCTCTGGGACAAAAATTTTTGGTAGGTAAGCCTGTGGCCATCGGCGAATTCCGGGAATACTGGAACCATCGGTTGGCTGCAGACCCACAATCTGAATCTCCGGCTTCTGCTCTTTCAGAAAGCGGCCGCAGCCCATTATGGTACCTGTGGTCCCCATAGAAGAGACAAAATGAGTAATTTCCCCAGCGGTCTGCTGCCAAATTTCGGGCCCGGTACCCTCGTAATGGGCCAGAGGATTATCCGCATTGGCAAATTGATTAAGCACGAGGCCACGACCTTCGGTCTGCATTTGAAGAGCCAGATCCCGAGCACCTTCCATTCCCTCCTCCGCGCTGACCAAAATCAGCTCGGCACCGTATGCTGTCATAGAAGCCTTACGTTCTGCGGTAGCACTGTCCGGCATAATCAGGATCATACGATAACCTTTAATGGCAGCTGCCATTGCCAGTGCGATGCCCGTATTGCCGCTGGTAGCTTCTATCAAGGTATCCCCTGGTTTAATCTGCCCTCTTGCCTCGGCGTGGTTGATCATTGATAGAGCTGGGCGATCTTTTACCGAACCGGCCGGATTATTACCTTCCAGCTTGAGCAAAATCGTATTGCTGGTATCACCGGGGAGGCGTTGCAGCTTGATCAGTGGCGTATTACCTACGCAGTCAGCAATCGTTGGGTAATCCATAGTACCTTGAGTCCAGACATATTGCGGCCGCACAGTGTACCCGATGCTCCCTCTCGGGCTAAATACCGACTATTTTGGTGGACTATATAGTCGAGTTATTACAAGTATCAAAAAATCGCAAAGCAGAAAACATTTACCCAGAGCAGCCCGTATAGGAGTGCGCCTCCTCTCGCATAGGGGTAAAATGGGGAAAAAATAATCGCACAAGACCCTTGATTTCTCATGGCCCCAAATAATACCGACCCTTCCATGCCGGCTCCTTCAGAGCTCCGCTCGTTGCGTTCAACTATGTTTCGCTTCACGGTTGCGCCAGCGCTGATTTTGGCCATGACTCTGGCCCTGGTGTTCACACTGCAACAAATGCACGATCGCCGCCAGCTCTTACTCAGCCACGGACGGGCAAGTGCCGAGCAACTGGCCGAGTTAATTGAAATGAGTGGCGGCCACCCTTTCGATCTGCGTATGGAATGGTTACGCAAGAGCCTGTTGGCACTGATGTTAGAAAAGGACATGGTGCGCTCGGTGCATATTTATTCCACTGAGGAAAGTAAAAAAATCTCACTGGATAGATCCACTGGGCTGGGGCTTCTGGCCAGTGTGGGCCCACGACCACGCACCCCGCTTACAAACCACCAACTCAATCAACGCGAAGCTTTTATTTTTGAAGATGATGAAACCCTACAGGTATTACAGCCATTAAAGGGGGACATCACCACCTGCTGGATTAGTATCGAGCTACACCGGCCCTATTTTCTTGTGGGCACCTACCAAGTATTACTCGTGGGCTTGGTGGGCTTAATTATTTGCACCTTGGCCGCCCTAGCTTGGTCGGTGATTTTATCTGAGCGTTTTGCTCACAGCCTGGTACGTATGGGACAGGTATTACAAGCCATGGGGCGCGGTGAGTTTGACCGCCGCATTCACGAGATAGAGAACCGCGAACTCGCACAACTGGCCGATCAGATTAACGAGATGGGTGAAAGTCTTGCCAATTACCAGCGGGACTATAAATCGAACATGCTGCAGAGCATGGACGATCTACGTCAGTCTCTCGACAGTATGGAAGAGCAAAATATCGAGTTGGACCTGGCACGCAAAAGAGCCCAGGAGGCGAGCCGTATCAAGTCGACCTTCCTTGCCAATACCAGCCATGAAATCCGCACACCATTAAACGGCATTATCGGGTTTACTAATTTATTGCTTAAAACCGAGATCGATGAGCTACAACAGGACTACCTGCAAACCATTCTGCGCTCCTCAGAAAACCTGCTCACCACAATTAACGATATCCTGGATTTTTCTCGAATCGAGTCCGGCAATTTGGTGCTCGACCATATCCCTATGGACCTGGGGCAGCTGCTTGAGGAGACCCTGCAAATTCTTGCCCCTTATGCCTATGAGCATCACCTGGAACTGGTGCCACTGATTGACCCACAATTGCCTGTCACCCTGGTGGGCGATCCTCTACGTACAAAGCAAATATTTACCAACCTGCTCGGTAACGCCGTGCGCAGTTCCGAGAATGGTAATATCCCGGTACGCCTCACTGTACAGAGCAATAAGGACTCTGAACTGGTATTGCGAATCAGTGTTACCGACCTTGGCAATCGCATTGATGAGCCCGGTCGCCGCGAGCTGGAACAAATTCTCAACGCCAAAACACCACAACATTCGCAGCAGATCAGCGCCAACGGGCTCGGAATCTCTATCGCTCGCAGCCTCGTCGAGCGCATGCGCGGTTGCACGGGTATGGAAGTAGCTGCAAATGGTGCCAGCACCTGCTGGGTGGAACTGACCCTGGTACCGGAACGCAACCGCGGCATCCCGCCACGGGTGCTTTTCCCAGACTGCCGCATACTGATTGCCGACCCCAACGAATTGACCCGCTCCCAGGTTGCTCAACTGCTTAAACAGTGGCAGGTTGAACCCATTGAACTTGCCGATACCGATACTCTGCAGCCAGCAATTGAACAAATGTGGCGGCACGATGCGCTGCCAGATGCGGTGATTATCGATACCGCCATCGCCAAGGGAGACTTTGACAGCTTCAGCATGAAGGTACAGTCCCTGGTCGATGCCTATCAATGCCGGGTAATCGTACTCGGTGCCCCAGCAGAGCTGCGCCGCTGCTATGAGCAGTTGCGCACCCGCACCTTAACTTTCCTTGGCAAGCCGGTAACCCGCGAGAACCTGCTTCGCGCCCTGAAAAGAGCCGTCCCCCAACAGAGCCAGCCTCGCCCCAGTAATGGTGTCGTACCCGCCCTCCCCTGGCCCGCGCCACCGCGTGTCCTGGCCGTGGATGATCACGCCGCTAACCGGCGCCTGGTCGGCGAGTTACTGCGCGCCCAGGGTGTAGAGGTGGTGATCGCCGCCAGTGGTGAAGAAGCCTTACTACATTGGCAGCAAAGCACGTTCGACTTGGTCTTCATGGATATCCAGATGCCCGGTATGGACGGTATTGAAGTCACCCGCTGCATCCGCGAACGAGAGACCGGCCGCCGCACGCCCATTATTGCACTCACTGCCCATGTGGGAGCCGAGGAGAAGGCGAGGCTACTGTCCGCAGGGCTAGACGACTACCTGAGCAAACCAGTAAGCGAAGCCCAGTTGTCCCATATGATCAAACGCTGGCTCAAAATTATCACTCCACAAGTGGTAGAAAAATTGAACCCAAACCAGATGCGCCTGGTGGATATCGGAGAGAGTCTCAACCTGGCAAATGGCGATGCAAAACTGGCCAGGGATATGCTGCAAATGCTCGTGGATGGGTTGATAACCGATGAACGGGAACTGGAGCGACTACAGGGTCTAGGCGACATAAAAGGCATGTTTGAGTTGACCCACCGCATGCACGGCGGCTGTTGTTATTGTGGCGTATCACGCCTACGAGAGGCCACTTGTGTGTTACAGGAGGAGTTACGTATCCAGCAAAATCAGGAGAATCCCCAGCTCGACCGCCGCAAATTGGATAGGGCACTCAGGGAAATTCGTGCCCTGCGAGAATGGGCCTCCGAGCAGGATCTCGACACACTGTTTGGGTTGGAGGTTGCCTGACTCGCAGTGAATTAAGGCCGGGGAGATGCTCCGGCCTAACTGCGAGCTTCAAAAATCACGAACGCCAGGGCTGCATCCTTTTCATCAGAAAGGGAGAGGTGTATCACCTCCACTCCCATCGCCTGAGCCCGCCTCTGCGCTCCACCCCGCAGCAGCACCTGCGGAGCTGCACCCTGGCGCCGGCGCACTTCAATATCCTGCCAGGAAACACCTTCTCCAATACCAGTGCCTAGGGCTTTACCCACCGCTTCTTTAGCTGCAAAGCGCTTGCACAAATAGGCCGCTCTATTGGCCTCGGCAAGATCGGCAAAATCACAGCGTTCGCCACCACTCAATATACGCTCCACGAAACGATCACCATGGCGGCGCCAAACTGACTCGATACGGCTGTAATTGCAAATGTCGGTACCGATGCTAACAATCATTTCCCGTAAACCTGTTTAAATAACTCGCGGCTCTGCAAGGGCTTCTCCCCCAGTAATGTGTGCAACAAAATACGGGTTAAACGCTTCGCCGGGCCCAATACTTCTGCCGGCCACTTGCCAGACTCTTTAGCCCGCAGTACCCCCAGCAGCTCTGAACCAAAAAACTCCCACTCACGCAGAGCAGTGGCACCCTGCCTGTGCACCGGCACAAAGCCCACCTCCAATTCCAACCTATAGCTGCCGGCCTCACTCACAACACCCTGACTCTGCACACAATAATCCAAGGGTGGGCAACTACCCAACTCCGCGAGCAGCTGTAATTCGAAACTGCGCAGTGGTCCTTCCAACTCTGCACTGTCCGTACCGCCCAGATCTGATAGCTCCTGCAATAGACGCTGATAGGTGGCAAACAGACCTATGTGCGCCTCGCCCTCCGGTAGCAAGCGCACCATCAACTCATTGGCGTAGAGCCCGCCATAGACAGCACGTCCCTTAAGCCAGAGTGGAACTCCAACATTCTCCACGGGCCCGAGGGTTTTCAGGGATCCAGCACCGAGCAGAGTAACTAATAGAGGCGTAAAAGGTTGCAGCGCCTGCTGGCGCCGCTGCTTGTCCCTCCGCGCACCGCGGGCAACACAACCAATACGGCCATGGTTTGGAGTGAATAACTCAAGAATCAGGCTGGAGTCGCGATAGGGCCGGGAGTGGAGAATGTACGCCGGCTGCGCCGGCGGTGGTGTCTTCATGGCGGACGAGTCAGGGGAAGAGAGTTACTCGTCCCGATAGCCGAGACTGCGTAGGGCACGCTCGTCATCAGACCAGCCGGACTTCACCTTAACCCACAAATTCAGCATTATCTTGCTATCGAACAGGCGCTCCATATCTTCACGAGCCTGACTGCCAATCTGCTTGATACGTTCACCCTTGTTGCCGATGATAATACGCTTCTGCCCCGATCTCTCCACCAGGATCGCTGCGCTAATATGCAGAATCTTCCCTTCCTGTTTGAACTCCTCAACCTCAACAGTGACCTGGTAGGGCACTTCCGCTCCCAGCTGACGCATAATTTTTTCACGCACAATCTCTGCGGCGAGGAAGCGTGAACTGCGATCAGTAACTTGATCCTCTGGGAAGAAGTGTTGCCCCTCTGGCAAATGCTTGAGGATCACCTCTTCTAAGGAATCAAGGTTGACGTTGCGCAGTGCCGAGATCGGCACAATTTCAGCCTTAGGGTGCTGTTCCGCCAAAGCCTGCAGCTGAGGTAGCAGATCATTCTTATCCTCCAGCTGATCGACTTTATTGACGGCGATAATCAGCGGACACTTGAGACCGCGCAACTTATCGGCCACCAGCTGGTCTCCCTCACTCCAGCGGGTGCGCTCCACGACAAACACCACCACATCTACATCCCGCGCTGCACTGGAAGCGGCGCGGTTCATATAGCGGTTGATGGCCTTTTCCTGATCCGAATGCAGGCCGGGTGTGTCCACAAAAATAATCTGATTGGGGCCATCGGTTTTAATACCGAGCATGTTGTGGCGGGTTGTCTGGGGCTTGCGTGAAGTAATTGCCAGCTTCTGGCCCAGCAAATGGTTAAGCAGCGTGGACTTTCCCACATTGGGGCGGCCGACGATCGCTACATAGCCGCAGCGAGAGGGTTGTTCGCTCAAGAAGTTTCTCCGAAAGGGTTGAAGTGCCCAGCGAAACCGGGCTCTGCTCGCCCCCGCACACAGGGGCTATCTGTCCGAGCCGGGCGATAAACCGCTGCGCTCTAATTGTAAGGTTAGTCCTGCCCAGTGAGGCGCTTATAAGCCTCTACCGCAGCAGTTTTCTCTGCGGCGCGGCGACTATTGGCCTCGCCGCGAACCGGCTGAGCCAAACCACTAACCCGGCATTCTACGATAAAGTGCTGGGCGTGCTCAGCACCGGATACATCCACAACCGAATACTCTGGCAGTGGCTTTTTACGGGCCTGGAGCCATTCCTGCAAGCGGGTTTTGGGGTCTTTCACCGTCTCCAGTGACAGCTCCTGCAGCCGTGGTGCAAACCATGCCAGCACTCTAGCGCGCGCTGCCTCCAGACCGGCATCAAGGTAGATAGCACCGATCAGGGCCTCCACCGCATCAGCCAGGATAGAGGCACGGCGAAAGCCGCCGCTTTTCATCTCACCCTCGCCCAGGCGCAAGCAGTCGCCAATATCCAGCTCTCGCGCCAGCTTGGCCAGGGTTTCACCACTGACCAATTGCGCGCGCAAACGGCTCAGCTGGCCCTCGCGACCCTGGGGAAATTGCTCATAGAGTGCGGCACCAATAGTAAAGCCGAGAATGGAATCGCCGAGAAATTCCAAACGCTCGTTGTTACGGCTGCCGTGGGATCGATGTGTAAGCGCTAACTCCAAAAGAGTGCTTTGTTCAAATTTGTGGCCAAGGCGCTGGCAGAGGCGCTCCAGTAAAAGGTCAGTCACGTTTGCGGAATTGCTCCAGATCTATCAAAGGATCACAACAAAGCTCAGGCTTGGCCGTATTGAGCTGTTTGTTAAATTTCATCACGACATCCACGTTATAAATCAGCGGCTGGCGCAACTCGTAATTAATACTGACCACAGTACTTTTCGCCCCACGCACCACCTGCAATGCTTTAGTGGGCTCTCCACGCACATTATTGATCAGAAAGAAACGGCCCAGCTCTTTCTTGATCTGGCCGGTCGACATATTTTCCAGCTCCGGGTTCTCACCCAGAGTTCTCAGGGCCTCACTCACATAACGCGCATCCACGTAGGCTGGGGCCATTTTAGAAACACAGGTAAGGGCAAAGCCCAACACCGCAATAACCAACAACCAACCCCAGTAACTCATGCCGCGCTGACGCTTTAGTGAAACCCGGATAACACTACTCATTACCTTTGCCCTCAATCCATATCGCCGGCACAACGCCGGCCATTTTCGTTATTGGATAGAGCCTACTCGTTTAAAGCTGGGCAAACTGAGCCAGTTGTCCCAGTGCATCCAAATAGCAAAAGCTTTACCCACTACATCACGCTCAGGGACAAAGCCCCATGCACGGCTATCGAGGCTGTTATCGCGGTTGTCGCCCATCATAAAGTAATGGCCTTCCGGGACTACACCACTAAAGTTACCGTACTGACTGGCAGGGATATTTTTTTGCATTAAATGGCGCTTGCCATAGAGATTTTCCCACAATATTTCCTGTCTCGGATTTACCGGGGGCATCGCCTGAATCAGCTCCTGCGGTGCCAGCTCACCGTTGACATAGAGCACATTGTTTTTCAGCTCAATTTTGTCACCGGGAAGGCCAATAACCCGCTTGATAAAGTAGGTATCATTCATGTGCGGTGGGAAAAACACCATCACGTCGCCGCGCTGAGGTTCGCCGATATCTACTACTTTTTTACGGGAGACCGGCAAGCGCAAGCCGTACTCATACTTATTGACCAGAATAAAATCACCAACCTGAAGGGTTGGGATCATGGAGCCAGAGGGAATCTGGAAAGGCTCGACAATAAAAGAGCGCAACACAAAAACGATTGCCAGGATTGGGAAGAACGACTTTGCGTACTCCACAACCACTGGATCCTCTTGCTTGCCCCCGCCTTCTTTTTTGCGGCGACGGGCAAAAAACAGGCTGTCTACCAGCCAGATACCGCCACTGATAACGACTAACCAGAGCAGAATCAGAGGTAAATTAATATCCATTATGTATCTCTATTTTCCTTGAAGCCAATAGCGGACCTAGCCGCTATTGATCCACCTTCAGCACGGCCAGGAAGGCCTCTTGTGGCACTTCCACTCGACCGAGCTGTTTCATACGGCGCTTACCCGCTTTCTGCTTTTCAAGCAGTTTTTTCTTACGGGTGACATCGCCACCATAACATTTTGCAGTCACATTCTTGCGCAGAGCCTTTACGGTGGTACGGGCCACCACTTGGCCACCAATAGCCGCCTGAATTGCCACATCGAACATCTGCCGGGGAATCAATTCTTTCATTTTTTCCGCCATGGCACGCCCCTTCTGCTGGGCATTCTCACGGTGCACGATCAGCGCCAGGGCATCGACTCGATCCCCGTTAATGAGGATATCCAGACGCACCAGTTTTGCCGCTTCGAAGCGTACAAAGCTGTAATCCAGGGAAGCAAAGCCACGGCTCACCGACTTGAGGCGGTCGAAGAAATCCATCACCACTTCACTCATGGGCAGCTCATAGCGCAGGGATACCTGGGAACCCACGTACTGCATATCTTTCTGAATACCGCGCTTCTCCACGCAAAGAGTAATCACGTTGCCCAGATATTCCTGCGGTACCAGGATATTCACCTCGGCAATAGGCTCACGCATCTCCTCAATGTTACCCACATCCGGCAGGCGCGATGGGTTATCCACCATCACCACTTCGCCGTCGGTCTGCTCAACCTCATACACCACAGTTGGCGCGGTGGTGATCAAGTCGAGATCATACTCGCGCTCCAAACGCTCCTGGATAATCTCCATGTGCAGCATACCGAGGAAGCCGCAGCGGAAACCAAAGCCGAGCGCATCAGAGGTCTCAGGCTCATAGAACAAAGAGGCATCGTTAAGAGAAAGCTTCTCCAGCGCATCGCGGAAGCCTTCGTAATCGTCGGAGCTAACCGGGAACAAACCCGCGTAAACCTGTGGTTTGACCTTCTGGAAGCCCGGCAGCATTTCGATTTCATCGGCACCCTTAGCGTGGGTCAGGGTATCGCCCACTGGCGCGCCATGGATATCCTTGATGCCAGCCACAACAAAACCCACTTCACCGGCACGCAGCACACCAGTTTCTTTGCGCTTGGGGGTAAAGATACCGACGTTATCCACCACATGGGGGCGACCAATCGACTTGGTGACAATCTTGTCTTTGGTTTTCAGGGTGCCCTGCACCACTCGTACCAGGGACACAACGCCCAAATAGCTATCGAACCAGGAGTCGATGATTAGGGCCTGTAGCGGCGCATCCACATCGCCCTCGGGTGGTGGAACCTGACGCACCAGATCCTCAAGGACATCCTCTACACCCAGACCGGACTTGGCGCTGCAACGGGTCGCATCAGCTGCATCGATGCCGATGATTTCCTCAATTTCCTCAGCGACTTTATCCGGGTCCGCTTGGGGCAAGTCCATCTTGTTTAGTACCGGGATAACCTCCAGGCCCTGCTCAATCGCCGTATAACAGTTGGCCACTGACTGGGCCTCGACACCTTGTGCGGCATCCACTACCAACAGCGCCCCTTCACAGGCTGCCAGAGAGCGGGATACCTCGTAGGAGAAGTCCACGTGTCCCGGGGTATCGATAAAGTTCAACTGGTAGGTCTTACCATCCCGCGCTTTGTAGTCGAGCGTTACACTCTGCGCCTTGATGGTAATACCGCGCTCGCGCTCCAACTCCATGCTGTCGAGCACCTGGGCTTCCATTTCGCGGTCTGAGAGCCCGCCGCAATCCTGAATAAAGCGGTCCGCCAGGGTAGATTTCCCGTGGTCGATATGGGCAATAATGGAGAAATTGCGGATATGTGAGAGATCTGTGGCCACTGCGGAATAAAAACCCTTGAAAAATCAAATGATTAGCTGACGGAGCTGCCAGCTGTGTGGCGCAAGTCTAACAGAACTCCCGAGCAGAGGTGAGAGGCAGGTGACACAATGGGCCACCATTTGCCTCTTGTACTTAGCTTTCGATCTTAATTGTGCGGAAAGTTGACTGGCCAGCTCGGAAAAAGCGGATCGGCAATAGCTCATCTTTGGGGAGGTCATCGACCACCGTTTCGTAGTCGCTGATATCGGTCACTTCCTCAAAGCCCAACTGGGCGATGATATCGCCGCTACGCAGACCCGCCTTTGCACCTGGCTTGCCGGGAATAACCTGGCGTACAAGCACGCCAGTATCTACATTCCAGCGCTGCTTCATACCCTCCGGGATTTCCTCGACAACCACACCGAGGGGGCCACCCATTCTGGATGCCGGCTGATTGGACGCCTGGCTGCGCTCTTCATCAGAACCCGGCAGGGAGCCAACAACCACTTGTAGCTTTTCGGTTCTGCCCTTGCGCATCAGCTCCACGGGCACCTCGGTGCCGGGGCGAACCTGACCTACTACATGTGGCAGGTCTCCATGTACACCAATCTTGCGACCATCAAAACGGATAATTACATCTCCAGGTTTAATACCGGCCTCAGCCGCAGGAGTACCTGGACTCACCTGCTCCACTAGCGCACCAGAAGGTTTACCGAGCCCCATGGCTTCAGCCATATCACGGTCCACATTGCGGATACCAACGCCGAGCCAGCCGCGATCCACACGGCCCTTCTCTTTCAACTGGGCAACCACATCCTGGGCCAGACTCGCTGGGATAGCGAAAGACAGGCCTATAGATCCGCCGCTACGGGTATAAATCTGGGAGTTGATCCCCACTACCCGCCCATCGAGATTAAACAACGGCCCACCGGAGTTGCCAGGGTTGATCGCTACATCGGTCTGAATGAATGGCACATAGTTTTCGCGACTTTCATTGGGGATACTGCGCCCCATAGCACTCACGATACCGGCACTGGCGGAGTAGTCGAGGCCGAATGGCGAGCCGATCGCGACCACCCATTCACCCACCTGCAGCTCCTCTGAGTCCCCCCAGCGCACTGCCGACAGGTCATCGGCTTCGATCTTGAGCAGGGCAAGATCCGAGCGCTCATCGGTGCCTATCACCTTCGCCTCGTATTCGCGGCGATCGGTTAGCGTAACTCTCACCTCATCTGCACCATCGACCACATGGTTGTTGGTCACGATATAACCATCTTCAGAAATGATGAAACCTGAGCCCATGCTGGCCACTGGGCGCTGACGACGGCGTGGCTCGATCAGGTGACGGAAAATATCGGGGATTTCCTGCTGATACTGCGGCGAGTTGTTGCCGCGAGCCACTCGGCTGCGATCCACCGTGTTGATCTTAACCACCGCAGGAGAGTTTTCCTCTATCAATTCGGTAAGTTCTGGCAGTCCGCGCGCACTAGCAGCGCCGGAAGCCAAGAGACAGAGTACCAAGAGATATTGTGTACAGCGTTTAACCATAGGTTTGTTACCCCTAGTGTTCCCTTCTAATATGAAACCATTGGAATTTGAATCCCTTCCAGGGCATGCCTCGACGGAATGGCTCCGGCCCCTTTAGGGACATTCAGTAACGATTTAGTGGCTGTATAGCCACGAAAGTTCTGCCGCCTAATGTAAATCTGTGTAAAGGCCAGCGATGTCCAAACTGCGCCCACGCCCACAGCGAGGCCAATTCCACCTCCCCAAAGAACTGTACGGATACAGTGCCCTGGGCGCACCACTTTTTTATTTTCCCGCTCAATCCGGCCACAAACCGGGCCTGGTGATGGCCGGCACCCACGGCGATGAAGTCGCAGCAGTGGTAGCACTCTCTTGTGCACTGCGCTCACTGGCGACGAACCAGCTCAAACACCATGTGATACTGGCGGTAAATCCCGATGGTTGCCAGTTGGGTACCCGCTGCAATGCAAACGGCGTAGACCTGAACCGCAACTTTGCCACAGAGAACTGGGACGGCGGCGGCAATGTTTACCGCTGGAATAGCACAGCAGATGCCCGCGATGTCCAACTCGGTACCGGCAACAGGCCCGCCTCTGAGAGTGAAACCTCCGCGTTATCCCAGTTGATTACTAAACTGGCGCCCCCTTGGACGGTATCCATCCACGAACCCCTGGGCTGCGTGGAAGACCCCGACAAAACTACACTGGGAGCCTGGTTGGCCGAAGGTATGCAGCTGCCACTGGTCGAACAGCTAGGCTACCAAACACCGGGTTCTTTCGGTACCTGGTGCGCCGAGCGCGCCCTGCCCTGTATCACCGTGGAGTTTCCACCAATCTCCGCTGATGCAGCCAGTGAAGAATATCTGGATATACTGATCGACCTGATTACTTACGACCAATAAACCCTGCCAGCAGTAAAGCGCAGTGGGGGCTCGGCATCTCTCGCCAGCCAGGTAGGGCCATCCAAATCCAGGTAGCGCGCCTTTGACCCCAGAGGCCAAGCCGCACGTATTGCTCGCGAGGTACACAACATACAACCGAGCATCAGCTCAAAACCCTGCGCAGAAGCCTCCTTCGCCAGAGCCTCAGCCTCACGAATCCCCCCGGTCTTATCGAGCTTAATATTGACCATCTCATAGCGCCCCTTCAGGCGCGGCAGGTCAGCTCGGGTATGGCAGCTCTCATCGGCACAGATAGGAAGTGGATGGGGAAATGTGGAGAGAAATTTATCGTCGTCCGCAGGCAAGGGTTGCTCCAGCATGGCAACCCCCAACTCCGCCAACTGCTGACAGCGTTCGATCAGAGTGATGCTCTGCCAGGCTTCATTGGCATCAATCACCAACTGGGCACTGGGCGCAGCGGCACGTACGGCCGCCACCCGCTCACAGACCAGGTGATCATCCAGCTTGAGCTTTAACACTTGCACTCCATGGGATACCGCATTGTCCGCGGCCATAGCCATGGCCTCCGGGCTATCGATCACCAAAGTCTGTACGGTGGGCAGGGAATCGGGACCGGCAAAGGGCACATTATTGTACTTCGCCTCCCAGTCAGCCAGCGCGCAGTCGAGGGCATTGCGCGCGGCACCAGCGGGCAATCGCGACGCCAAAGCACTCCGCTTCAAACCGGCAGCCAGCTCGGAAAGCAAGGGTTCCAGCTGCTGCACAACCGATTCAGGGCTTTCGCCATAGCGGGCATAAGGGGTGCACTCTCCAATACCCACGCGGCCTTCCAGCTTTACCTCTACAACGACGACTTCTGCTTCAGTGCGAGCTCCGCGGGAGATAACAAAGGCCGTGCGCAGGGGCCAGCGCTCTATATAGCAGCGGGCCAACATGGAAAGACTCCGATTAAACCTTGGAGTTATCAGTTTAGGTTCTGTTATGAATGCCCGCTGCTGGGCTCTATGCGCAACAGCACCGGGGTAAAAGTGGGATTGGCAGCTTGGCGGCGACTGTACCAACGCACGCCGAGAGCACCGCCCAGCAGGCCCATTAGCGCGCCTATAACGGCGCCAGCCTCAGCGAAAAAATAGTCCCCCAATAGTGCGACAAGCACCAGGGAAACCAGGGGTAACAAATAAACCAGCAGGGTACTGCTGGTGAGGGCACTCTCAGTAATGCCGATTACGGCGGTATCATTCAGGGAAATTTTATCGGCCGGGTAGCCGTTAAGAACTGCTCTCACTCGCGTGGAAGAAGAAAAAAAGTCACCAAGTAGACCAGTGCCGCAGCCAGACTTGGCCTCACAACCATTGCAGGCGCTGCGCTGGATTGTTTCAACCCAGACAGCGTCGGATTCTATGGCGACAATACGGCCGCGCTCTTCAAGCACGGCACTCAGCCTTTTTCAGCAATAGAACTGGCTACTCTGCGCGCCGTGGCATCGGGGATTTCCCCAACGACAGTAACGGTATAAGCGACGCCATTGACTTCCATTCGGTCCATATAGGCCACTGTCGCACCGCGTATGGCTCGGCCTTTAAAATCCTTTAGCTCAGGTCCAAGGCGTTGCACAAACACGGTAAATACGCCTAGCCCATCACTAAAGACCATCATATCGCCATCGGAAAGGGGTTTTACCGATACCACCTTGAAACCTTCCGGCAGCCAGCGTACTTGCCAGCGACTCTGGGAGGATTCGCAGCTAGTTCGATTATCAACCCGTCGCGCATTATTGGAGACCGCCTCCAGAGCACCATCCTCTACCGGCGACAAGTCTAGCTGTACAAACTGGTAGCGCTCCAACACTCGGCCCTGGGTGCTCACCAACATAGTTTTAAGGGGCAGGCCGGTTTCCCGGTCTAAGCTGACCACCAGCCCGAGCCGGTAGCGATCCCGCGGCCTGGCCTCGATAACTACTGCATCGCGATCGGCAATACGCTCCTCGCCACGCAAAATAAACTGGTAGGCGCGCTGAACTTGCTGCTGTCCCACCGCATTCCATAGGGTAGCCCGAGCACTGGGCGAAACACCGTAGTCACAATTGCTGCTGCTACCGTGGCTAATCAATTCTCGCGGCTCGCCACTGAGGTAGCGCACACGCTCTACCTGTTCTCCGTCGCGGACCGCGTGTACCACCTGCAGGGTTTCAAGCATGCCGGCGTGCTCAAAGGTGACCAGCCCGCTGTATTCCAGCTCGGCAACCGCCTTGGCAAGCTTGGCCAGCCACTGCTCTACCTCATTACCGGCAACCGCTACCGACACAGCACCAGGACTGGCCAGAGCTTCTGCAGAGAGCACTGTGGGGTCGACAGCCGGAGGCTCCGAGTTGGCGGTAGTCAGGGCATCCTGTTCACTGCTCGGGTTTGTCACCTCAGCAGCAGAAGCTGCCGCCTGGGTGCTGGCCATATCGAGGTTTACGATACTCGGCGCACTGGGTTGGATAGCATTATCGGTGCTGGCTGTCTCCTGAGCGATCGCCAGTGGCGCCAGCAGTGAGGTGGCCAGTAAGAGGTTACTGGCCCTGCGAATTCCAATACGGATAAGACTCCCCCTGAAAACGGCTTTCGTCACGCTACATACCAACTTGTTCGCCGTAGGTCGCGCGGGCAAAAGGCACCATGCCCTGGCTGCCGACATGCGCGGCCTGTTCTGAGTGTTGCATCATTACGCGGTTCAGATGGCGCATCAGCTCCGGCGTAGGCACCTGCTGAATCACCTGCTGGCCAACCACACCGCGCTGCTCGGGTACAAAGCTCGGAGTGGCTGTGCTCACTGAGCGAGTAGATGGTGCCGGCACATAAAAACCGGACGGCTGCGGGGCAGATTGCACTACCGGCTGTGCCGGGCGCTCAACCTCCGCCATCAATTCCACACCCTGGCCCTGCACTGGGCTCTGCTGTGTATCGGTAATCTGTTGAACCCCAAGAATTGCAGCAAATGCTACAGTGGCCGCTACCGCACCGCGTGAAAGCGGACGCCACCAACGGTTATTGATCAACCCATTGGCCGCCACGGCACCACCACTCCCCGTTTGCGACAAGGGCTCTTCGAGATCAATTGCCGCAGAGATGTTCGCAGCGAGACTGCTGTTCACAGGGGCAACCTGTTCGCGGCGCATTACACTCGCCGCAAGTTGGTAGCGTGACCAGCGCTCACCCAACTCTTCAGAAGCCGAAGAGGCTTTTAACAGCCGCTGCAACTCCAACTCGCTGACTTCGCCATCCATAAGCGCCGAGAGCGACTCGTTGAGACGTTCCTGATGATTCCCGTGGGACATAGGGGTTAACCCTCTTGTGCAATCATTTATTCGGTGCCCACACGCACCATAGTTGGTATGAGATAAGACCGGGCTCTCGGCGGTTGGTTTCCCCAGTTGGGAAAATTTTCCGCAATTTTAACCCCGGTCACCCAGTGTTTCCGGCTCACCGGCCATCACGGCCTGGACTGTCCGGTCAATAGCTTCCCGTGCACGAAAAATTCTCGAACGCACTGTGCCTACCGGGCATCCCATCACCTCGGCGATCTCCTCATAGCTCAGTCCCTCAAGCTCTCTCAGCGTAACCGCTGAACGCAGATCCTCTGGCAGTGCGCGAATGGCGCGATGCACCGCAGATTCAAGCTGGTCACGAAACATCTGGTTCTCAGGTGTTTCGTTATCCCGCAACAGATCGGCGCCGGAGTAGAACTCGGCATCCTCAAGATCCACATCGGAAGACGGGGGTCTGCGGCTACGGGAAACCAAATGATTTTTAGCGGTATTAATCGCAATCCGGTACATCCATGTGTAAAAAGCGCTGTCGCCACGGAAATTGGCGAGCGCCCTATAGGCCTTAATAAAAGCCTCCTGAGTGACATCCTGTACCTCACTGTGGTCCTTGATAAATCTGCTGACCACAGCAACAATTTTGTGTTGATACTTGAGTACTAACAGGTCAAAAGCGCGTTTATCTCCCTTTTGAACCCGCTCCACCAGCTCACGGTCACTCGTTGACGCCTGATGCGCTGTCATCCCCAACTCCCATATCCAGCCACACTGCGGGCACCACAACGATTTAATGAGGGGCTGCCGGCGCAGGCGTTTCTTTTACTGTGTTGAAGACACTGACAATAGGACATAAGTTCCACGTCAAATCGACGAATAATCAGGAGGCGCTATACTACGCGACCCATAAAGATAAATGAAATCTATGAATGCCCCGGTAAACTACGACGTTCTCGTCATCGGCAGCGGCGCCGCTGGTCTCACCCTGGCCCTGCATCTCTCCGCCAAATACCGCGTAGCCTTGCTTTCCAAGCAGCGTCTGCAGGACGGTTCCACCTGGTTCGCCCAGGGGGGCATCGCGGCAGTGTTAGACGATATGGATTCGGTGGAGTCACATATTGCAGACACATTAGACGCGGGTGCCGGACTCTGCCACCCATCGTCTGTCCGCTTCACGGTAGAAGAGAGCACCGCAGCCATTCGCTGGCTGATTGACCAAGGCGTGAGTTTCACCCGCGAGGGCGAGGACTACCACCTGACAAAAGAAGGTGGGCACAGCCATCGCCGTATCATTCACAGCGCCGACGCCACAGGCAAAGCCGTACATAGCACCTTGCTGGTGAAAGTACTCAACAGCCCCAATATTGACTGCTTTGAGCATCACGTCGCTATTGATTTAATACGCCAACCGGACCCCGAGAAAGGGCGTTTTCGCTGTGCTGGCGCCTATGTGCTGAATAAAAATACTGAAGAAGTCGAGCTATTGCAGGCCAAGGCGGTGATCCTCGCCACCGGTGGTGCCAGCAAGGCCTATCTGTATACCAGTAATCCAGATGGTGCCAGCGGCGACGGCATTGCCATGGCTTGGCGCGCCGGCTGCCGGGTGGCCAATATGGAATTCAACCAATTCCACCCCACCTGCCTCTACCACCCCAAGGCTAAAGCCCTGCTGGTTACAGAGGCCCTACGCGGCGAGGGAGCACAGTTGAAACTGCCCGATGGCAGCCGTTTTATGGAACGCTTTGATAAGCGCGGTGAACTAGCACCCAGGGACATCGTCGCCCGTGCCATTGACCATGAAATGAAACGCCTTGGTGCCGACTGCCTCTATTTGGATATCTCCCACAAAGATTCCACCTTTGTACGTGAGCACTTCCCCACCGTGTATAGCAACTGCCTGAAATATGGCATAGATATCACCAAAGAGCCCATCCCGGTGGTGCCTGCCGCCCACTATACCTGCGGTGGAATTATGGTAGATAAACACGGTTGCACCGACCTGGACCAACTCTATGCCATCGGGGAAACCACTTTTACCGGCCTTCATGGCGCCAATCGCCTGGCTAGTAACTCCCTATTGGAATGCCTGGTATACGCCCGTTCTGCGGCCTTACACATCGACGAACATCTTGACTCGGTGCAAGCACCGCGCAAGGCGCCGGAGTGGGACGCCTCGCGAGTTACGGACTCCGATGAAGACGTTGTGATATCCCACAACTGGGATGAGCTGCGGCGCTTTATGTGGGACTACGTGGGAATCGTGCGCACCCGCAAGCGCCTTCTGCGCGCTCAGCACAGAGTAAAACTCCTGCAGCGGGAAATTCGCGAGTTTTATGCCAATTACCGCATCACGAATGATCTAGTGGAACTACGCAACCTGGCCTTGGTTTCCGATTTGATCATCCGCTCGGCTCTGGACCGCCGCGAGAGTCGGGGCCTGCACTACTCTCTCGATTACCCAGATCTCAGAGAGCTGGCCATGGATACGGTGCTGGTACCGGAAAACTACGCCAATCAAAGGCAATTTATCTGAACACAGGGGTATGGGTGGGCAGAGCCCGCCCTAGCGCGAATAGCGCAAAGCCACCTGCAATCTGCGCCAGTCGTCCCGATTGAGCGCGTCCCGCGCCAAAACCAAGCAAAGAGAGGCGCCCATCTGATCACGCCCACGGATTACCAGCAACCACTGCCACACTACCAGCTCACCACAAAACTCAAATTCTCGTTCCACTCCACTTTCAGTACGCCAAAACCAGCGACGGTCTCGGGTTGATAAGATTCCGCTCATCCGCTCCAGACGACGCTTTTCGACAAAGGCATAGAGGCACACAAGCAGCACTGCCGACCAGAAAAGCCAGGAAGGGAAGTCACTCAACCACAACAGCATTACCGCCTGCCCTGTGGCAAGTAATAAAAAGAGAAGAAGGAGAGGCGATCGCGCAACCACGCAGCTCAAGCGTGCGCTGCGCTCAAAAATTTGAGGCGGCGGTCTACTGCTGTAAACCGGTGTTGTCACGGATGATCTGTACTATGCGCAATAGCTCCGGGTCGGCCGGATCTTCACGGCGCATGAACCAGGCAAACAGATCCTGGTCCTGCTCGTCCATCAGTCGCACATAACGCTGTTGATCTTCGGGCTCCAGGGTCTCGTAGATATTGTCCAGAAACGGCAGCAGCACCAGATCTAACTCCAACATGCCGCGGCGGCTGGCCCAAAACAGGCGGTTGCGATCCATACTTCATTTCCAACCAGATTAAAGTGCGCAGTATACCTGCTAGCTGAGCAAACTTGAAAAGGGGCGCTGTAATCCCCAATTAATGCCACCAAGACAACCGGAGGTGGCAACACTATGGACCAGCAACAGTGGCAGGATTTTCTCAGTAGCGAAGGCGCCATTTGGGAAGGCGGCAGAGCCCACTTCCCCCTTACCAGCAATGATGACCGCCAGGGCTTACATCTTATCGACCTCGGCCCCGTGGGCGCCGTTTCAGTAGTAGGCCCCGATAGTCAGAAGTTTCTGCAAGGCCAGCTCACTTGCGACCTTATAAATCTACCCGACGGGCACAGCATACTGGGTGCTCACTGCAACCCCAAGGGACGCATGATCAGTGCCTTTAGTGCCCTAAAGCTCTCCCAGAGCGAATTTATACTCCGCCTACCCCGCAGTCTCGCCCCAATCGCCCAGCAGGCGCTGGCGAAGTACGCCGTATTTTTCAAGGCGGAACTTAGCGACATCAGCGATAACTCCCATTGGCTAGGCCTACAGGGAGAGGGTGTTGCGGAGCGGGCGGCACAACTACTGGGCTTCGAGGCCCCTTCTCCAGGCCAGGTAGTGACTTTCAATTTCAGTGGCGAGCGCTGTATCGCCCAATCGGTCAATGAGTTCCAATTGGCTCTGCTTAGCCCCAGCGATAAAACACAACAACTCTGGCAAAAACTCTCTCCCCATAGTGAAGCCACAGGCTACGACCAGTGGCAAAAGGGGCAGATCGAAGCCGGCATCCCCCAGGTTGATGCCACCACTTCTGAGATGTTTATCCCACAGATGACTAACCTGCACCTTCTTGGCGGTGTGAGCTTTAAAAAGGGATGTTATACCGGCCAGGAAGTTGTTGCCCGCATGCAGTTCCGTGGCGCCGCCAAGCGTCGCCTATACCGTGCAAAATGTGAGGGTGGTGATCTTCCAGCCAGTGGACTGGAAATTTTTGCCGACGGACAACAAAGCATCGGCAATCTGGTTGAAGCCTGCCACAGCGAAGAAGGCATAGAATTGCTCGCCGTACTAACAATCGCCAAAATTGCCGCCGGCGAAACCTTAAAGTTGAAAGATGGCCGCACCCTGGAGATTCAGGATTTACCCTACGATGCTGATGCCGACCCCTTAGCATAAGGGTAATTAACCGGCTGATTCACTTTTGGCAGATAGACCGGCATACAGTTCATACCGGTCTCAAGCGGGAAATACCTTCCCATTCGGTCTTTAGGCAATGTTTACAACCATTGCCTCCATAGACCTGACAATCCACTCAGATATTTGGCAAAATACTCACAAAGTAATATCCCCCATCGCCGCTTTCACATTCAGGCCACTAATTAATAAGCGCTTTTCTAATACGACATGTAACTTTTACACCAAAATAATTACAGCTATTTCCACAAAAATAATTTGCCTTTTTTCCGCTAATCTTATTGTGCTATACCCAAAACTTACACAGGCAAAGGGATGACTCCACTGAAAGAAATGAGCCAGATTATCGTTACTCTTGAATCCTGTGTTGTACTGGCAGGTTTCGCGGCAATCGTAGGCACCCTTCAGCCAAAAAAAACCAGGAGGATCACCAAGGGAAGAATTGTCTCCCTCGCCATGATAATTTATATCAGTCTAGTTAATGCTCTCCTCGCCGCTTTCACCCTCATACTTGCAAACTTTGGCATTAGTGATCAAACCTTATGGTCTGCAAGCAGCTTTGCCATGAGTTTGGCTACCGCTTTCTCTATTACTTATTTATGGATAAAAAAGCGCCTTAGGACAGTTTCCAAAATATCGAAAATTATTTACTTTGCGCTCTTTGGAGGCGCTGGGTGCATGGTAATTATCAACCTCTTAAATGCCTTTGGACTTGGCTTTAACAGAGAATATGGACCCTACTTCCTATCATTTGTTTTTAATTTGTTTATTGTTGGTTATGCCTTCACTAGACTGCTTATGCGACCTCTTTGGGCAGTAGTAATAGAAAACGAACAACAACATGCAAGAAAGAGTCAAGCCGGTACAAGGTAGCCCGACCAAAACAGATAAGAATCACACCCGACTCTCAAGGGCATATAAATTGCCCTAAACAACCAAACGTACTTCATCCACCGAGAAGTACCTACCTTACCAAGAGCCCTCAATAGAAAATTTCGGCATGCAACAGAAACGAATGAAACCCTATAAAGTCTGCAAGCCACTAAAAAACATAAACTATCCTTTACACACCGATAACCCCCTCACAACATAACATCTCTGCCCAGGGCGCCAGCGGAAGATGGATACACTGCCGGGACAAATTGAACAACTGCTACATATTATCGAAGTCTCCATTATCCTGGCAGGTTTTGCAGCTATGGTTGCAACTTTTCAGTCAAGAAAAATGGAAAGTATCTCCAGAGGGCATGTCGTCTCTCTCGCCATGATTGTCTATATCAGCTTGTGTAGCGCCTTACTCTCCGCTTTTTCACTTACGCTTTTAAATTTTCATGTCGAGGCTAAGCATGTCTGGTCTATCAGCAGCAGCCTCATGGGAATAGCCACCATGGGGTTTATTGCTTACCTGTGGAAGAAAAGACATTTCAAGTTTGTCTCCCCCATAATGAAATTCACCTACTACGGACTTTTTGGCATAGCTTCTTCCATTGTCATCATAAGCACTCTAAATGCAGCCGGGATAGTTTTTGAAAGAGAGTTTGGGCCGTATTTTCTTGCTTACATATGTAATTTGTTTTTTGTCGGCTTTGCCTTTGCCAGGCTCTTAATGCGGCCTTTATGGAAGTCCGTTGAAAAGAAAGAAGCCAGCCGGCCTCATATCGAGCGTGCAAGGAGACGCCGTTAACCACACAGGAAAGCCTCTGGATAATTCATGAAAAATTATTTTTTAGTAAATCCAAGACCTCAAGAAACCTGCTTCACAGTAAAATCAACAGTCACTCAAATAACCGAAGACCCCATACCTATTTTTCAAACAATAGATACGGGGTCCCTGAAAACTACCCAGCTGTAACTTCAACTATTTACCAGGGCTGTTCTTCACCAAGGTGAATAAATTGACCGTTAGGACCGTCACTATCAATCAAGGCAAGCTCCACAACAGTTCTCGCCCCTTCGGTCACATCCATTGGCGCCGCGCTGGTACCCAAATCGGTTTTAACCCAACCTGGGTGTGCGCTGTTTACCTTAATACCAGTATCTGCAAGACTTTGGCTCAAAGAAACTGTAAACATATTAAGCGCAGCCTTTGACGCATTGTAGGCGAAGGGCTTCACTGCACTCCAACTAGAGTTCTGGTCAGCATTCACAGCTAAAGAACCCAGAATACTACTCACATTCACGATACGGCCAGCTTTACTCTTCTTTAGCACTGGCAGAAGATCTTGCGTTAGACCAATTTGAGCGAATACGTTAATGCTAAAAGTGGTGTTCAGATCCTCCTGCGAAACTGTTTCACTATTGTTCTGGCCCCACTCCCCCTCAACGATAACACCGGCATTATTCACCAGAATATCCAGCCGACCATATTGCTCCGCAATCTTTTGAGCAGCTCGTGCCCTATCTTCAGCTTTGGTAATATCCAGCTCAATAATATCAATTGGTGCCACCTCACCATTCCAAGTAGCTTGAACGGCCTCTAATTTCGCTTTATCTCGACCAGACAGGATTACTTTGACTCCCTGGTTAGAAAGCTGCTTGGCAGCCTCAAGACCAATTCCTCGATTTGAACCGGTGATCAATGCAATTCGATCGTTAGACATGGTAAATCTCCTGTGAGTTAGGTTGCTTCAAACACAGGAGCATTCTATTATTCGAAAAAATAGAAACAATTGTATAAAAAGAAAATGAATGTTCGCGAATTGGAAACAATCAGCCTTAGAACTTTATCTGTTTTTGTCCATGTCTGTAGGACATTAAACCTATCGCTGGCTGCAGATCAGCTAGAACTCCCTAAGTCAACGGTTAGTAAGGAGGTTTCAAGACTGGAGTCCCACCTGAAAGCCAAACTATTGGATCGTACCACCCGGCGTGTTGCACTGACAGAAGTGGGGGCTATTGCCTATGACCGGGCTCTGCATTTGATAGAAGACTTTAAAACCATGCAAAATGATGTGCTGGTAATGGATCAGCAGGTCCAAGGCTTATTGCGAATCTCAGCCCCGCCAGCCCTGGGTGAATTTCTCTCCAAGAGAGTTTTACCCACTTTTTTGAAGCGCTGGCCAAAAATTACCGTCTCCCTAAACCTCACTTACGACTTTGAAGACCTCTTCTCCCAAGGCATTGACCTCGCGTTTCGTGTTGGCGACATACATGATGAGCGACTGATTTCCAGAAAGCTTGGCAGTTCAACGCGAATTCTCGTAGCCAGCCCTGAATATCTCACCACACAGGGAAAACCACAGCAGCCCAGCGACCTAATAAGCCATAACTGCCTGAGATTTCAATTTAACCCTGGAGATACCGAGTGGGCGCTAACCTCTAAACAATCGACAATGACTTTACCCGTTAATGGGAATTTCTTTTGTGCTAATATTTCAGCCCTGAAAAATGCGGCAGTCAATGGGCTGGGAATTGCGCAATTACCAATCAACAATATTATGGAAGAGTTAGGCAAAGGCTCACTCGTTAATATTCTTCCAGACTGGCATGTTCCACCAATGGACATTCATGCCGTTTACCGCCAGGGACTCAATAAACCCAAGAAACTCGCTGCATTGTTAGACTTTCTTAAAGAGGAAAAAAATTTATTTAATTGGAGTATCTAGCGGCATGAAGGGAATCCTATACGGTCAACCATCAATCGCCCCTCACCTGTATCGCCACCAGAGTATTCCCTAAGAGTATTTGGGCTGAATTTTTAACCTTATCTCAAATAACATCACAACAACAAAGCCCTCAAAGGGCTCCGCCCAAAATCATAATCCCAATAGGCAAAATTCTTTGCATTTAGAGCCTCTCAGGAAAACACCCAGAAAGCCTACTCTTCTAACAACAAGCATCGAAATCAACTAAATACCAAGCTCTTAGATTTGACAGGAAGACTCTATTCTTCTCACTTTTTCCACAGAAGGAAACCCTGTTACCATCCCCCTTACGGTAGACTTTGTGACAGCAAACAGAGACTTGTTTAACTTGAGGCTTTCAGCCAACTCTGGCAGATGCGTCCCTTTGCCGCACAAAGCTTGAATTGCCGAATAAGTCCCATGTGACCATATCCCAAAAACCAAGCATATAAAACTGTCTTTATGGTAGGGGTTTTTCGAAAAAAATATAAACCCATAATCTTCTGTAATTGAATCTCCCAAAACACTCGACTTATAAACACTATCATCAATCTCATCAATCGCATAGCGGCCTAAAAAATCCATTTTGAACTTTTCATCTATTTTTCTAGTTAGCAATAAATCACGGCTCACAACATTTATAGCGGGCCCACCGACACAGATAAAGGTCTTGTGATCATCTACAAAATTATGAGAATCATGAAAAATCACTTTTCTTTTCGGATACACCCTCTCAATCCGATCCTTTAACAACTGTATTCCAAGAGACTCATCGTAGGGCATAAACAACACATTATCAGGAATTCGACTTTGTGTTCTAGTAATCTCGGAAAACAGTGTTCTTTGCTTTATCAAAGGAAGCACCACGTGAATGTCAGAGTCAGAATCACCAAAGAATTTATCCCACAGAGCCTTATAATCTTTTGCATCAAATTTTTTCTTTAAAACTGCCCCAGAGCCAATAAAAGTTGCAGTAAGAAAGGCCTCTACAAATGGAGCAGAAAGGAGTTCTAGAATAGAATCGGCTAAATCGGTCAACAATAGCAGCACTTGTACTTCCCCCAATAAAGTAGTCAGGTGTCGCAAAAAAAATCAAACGGCACTAGCCCTGTAAAAGGGATTAACCCCTCATAAGATCCAATCAAACAACCGTGGAATTTTGAACTAGAACCATTATAGACAGCTTGTAAAAAAGCAGAAAACACCCACCGGTGCGAGAGAACCTTTCAGGCACTTAAATACACCAGCACCAAGACTTTACTAGGAATAACCTTAAACACTTATAAATATTGCTCAGATTAATTGACCTAATACGCCCAGCCTACATTTAACCATCGTAAGCTGGGTTTTTATTTTTAAAATTGATTTTTATCGAAGGGGGGCAGCTATTAGACTTCTACAGCAACTCTTTTTAACTGATTTTCTTCTGGCAGGGCCCATTCAATGGGCTTTTCACCCCGCTGCTGCAACCAATGGTTAGCTTGAGAGAACGGCTTAGTGCCAAAAAAACCGCGGTGCGCTGAGAGAGGGGATGGATGAGGGGCGCGTAGTACCAAGTGCTTATTGCGGTCAATAAAACCGCCTTTCTTCTGTGCGTAACTACCCCAGAGTATAAACACTAGGCCTTCACGCTGCTCCGCCAGCTTATGGATAGCGGCATCGGTAAACTGCTCCCAACCGCGCCCCTGATGGGCACCAGCTTTACTGTCCTCTACAGTGAGGGTGGCATTGAGTAGCAGCACTCCTTGTTCTGCCCAGGGTTGTAGGCAGCCGTGGTGCGCTGGAAGTATCCCCATATCAGAGTGCAATTCTTTGTAAATATTTTGTAACGATGGCGGGATTCGTACGCCGGGCATCACAGAAAAGCATAAACCGTGCGCCTGGCCTATCCCGTGATAGGGGTCCTGCCCCAAAATCACCACTTTCACCTGATCAAATGGGGTGGAGTTGAAAGCGTTAAAGATCTGCCCACCGGGTGGATAGATGCGCTTACCAGCCTCTTTTTCTCCCCGCAGAAACTGACGTAATTCCGCCATATAAGGCTTCTTGAACTCCTCGCTCAATACATCGTACCAGGAGGGGTGAATCTTAACTTTTTCCGGAACCGGCATTATCAAACCTTCAGAATCTTTTTTACGTACTTTTGCAACTCGGGCACCACAGCCTCTTCAAACCAAGGTCTTCGCCGCAGCCAAAGTGTGTTGCGCGGGCTCGGGTGGGGCAAAGGGAAATACCCTGCGGGCAGGGCATCGCGGTAATGGCGCACATTCTCTGTAATATTGCCATACCAATGCGGCAGGTAGTGTCGCTGGGCGTATTGTCCCACCAACAGCGTGAGTTGCAAGTGAGGTAGCTGTGGCAGCAAGCGCTTATGCCAGGTGACAGCACACTCCGAGCGCGGTGGCAAATCACCTCCTTTACCTCGCCCCGGATAACAGAAGCCCATGGGAATAATGGCAATCTGGGATTCATCGTAAAAGATATCCCTATCGATCGACAGCCACTCGCGCAGACGATCACCAGAGGGGTCATTCCATGGGATACTGGTGGCATGAACCTTAGTTCCCGGCGCCTGACCAATGATCAACAAACGAGCAGATTCTGCCGCTCGCAGCACCGGATTGGCTCCCAGTGGCAGGTGCTCCTCACATAGGCGACAAGCGCGTATCTCCTCCAATAAGGTTGGTAACTTCTCGACGACCACCTATTGCGCCCCTTCGGGATAGGCTAGATGTAACAGAAGCGCCCTACGATCTTGAGGGTCATGTATACGGCTGATATTGTCGTTGTCAAACACTATATAAATGCCCGTATCACCCACTGCCAGCCCATCGCCTTTGCCCCCAGTGCGGGATACTTCATAGCCCAATTCAGAGGAGTTCTCTTGCTCCCAATAATCCAAGCACCACTGCGCCTTCAAGCTAGGTAATTCTCTCCGACATACCGCAGACGCATTGGGCTCCAGAGTAAACAGCGCGCCATCATAATAGGACAAACCCGCCAGGTTTTCTGATTGCCCGCGAAAATTAAGCCCCTCTACAGCCGGCGGTGTAAAAATTTGCACTCCCCCCTTAGGGCCAAGCTTAACTAAAGCACGGGGATCGCGCTCTAGCACCATCCAAAAATCATCGCCAACTTTCTGTAAGCCTACGCCTGAGAGGTTGTACCCCTGCATATAGCCCTGAGCCTTAGCTGTGGTCGACCACATATTTTCCAGCCAACGTCCCTGCCCCTGCATATCAACTTCGGCAATGCGGTTGTAGCGTTCGCTCAACAAATACAAATTATTATCTACACAGCTGATGGCTTCAAAATCCATTGCCGCTGCCGGCCGGGTGAGATCCAATAAAAAGTACCATACGTTTGTCGGCCGATCTTTCTTTGGAACACTCAAACCAGAGAGCGTGACAAAGGGTTCCAGCTTGGCGTGAACACCCTTTAAAACGATCTGATAAACTTTCTCTGACTTTTTATCTGAGATAGTAACAAGTCTGCCATCACAAAAACTTAAACCAGAGAGGCTCAACCCTGCACTGGCATTTACCCAATAATGCTGTACTTTTTTAGCGGGAATAATGTCAGCAGCCATCGCTGAAGGCACCAACAAACTGATAAAGAAAAATAAAATTCGCTTGATCACGATTTTTTCAATCCATCGAGAAATGAATAAACCAAAAGGGTAATTAGTGATTTGGCGCATTTAATTCACCGTTTACCTTTCAGAGAAATGGAAAAGTCTCTCTCCATGAAGCCGCTGCCAACATACTCTAGATCGCTAATCACTAGGAAATAGCATAGCCACCATAATACCCATCGACAATTTTTGCGCTACAAGGAGGATAATACGATACCCAATTTAGGAGGCAGACTAAACTCAAGCCAAAAGTTGGCAAATAAAAGGAGTGGAAATGAAAAGAGTTCGACGCCGAGCGCAATAAACGTGACGCCGAAATGTATCGGCATAGTGTCAACAGAGCCGCAATTAATTTGCCATTTCCGGCATTGCAAGGTGTAGCAGTAACGCGCGCTTATCTTCAGGCTCTTGCGCACGGCCAACATTATTATTGTCCAGCACTACAAAAATGCCCTTCTCGCCCACAGCCAATCCCTCACCTTTTCCATAGTGGGCTTCCTCATAAACACGCTCTGGAGACTCTTCAAGCGAGCGATAATCCAGACACCACTCCGCCCGTAGACTGGGCAATACTCTGCGACAAACTGCGTGCGCATTGCGCTCCAAGGTATAGAGGGCGCCGTTAAAGAAGTCCAGGCCGGCTAAATCCTCAGAGCGATCAGCAAAATTTAAACCCTCTACCTGTGGCAAAGTGAATGCGCTGGCTTCTCCATCTGAATCCAGCTTCAACAGGCCCCTTGGCTCACGCTCCATCGCCACCCAGAAAGTATCGCCAGCTTTTACCAGGCCCTCACTGGAAGCGTTGCTCTTTTGTAAGAAACCTTGAGATTTGGCTTCACCCGACCAGATATGCTCTTGCCAGCGTGCATTCCCCTCTGGGTCCACCACGGCAATGCGATTGTAATGCTCACTGACCAGAAAGATCTGATTCTCATCACAACTAACGCCCTCAAAGTCCAGATCTTCTGCGGGGCGGAAAAACGCTTTAAAGCTCTCCCAGACATTAACCGGCTCGTCACGTTCCGGCACTCCTAGACCACTCAAACGCAAAAAGGACACCAGATCGGCGGAACCTTCGCTGAGCTCTAATGAGTAAACCTCTCCAGAATTCTTATCGGAAACTGCCAGCAACTTGCCAGCACAAAAGCTTAGGCCAGAAATATCCAGACCTTCGCTATTATCCACCCAATAGCCGGCTTGCAGCTTGGCGGGAGAAATCTCCACTGCCGCCAGCAAGGGGGAGAACAGCACGATAGCAATGCCAGAGAGATAATTTTTGATCACTGTGTAACCATTTAATCGCGGAAGTTATTAAATTGCAGTGGCTGCTCCAGTTCCTTACCACGAAGTAAGGCAATTACCTGTTGCAGATCATCGCGCTTTTTCCCGGTAACCCGCACCTGTTCACCCTGAATAGCCGCTTGCACCTTGAGCTTTTCATCTTTGATCAGCTTAACGATTTTTTTTGACAATTCTTTGTCCAGGCCATTCTTTAGGGTCACTCCCACTTTAACCAGCTTACCAGACTGCTCTTTTTCACCTACATCCATCGCCAGCGGATCGATATCACACTTAATCAGGGCACCGCGCAGCATATCCACCATTTGGTCTACTTGCATATCCACCTCGGCACGCACTACCAGAGAGAAATCGCTCATCTCCACTTCCGCATCCACGCCTTTAAAGTCAAAGCGATTGGTAACAGTGCGGTTTACCTGATCCACTGCGTTAGTCAGCTGGTGCTTGTCTACTTCAGATACAATGTCAAAAGAAGGCATTAAATTCTCGGCTCCTATTTCCAGATTTGCGGAGTAATCTCCGTATTGTGATCGTTATCGGCCAACCAAATATGGCCGTCTTGAATGGTGATACTGAAATCCATATTGCGCTCAACCATCTGTGCCAATTGCTCAGTCGTGTCCGCAGCGAGATTGTAAATTCTAAGGTTGTCAAAACGTTCGAGCTGATTCTCCAGCTTTTGCCACCAGATCGGTGCGGCACGACGCCCGTAACTGTATACCAAAACCCGCCCGGCACGGTTACAGGCCTTGCGCAAGCGCTCCTCAGCTGGAAGACCCACTTCTATCCATAGGTCGATTTCTCCACTGAGGCTCTTTTGCCATAAATCCGCCTCCTCATCAGATGAGAGGCCTCGGGTAAACTCCAATAAATCGGATGCATTGTGTGCAAACGCCAATAAGCGCACCATCATACGCTCATCTGTTTCTGAAGGGTGGCGCGCCAAGGTCAGCTGGTGTTCCGCGTAGTAGTCACGGTCCATATCGGCTATTTGCACCTTGGCTTTGAAAATTGTTGCTTTTAGTGCCATTTCGGCTCCATCTCTACGCCACCTTCAGCACTACAACTGAGGCGGACTATTCTTGGTTGGTTTACGGAAGAATAAGGATATTCCGCATGACCTCTGCTACCGGCAACAGCCTGCCAATTTGGCGCTGCACCATGCTGTGTCTGATGGCAAGTCTCATCAGTGGCTGCGGCGTAAACAATATCCCCACCTATGACGAACAGGTAAAAGCCGCCTGGGCTCAGGTGGAAAACCAGTACCAGCGTCGCTCAGACCTAGTGCCTAACCTGGTGAAAACCGTTCAAGCCTATGCCGGGCATGAGCGGGAAACTCTTCAGGCCGTAACCGAGGCGCGCGCCAAGGTGAACTCACTTCAGCTGGACAGCAACCTACTCAACGATCCGGCCAAATTACAACAGTTCGAAGCCGCACAGGCACAACTCTCCAGCGCCTTGTCACGGCTGCTGCTTGTGGTCGAGCGCTACCCCAACCTCAAGGCCAATCAAAACTTTCTCAGCTTGCAATCCCAGTTAGAAGGCACCGAAAACCGCATCAGCGTCTCGCGCCGGGATTATATCCAGGCAGTGCAGCGCTACAACCGTGAGATTCGCACTTTTCCCGGTCGTATTTGGCACGCCCTCCTATATCGAGATATGTCTTTGAGGGAGACCTTCCAGGCGACCAGCGAAGAGGCCGAGAAGGCTCCGGAAGTCAATTTCTAGTAGGCCGCCGGGAAACCCTTATGACACGCTCCCTTCTGACCTTGTTGACGCTCATTACAGCATTACTGGCTTTGGCTCTATGGGCCGAGGTACAGCTCCCTCCTCTATCCGGGAGGGTGGTGGATAAAGCTGAGCTACTAACCGCCGAAGAGAGATACAAACTTACAGAATTGATTCAGCAATACGAATCTGAGAGCAGTAACCAACTGGTGGTGGCCACCCTCCCAGAGCTCCAGGGTATCACCATAGAGGAATACGCCAATCAACTGGCAAGAGAGTGGAAGCTGGGCCACAAGAAGAAAAACAATGGGATTCTCTTCTTGATAGCTCCCAAAGAGCGCAAGCTCCGAATTGAGGTTGGCTACGGCCTCGAAGGTGCCCTCACCGATGCGCTATCTGCCAATATTATTCAAACCAAGGTTCTGCCGGAATTCCAGAAAGGAAGTTATGCCGGTGGAATTAATGCCGGCGTGAACTCAATTATTGCCGCCACCAAGAACGAATATGTGGCCGAACCGATCGAGACCAAGGAGGGCCGACGCCTGGCCTTTGTAGTTGGGCTATTTCTCTTACTGGTAATGCTGCATCTGTTTGGTAGCTCGGTCCTCAGCTCACCAATTCATGGGCGTAATTATAAACGCGGTCGCTTTGGCGGCTACTATGGTAGCGGAGGCTTTGGCGCGGGGCACCCTAGAGGAGGCTTACCCGGGACTGGTACAGGCGGTGGATTTAGTGGAGGAGGTGGCGGATTTGGCGGAGGAGGTGCTTCGGGAGGATGGTAATGCTTAGTAATAGCTATCAACGCCAGGTGGCGGAGGCCATCAAAGAAGTGGAGACCCAAACCGACGCGGAGTTGGTAGCTATTGTCGCGCGGGAAGCCGATAATTATTTGTATATCTCCACCCTTTGGGCTGCCTTCTTGACCCTGCTGTTATCGCCACTATTCCAATTCCTACCCTGGTGGCTCAGCTTTCAGCAAGCCTTTCTGCTACAGTGGGTTCTCTTTATCGCGCTGGCAGTACTGTTTCGCTGGCGGCCGATAACCATGCGCCTTGTACCCAAAAAGATCAAATACTGGCGCGCCTCTAACCTAGCCCGCCGTCAATTTCTTGAACAAGAGCTGCATAGCACCAAAGATCGACTGGGTCTGTTGATTTTTATTTGCGAAGCGGAGCACTATGTAGAAATTCTGGCAGATCGCGGCTTGGCTCAGCATGTATCCAACGACAACTGGCAGGTTATTATCGAGCAATTTGTACGGGAAATTAAGCGCGGTAAGGCTGGGGAAGCACTGTTACTCTGTATTTCCCAATGTGGAGACTTATTAAAAGATGCAGCCCCCTGTAGTGCTGTGAAAGATGAGTTGCCCAACCACCTGATTCTAATTAACTAACCTAATTTACTGCCCTACTTACCCTTCAGGCGTGATTTTAACGCCACAATACTTCTATACCTACGCTTTAACAACTCCTTCTACTAAGCTGCTGTAAAGGAGCAATAATCCCCATGAAAAATTAAAGCTTATGGTGATTATGCACTTATAAAAACCATTAAAAGTAAAAACTAAATCAGATAAAAGCAAAGTCAGCCACGCCAATTTAACAGTGCTTGGCAATTAATATTAAGATTAAAAAAATGTCAAATAAAAACTTCAATATCCGTATGAGAGCATCCAGCTCACAAAAAAGTCCAGCGCCACTTACTAGTTACGCCTGCAACTACGGTGATCACTCGCAACCAAAAAATTAGAAAACCCAATGAGAAAGATCTTAATTACAATTTGGCTATTTATATCGGCTTCACTGTCCTCCACTATCTGCGCCGATTATATCAATCTCACCGGTGCGGAGACTGCACCAAATATTGCAGAAATAGAGATACTCAATAACAATCTTTACATCAGCCTAGAGGTTTCTGCAGCTGATGCGAACGCGTTTTGGCCGGGAATACCACCCACAAAGAGTATTTATGAAATAGCTAGACTTGCTCTTGCACAAAAAGAGATCGCCATTGAGGTGCACTCCCCAGAGGGTAAAATTGAGCCGACTATAACCTCTGTCAGAATTGCCGAGAGAAAACCGAGAAACTCACCTTTTGCGGGAAGAATAGATCCAAGGACAGGCCTGCTAAGGCCGAATTTTCCAGCCGACAAAACCATACTGTTGGCAGATATCGAGTTTCCAATAAAAGGCTTGAGCAATCTGGAAATACGTCCACCACTGGATTCCGATGGGGCTGTCTTAGCCACAATAGGATTTACTAGTCAACACGGCCACACATCAGTAAGCAGTTTTCAATATTTGTCTCAAATAGAAAAGCTGAAAATTGATTGGGGAGATCCTTGGAATACTCGCTTTGAAAACCAAGCTATAAATCGGCACAATCGCTATCCCCTTAGATCTTTCCTCTACGTGGAACCTCGTCAGGTTCGCCACGAAATTTTATTGCGCCCAAGAGATTTATTACAATGGACCGACCAACCCTTTGATGCCTGGAAGCCCCTTACAGCCAAGCGAAGAAAAGAGTTAAGAGCAACTACAGAGAAATTCCTACAGAAAAAAAATCCCACTAGCATCAACCAAACGCTGGTTGAACCTATCAGCACGGAAACAGTTTTTCTCAAGGCAAACGATACAGGCTTTACCACAATAGGAGAGCATGAGCGGATCGAGATAGGTTCATTACTGATCGGTTACCGGGAAAAATATCATGTTAAGGAGCTACCACAAAGTGTTACTATCGACTGGAACCTCTTTACAGAGTCTATCAAATCAGTTCCCACACTCATACAAGATCCGGCTGGTCCTTTCCCAACACATGTTATGCCGGACTTTCCCGACATTCAATGGCGCAATTATTTATATGATTACCGTGCTCCCAATAGTGATCCAATCCCCATTGAGAATACCATAGCGGCCATACCCATGGCGGTGCTTTTCTCCTTCTGCTTTGCAGTATTTTTCATTCTCACCTTGCGAAGCAAAAAGGTTGAGACAAAAAACAAACATCCGATACTCTTTTACGGCATTGTGATTATTTGTGCCGTACCCATTTATTACACCCTTCCAAGTGAACTGCGCATCCCCCTGCCCGGCACCATAAACAAGCAAGAAATAAAAGAAATTACCGAGACAATACTTGATCGCCTTTCCGCTGCCTATGAAGAACCTCAAAGTGAAAAATTAAACGACCAGCTTGCCAATCTAGTAAGCAGCGAAAAATTTGATTTTACCGTCGCAAACTTGTCACAAGTTTACCAACCTCTAACCAATAGCGGCAATAAGGGTTCTATTAGATCTATCCGTGACCTGGAAATTGAGCACGCAGATCAAATGATCCTGAACGGAAATAAAACTTTCAGAATTGTTGGGAAGTGGCATTCAATGATTGAAGATTACAGCTGGGGACATATGGAGCAATTACCGCGAGAAACTCGTGCAAGTATAGAAATAACCCAATCAGACAAGTATTGGAAGATATCCGCCTTTACACCACTATCTATACGATAAGCTTGCCACTAGAATTGGTAACCAAGTGCCATGAAAAAAAATATCTCAAATTTAATTAACCTCCTTTCTTTTGCTCTGGCTCTCCACCTATCTGTAATATCTCAAATCACTGAGGCCCACTTTTCACTAAACCTAAATATAAGAATTCTACATATTGAGCACACCATCAATGGAGCCAGTCTCTATATGAGACTGCCTCTTTCCTATTTACTGGCGGATAAGGCGCAACATGGTATTGATCCCTACTCGGGGAAAATTCCATATCAAGTACCATATACTCGTAACAGCCTGGAAAATGATCGGCTGGTTCACTATGTGGATGTCGAACAATTCACGATCGACCCTGAGGCGGTGGGCAATATTGCCGCAGCAACAACACATATCCTCTCTGCTAATCAGGAGCTTAAAGGGTATGTAAAATCAGTACGTCTTTATCCTATTGGCAACGAGCCAGCTTTTGCCACATTTGCAGAGGCAAAACGAGCCCTTTCTAATAACTTTGCACAGATGGCACTTAACCACTCACTCCATGTCAGTGACACACTGATTGATATCCACATCCATTACCCTACTCAGCAACCGCTGGAAGAATATCAACTCTTTAGCTCTCTGAATCCAGGGCTTCCCGATCAAGAAAATACTGCAAATTTAATCCTCAGTTACAACCCTGGAAAAATCCAGATTTTCCGCTCTAGGGGGCTAATGCGAGAGCCTATTCAAATCCGTTATTCTAGTATAGATACCATCAATACCTTTCTAAAGGAGGGTCTGGTACATATTATTCAGGGGCTAGATCATGTGCTTTTTGTACTTTGTCTTAGTCTTGGTGCCCTCGCTCTCCCCTTATTATTCTGGCGTGTCACGGCCTTCACTATCGGCCACAGCATTACCCTATCCGTAGGTTTCTTTGGTTTTATTCCTAGCACTGTCTGGTTTGTCCCACTGATTGAAACCGGAATTGCCATTTCCATAATCTATATTGCCTGGCTTTCAATGAGACAAAAATCGATCGCCTCTATATCCAGCGAGCGTACAATTTTTTTGACTTCCTTGATGTTGGGCTTACTGCATGGACTAGGATTTTCCTTTGTATTACACGAAATACTCAACATCAACTCACCTAATATTTGGCAGAGCTTGTTAGCATTTAATCTCGGCGTAGAAGCTGGTCAAATTTTAATAATTTTAGCAGTCTGGCCTCTGCTTTATTTGGCCAGACGTCGACAGAAAAACTGGGAGTCTAACCTACGCTACACAATTGCCACTATATGCTGCGCCATTGCCTTACTCTGGACTTTTGAGAGGGGTTATGAATTGGTGAGCATAATACAGCAAGAAAACCAACCCAGAACCAATATTACAATCAGCAACAGTAAAATCTAATTCATGATTTTCCAGAGAGGAAGTTACAAGCGGCATTATGTCGAACAATAAATCTAACGATTTAAAGTTAAAGACAGCCACAATTCAAGCAGCACTCTATTTACTGGTTTTGTAACCAGAAACCGAAAGACAACCACCCCTATAGATTCAATGGAACAGGCGAACAAAAAGGTATTATTTTTAATAGCCATCGCTATTCACCCACAAGGGATCTTATTAAACTCGCCAGCGGAGTGCATTCTGCACACTATTAGCCACCTTCCCCCTGCCTAATAGCCGAAAAAAATTCGACCACACCCTGCTTAGAGCAGAATAAAAATAGCACCCATATAACATATGATCATCTCAGAACGAGTGGTATCTTTTAGCCTAAAGGAGAAAATCACCGATATCATCATAAATTAAAATCTTCTCATAAATAACTTGGAGCATTTTTCGAGACAGATTGCATTTACCCAATTGAATCAGGGATTCTGCACGGACGCCTAAATGCCTTCCAACACTGGAAACACTTACAGATTTTCATATATTTTGCACGGCATAAACCGGGATAAATAAATCCACTTCGCTAAAGCCCCACTGGAGATCTCTCAGTAAGCATGACTGCCAAACCTATACCCTAGAAGAGCAGCTCCTTGTATTATTTGCCCACCCATTAATCGACAATACTATTTCCATTAAACATGGCTAAAAACGAATAACAAGAAACTTACACAGAAAAAAATGGGGATGCAACCGCCCCTTAGTTACTCATAATTAAAACCACCTACCGCACAAACAAGAAGGCCTGTTCTTAGGCTAGGTCAATCTAGAACAAATACTAGTAGCCAAAAAGATGCTTCCCTCCATTTACAACTTACAAACATTCATTCTCGGGGGACATGATCATCCTTAGCAGATGGGTTGGAAAAGTACTCTTTCTTCGACGGCAAAACTGGGCCAGTGGCCACACACCAAGTCAGATTAGCTTTACCAAGGTAATATAACCTTAACCAATAACAAGCACCAAAATATAACGAATAATTTTGCTTTTTTAATCACTATTTAAAGGCTTGAATCGCTGCTTTACATATTAGTATTACTAAGGGAATATTGGATAAAGCGAAGACAACAAAGCGAAATTCTATTTTATTCACTAAAGCCTGAACAAGACTATGAATCACTCTTAAACCCACATATGCCCAAGCAGTATAAACGATAAACTCCGTGAGTGCGCCTAGAAAAGCCAATGAGAAAACTGCTGCGTAAAATAGAGTAGGCTGCTCCATTAAATGATTATAATTATCCGCCTTCCATCTAACCCTTGCCGGAAGCTGTGACATTTGGACTCCGGATGGCACTTCAGAGTCCAACTTCATTTTCATAGATGCAATCGCCGGCAATCTTGTTGCATACATCCAAAACCACATAACCATTGACCAAATCAGCAAAGCCACCACCGGCTGAATTAATTGAACCGTTGAATTCATCTTATTCCCAATAGTTAAATTTTTATCTTCCAATAATGCACAGAACCTTTAGGGAAGTAAAATTACGAAGATTAAATTATATCACCTCACCCACCAAGCCAAAGCTTTCAAACTTAATCTAACTCAACATGCAATAGCAGATACGGATTCCCTCAATCATCCAACTGCGACTCAACAACAGCAACGTCTAACTTTCTTAAAAACCCAGGAATTGACCTCTATATTCATCGTTATTTTTCCGTTATGCCCAACTTTTATCGAATATCTAACAGCAAGGATACCGGCCTCAACCACTCTCAACTCAAGCGCAATAAGCAACACCTCAATAACCCTATCACTTACCCCACAGAAACCAAACCCCCAACTCCATTTATCACGCACAGTAAATTAACTTTATCAAAATGTTGCTGCACGATAAAAACTTATACTCAAAAAATACCTCTATTTATTAGATATTTGTTACCACACACTCATAAAACTCTGGAGTTTTAGAGAACTCAACCTTACTGACTTTTGCTACATTAATTTTTGAAAAAACCTCCCTAATCTGAAGTGAAAAGCACCCTCCTATAGACTGCTCCACATGCCACTGACCGGTTTCCTTAAGCATAAAACCCTAACTATTTTACTCCCCACCCCTTGACAGCGATATTTTGGAATAATAAACATATCAGACAATTTCGGCATTTCGACACCAATAATTTCGGCTTGCTCCATAGTTAAAAAACCAGCAATCCCACCTTCAACCAGAATAATATATGCATCACATTTTTCATTGCCAGCTATCAAATCACTTAGATGCTCTTCATCTATATCGTACCGACCTCTACTATCAACAACTTCCAAATTAAAGGAGCTCTGATAATATTGATAGAACTGCCACAACATAAAAAACGCATCTGCATTATCTCTAATAGCCTTACGCACTATGATTCCATATATCTTTGCAAACTCATAAAGTGATAACTTCAACCATCATTATCATAACTGCCATTTAAAATGGAAATTCGCTCCTGACTCAAACTTTCCAGCAAGTCAACAAACCACAAAAATAGAACATTAGAACCAAATAGAATCACTTGTTATATTTTCACCTCCTTACCAGCGCCCACCTTAAAAAATTGATCACAGAAAAATTTTTTAACAGATATTAATCACTAATAAGAGGTATTTACAAAGGGAAACCAAGCTCAGCGCAGAAACAAAAAACTATTCCATTTACCAGCGCCAAGTCACCGCCAGATAGGGTCCATGCTGGGTAATATCATAGGCAAAGCGACCATCAGAAAGTCGATCGGAATAATTAATACTGTAATATTGGTAGCCCAGGCGCAATGAGGTAGTTTTCCAGGCGCGCCAGTCTAATCCTGCCAATAGATTCCACTGCAAATCATCACCACCAGCTCCGAAACCGCCGATTTCGGTACGCGCCCCCAGGGTCAGGCAGTCATTCACAGCAAAGCCCACACGGGTACCAATAGTCGGCTCCCACCAACTTTTGCGGCCCCCCAGACGATTTTGGATTTCTGGCATTCTGCCGATATCAATACCCACGCGGGCTTTTACTTCCTGCCTCAGGCGATTCCAACGTACACCCACGCCTATATCCCAAAAATAGCGCCGCTCGCTTTCGCCAAAATAGCCTTGCAGTACCCGGTAAGCGCCAAATGCAGCCACCCACGCCTGATGAACATCCACATTCACATCGATATCAACATCTATATCCAACTGGGGATTTCGGGGTGGCGCAATCGTTGTGCCCTCATTTAAATTGAGGTGTACATAATAGAGGTCCGAAACCAGGCCAAAGCGTCCTCTCCAAGCTTCCAGACGTACAGAAAAAGCCGCATTCAGGAGCTCTAGGGTTTTTCTTAAGTTCAGATCTACATCCACAGTGGTATCCGCCACAGTGGCCTTTCCTTTGGTGCGAAGTGGCAGAAAAATGTAGGGGGTGGCCGCAAAGCGCCAGTCATCTACGGTTGTCGCAGGGGGGCGGCTCTGAGGCGCATATTGGGCTGAAATTGCACACGAAAAAAAAAGCGCTATTAACCCAGAAATAATTGCCACCGCCCTTATTACTGACAAGAGCATCTCCACTTAATGGTTTTACCGAGGTTCAATCTCAATAAGCATCCATTAAGAATAGATAGCGATAGCCAGGCGGGGAATTGACCGAAGGGAAAGCACCGCGCCGGAAATGGCGCGGTGGCTGTAAGCACTTGGGATAGTGCGCAGGATTTACGTTTTTGCTCGCTTAGTCGTTCACTTCAGGGCGCATATGCGGGAACAGCAGTACGTCGCGGATCGATGGAGAGTTGGTAAACAGCATTACCAGACGGTCGATGCCAATGCCCTCACCAGCGGTGGGCGGCAGGCCGTATTCCAGCGCGCGGATATAATCGGCGTCGTAATGCATGGCTTCATCGTCACCGGCATCTTTCTCTGCAACCTGGGCTTTAAAGCGTTCGGCCTGATCTTCTGCGTCGTTCAGCTCGGAGAAGCCATTGGCAATCTCGCGGCCGCCAACGAAGAACTCAAAGCGGTCGGTGACAAACGGGTTGTCATCGTTGCGACGAGCCAATGGAGACACTTCGGTTGGGTACTCAGTGATAAAGGTCGGCTGGTCGAGACGGTGCTCTACAGTCTTCTCGAAGATCTCGATCTGTACCTTACCCAGGCCCCAGCTGTCTTTCAGCGGGATTTCCAGCTTCTCGGCAACGGCGCGGGCGGATTCGATATTGTCGATATCGGCCGCAGTCAGTTCCGGGTTGTAGTGCAGGATGGAGTCGAACACAGACAAGCGCGCGAACGGCTTGGAGAAGTCGTAGCTGCTGCCCTGGTATTCCACAGTCGTGGAGCCCAGTACATCTTCACAGATACCGCGCAGCATCTTCTCGGTGAGATCCATCAGGTCGTTGTAGTCCGCGTACGCCTGGTAGAACTCAAGCATGGTGAATTCGGGGTTGTGGCGCGTGGACAGGCCCTCGTTGCGGAAGTTGCGGTTGATCTCGTAAACCCGCTCAAAACCACCCACAACCAGACGCTTCAGGTACAGCTCTGGGGCAATACGCAGGTACATATCGATATCCAGCGCATTGTGGTGAGTGACGAACGGACGCGCGCTGGCACCACCGGGAATAACTTGCAGCATGGGCGTTTCCACTTCCATAAACTGCTGGCCATTGAGGAAGTCGCGGATGTACTCGATCACTTTGGAGCGCACTCGGAACACTTCGCGGGCTTCTGGCGTGGCGATCAGGTCCACGTAGCGCTGGCGATAGCGCATTTCCTGGTCGGCAATGCCGTGGAATTTTTCCGGCAGCGGGCGCAGCGCTTTGGTTAGCAGGCTGTACTCTTCACAGTTGACGTAGAGATCGCCCTTGCCGGATTTGTGCAGTGTGCCTTTTACGCCGACGATATCGCCGATATCCCAGGCACCGAAGCGCTCTTTAATATCTTTCTGTGCCGCTTTATCAGCGTAGAGCTGGATGCGGTCAGACACATCCTGGATCACCATAAAGGGTCCGCGTTTAGCCAGGATTCGCCCCGCTACGCACGCCCGTTTACCCAGTTCTTCCAGCTCCTCTTTCTGTTTATCGCCGAACTCAGCTTGCAGGTCGGCAGCGAGGTTCTCGCGGCGAAAACTGTTGGGGAAAGCATTGCCCTTCTCGCGCAGAGCGGAAAGCTTGGTGCGGCGCTCGGCGATCAGTTTGTTTTCGTCTTGCTGGATATCAGTCATGGTGATCTATCAGTTTTGTGAGTGATATTACCCCTCGTCCCATGTGTGAGAGACGAGGGGCGCGGTGAGAGTGGAGTCTTTAAATCAGAGGCCGGCTTTGAGGCTGGCTTCGATAAACTGGTCCAGGTCTCCATCCAGTACTGCCTGGCAGTTGCTGGTCTGGACACTGGTACGCAGGTCCTTGATACGCTGGTCGTCCAACACGTAGGAGCGGATCTGACTGCCCCAACCGATGTCGGCCTTGCTGTCTTCCATGGCCTGCTTCTCTGCGTTGCGCTTGAGCATTTCCTGCTCGTACATTTTTGCGCGCAGCATTTTCCAGGCTTTATCGCGGTTCTGGTGCTGGGAGCGCTCGCTCTGGCACTGCACGACGATACCGGATTCTGTGTGGGTCAAACGCACCGCAGAATCGGTTTTGTTCACGTGCTGACCACCGGCGCCGGACGCGCGGTAAGTATCTTCACGCACCTGGGATTTGTCGATTTCAATCTCGATATTGTCATCGATTTCCGGCGACACAAATACCGAGCTGAAAGAAGTGTGACGGCGGTTGCCGGAATCAAACGGCGATTTGCGCACCAGGCGGTGTACACCGGTTTCTGTGCGCAACCAGCCGAATGCGTGGTCGCCGGCGAAATGCACAGTGGCACTCTTGATACCGGCCACTTCCCCTGCTGAGACCTCTTCCAGGGTGGTCTTGAAGCCGTGGGCTTCGCCCCAGCGCAGGTACATACGCAGGATCATTTCCGCCCAGTCCTGGGCCTCGGTACCGCCGGAGCCGGCCTGAATATCCAGGTAGGCATTGTTCTCGTCGTTCTCGCCGGAGAACATACGGCGGAATTCCAGAATCCCCAGCTGCTGCTGGAGGCCTTCGATCTCAGTGGAGACCTCCCCTACGGAGTCCTCATCATTTTCCTCGACCGCCATTTCTAACAGCTCGCGGCAATCGGCGATGCCGGAGTCGAGGTTTTCGATGGTATTAACCACCGTTTCCAGGGAGGAGCGCTCGCGCCCCAGTTCCTGCGCGCGGTTGGGGTCATCCCAAACGCTCGGCTCAGCCAGCTCCAGCTCTACTTCGGTAAGGCGTTCTTTCTTGCTGGCGTAGTCAAAGATACCCCCTAAGAACGTCAGTGCGCTCTTCGAGGTCTTTTAATTGATTGAGGAGGGGATTGATTTCCATGAACTTTCGGTGTCCGGACAAAATAAAAAGCGGCGCGCATTCTACCGCAGCGCGCGGGGGTCCTTCCAGTCAGCCAGCCGCTGTAAATTGCGCAAAATCCCTATTTGCCAAACTGGCCGGATAACTGCTGCAAAATCGCGCAGTCCGGTGAGTCATCACCGGCACAACTGTCGACAAACGAATGTAGGGTTTCACGCATTGCCAACATATCGCGCAACTGGGTTTCCAGCATGGAGAGCTTTTCGTGCACCAACTGCTTAGTTTCGCGGCTGTGTCGCTCGGGATTACCCTTAAGCCCCAACAAAGTGCGTACCTCCTCTATGGAGAAGCCGCAGGCGCGAGCGCGCTGGATAAAGCGCAAGGTCTCCAGATTGTCCTCGGTGTAATGGCGGTAGCCATTGGCCTTGCGCGCGGGAGACACCAAACCGATCGATTCATAGTGGCGCAGGGCCTTACTACTGAGCCCCGAATGCTGTGCCGCCTGAGAAATATTCACTGCCAACTCCCAACCTATTGACCACTAGAGTTTACCCTTAAGCGCTGTTATCCCGGCACTGGGAAAATTGATACTGCATCTTTTCGGCGGGGTCGTAACCCAGCTCCAGGGCGGCATCCAGAGCATCCATACTGATCAAGTGCAACAATATATCCCCTGTGGGTGCACCGCAGACAGCCGGAAACATTCGATCTGTGCGCACACCGCAGCGGGATTCCTGCACCATCAAACCATTTTCCCGTAACTTGGCCTGACTCTGCTGTAACGTCATGCCACCGCCCTCGCACTGCTTGCGGCCACTCTTGCGATAGACCCAAACCAGTTCACCCGACCTAATTGCGGGAGGGTTGGACGTCACCTCTGGCTGACTGGAGCCCGGGGTATTCTCTACCTGATTTTCCATAGCCTTTTCCTCCTTGGCTCCACCGCAGGCCGCCATAGCCAGTAAAGTCAGCACCAGCAGAGCAGACAATTTTATTTTCACCATCACACTTCCTCCATAAAGCAATGGCCACCCAGCTTAAGACAGCGCTAGCCAGGCTCCCACCAGTAACAACAAAGTACCGGAAATACGGTTAATTAAACGTACATTTTCAGCGCGTTCCAGCAGGCGACTGAGGGCCTGACCACCCCCAGCGTAAATCAGCAAACACAAGGTTTCCAGCAACAGTATGGTGGCGATCAACACAGAGAGCTGCGGTGCCAAGGGCTTGCTTTGGTTGATAAAGGGCGGCAACAGGGCAATAAAGAAGGCCCACCCCTTAGGATTTGCAACCGCAGTAATAAATCCCTGAACAATCAGCGCTTTTGCGGAGGGCCGAGCGCGCCCCTGTGCCGCATCCAGAGAAGCCAGCTGCCCCCGGGAACGCCACATCTGCATGCCCATCCAGGCGAGGTAGGCACCACCGCAGTATTTAAATAGCTGAAATACAGTGGGATACTGCACCATCACCACCGCCGCACCAAGCACCGTAGCCAAGGCCACCAGCGCTACTCCTACCAGCTCGCCAACCATCATCCACAGGGTGTGGCGCACCCCTACCGTAATACCAAGGCTTAGGGCCAGCATCATGCACAGTCCCGGGGTTACCGAGGCAAAAAAACTGGCGGGGACAAAAAGCGCGAGTACAGACAATTCCATTGTATTTTCCTAGTGATGGGTACCACTGTGGTTCCCATAATGGCTTACCAGCATCCCAGCCAGCATCAGGCCACAGCCAATCAATTCGGTGGTGTTAAGCATCTCATTAAGGAATAACCAGCCTGCCGCTAGAGCAAACACCGCCTCCAGGCTCATAATCACCGTGGCGTGGGATGGTGCCGCATGGCGCTGAGCCAGCAACTGGAAAGTAAATGCCAACGCAGTGGAGAAAATCATCATGTAGGCGATCGGCCAGGCCGCATCCATAGCGGACTGTATCGTTGCCTGCTCGGTGAAGAGCGACGCCAGGGCCGACAACAGACCACAGACCAGAAACTGAATACAGGCCAGACGCAGTGCATCGTAGCGTTTCACCAAGCGATCCGCAGAGAGCACCTGAATGGCAAAGACAAAAGCACTGGCAAATACCATCAGGTCGCCAACTAACTGAGACTCTTCACTGAAGTCCGCCAGCCAGTAGAGGCCAAATAAAGCCAGGCCAATACCGCCCCAAGTCCAGCGATTGGTTTTATGCCCGAGGGACAAACCGATAACCGGCACCAACAAGAGGTAAAACCCGGTGATAAAACCAGCGCGGCCAGCAGTGGTGTAAAGCAGGCTGATCTGTTGCAGCGCCGCACCTAGGAACAACCAAAAACCGAGTAGAGCACCGCCGGGTAAACAGGCTCTCCAGCGGTGGCTAACGGTATGTCCGTTCGCCTCGCCAGGTTGAGCATCTCTGCGCGAAGATAGCCAATAAACGATGGGCACTAAAATCAGGCCGCCGAGGATAAAGCGCCAGGCATTGAACGCCAACGGCTCAATATCTGCCATGGCGATCTTTTGTGGCACAAAGGCGACGCCCCAGAAAAGAGCGGCTAATAACAGCAGGACTTCGGCCTGGACTTGTTTACGTTTCACTACTTTTTACTTCCAACCACTTTTTATTACTGCTGTGAACAAGCTCCAAGCAATTCACAACTTTCCGAAAGGTGCTCCTATATAGCCTCCAGCAGGCTCACCATTAATTGCAGGGATTCGCGCCCACGAAATTCGTTGACGTCTAACTTGTAAGCCAGGCGCACTCGCTCGGTGGGCTGCGGCCACTGGTCTGTATCTATATTAAAAGCAATGGCATCAAGGGCCAGCTGTGGCGCCTGCGGCGGAGCGACCACCATTTTCAGGTGCCGCTCGCCGACAATGCGTTGCTGAAGCAATAGAAACTCGCCATCGAAGACCGGCTCGGGAAACGCCTGCCCCCAGGGGGCACAGGCACGCAACAGGGCCGCGGTTTGCAGGGTGTAGTCTGCAATATCCAATTCACCATCGGAATCGATCACGGCCTGCAATTGATTCTCATCCAGGCGCTTGCGCACCACTCGTTCAAACTCCGCCCGGAAAGCATCGAGGTTTTGTGCAGGCAGACTCAACCCTGCGGCCATGGCATGACCGCCGAATTTACTGATCAGCTCAGGATTGGCTGCGGCCACATCGCTCAGGGCATCGCGGATATGCAAGCCGGGTATGGAACGCGCCGAGCCTTTTACCAGGTCGTTATCCCCTTCGGCAAAGGCAATTACCGGGCGGTGGAATTTCTCCTTGATACGACTGGCAAGAATACCCACCACCCCTTGATGCCAATTGGCATCGTAGAGACACAGGCTCCAGGGAATTTCCCCCTCCAGCTGCAGTTCTTCCAACGCCGCTAGAGCTTCCCGCTGCATACCCTGCTCTATGGCCTTGCGGTCTCGGTTGAGCATATCCAGCTCCCCCGCCAACTCACGGGCTTCACTGGGATCGCGGGTCAGGAGGCAGCGGATGCCTGTGCCAATATCATCCAGGCGCCCGGCCGCATTGATACGTGGCCCCAGGATAAAACCAATATCGGTGGTGGAAAGCCTGCGTTGGTCTCGCCCGGCCACCTCTAATAAAGCGGAAATACCGGGTCGGCAGCGCCCGGAACGAATACGGGCGATACCCTGGTGCACCAGAATGCGGTTGTTGTGATCCAGCGGCACCAGGTCAGCGACAGTGCCGAGCGCCACCAAATCGAGATATTCGGCCATATTCGGCGGAGCGATACCGCTCTGCGCAAACCAACCGCATTCCTGCAGGGCACTGCGTAGACGACTCAACAGGTAAAAGATAACTCCCACACCGGCGAGATTCTTACTGGGGAAATCACAGTTCGGCTGGTTCGGGTTCACAATGGCATCGGCATCCGGCAGCTCACTGCCGGGCAGGTGGTGATCGGTTACGATCACTGTCATGCCTGCGGCCTTGGCCGCCACCACCCCATCGATACTGCTGATGCCGTTATCCACGGTGATCAGCATATCCGGGGCGTAATCCTTGGCCACTTCTACGATTTCCGGGGTGAGGCCGTAACCAAAATCGAAGCGGTTCGGCACCAGGAAGTCCACGCCCGGCGCACCCATGGCCCCCAGTGCCAACACGGCGAGCGTGCTGCTGGTGGCACCATCGGCATCGAAGTCACCGACGATCAAGATTTTTTGCTGCGCCCGCACGGCTTCCACCAGCAGTGTCACCGCTGTATCCAGCCCCCGCATCGACTGGGGTTGCTGCAGCTTGGCGAGACTGTGGTCCAGGGCCTCCTCGCTGACGATACCGCGACCTAGCAGTACCCTCTGCAAAATTTTGGGGGTTTCAGAAGCAAAACGGCCAGTGGAAAAATCCACTGGCCGCCGCTGAATTGTTGTATTCATTCTCTCTCAGCTATTTTTAATCCGGCCGCCAAGTCCCTCGCTGCGCCAGCTAGTGCCCTTCGGACAGCATGGTCGCCATATAGTCGTGCACCTGGGGCAAGTCGTTGGGCAGCACCTTGAATCGCTCTTCGCGTTGCCAGAGGTCCTGCATATGGGCCGGCAGGGGAATTTCGGTTTGTGGCAGTGCCTGCGCCACAGCATCGGGGAATTTTGCCGGGTGTGCGGTGGATAAGCAAACCATTGGCTGCTCGGCGGAGCGGCGCACCCTTCTTGCGGCCTCGACACCAATAGCGGTATGGGGATCGAGCAAATAGCCGGTCGCCAGGTACTGCTCACGAATCACCTCAATAGTACGCGCATCGTCGACCCTATAGCTGGAAAATGTCTTTTGGGCCTGCGCCAGGGCCGATTCGCTCAAGTGCATAGGTACACTGCGATCTGCCAGCAACTCCGCCACTGCGGCACCATCGCGGCCGTAGAGATCAAACAGCAGGCGCTCAAAATTGCTCGACACCATGATATCCATGCTGGGCGACAGGCTGTGTATCAGCGGTTTGGGCGTGTGATCGTTATCGCTGATGCAGCGGTGCAGGATATCGTTGGCATTGGTAGCGATCACCAACTGGTCGATTGGCAAACCCATCTGCTTCGCCAGGTAACCGGCAAAAATATCGCCGAAGTTGCCGGTGGGCACGGAGAAATTTACTGTCTTATCTGGTGCGCCCAGGCGCAAGGCGGCATAAAAGTAGTAGACAATCTGCGCCATAATGCGCGCCCAATTAATGGAGTTCACCGCCACTAAACGGCGCCCATCGGGTAAAAAAGACTGGTTGGCGAAGCTGGCCTTCACCATATTCTGGCAATCGTCGAAATTACCTTCCATGGCAATATTAAACACATTGTCCGACAACACTGTAGTCATCTGCCGGCGCTGTACTTCTGAGACCCGATTGTGGGGATGCAAAATAAAAATATCGATATTGTCGCAGTGGCGGCAGCCTTCAATCGCCGCCGAACCGGTATCCCCCGAAGTAGCCCCCATCACCACCACGCGCTCACCACGCTTTTTCAGCAGGTGGTCGAACAACTGACCGAGAAACTGCAGAGCAAAATCTTTAAAGGCCAGAGTCGGGCCGTGGAAAAGCTCAAGAATCCACTCGTTGGTATCGGTCTGTACCAAAGGCGCTACCGCCCTGTGACGAAACTGACCCTGCCCCAAACCATAGGAGCGCTCGATAATATTGCGCAGCTCCCGCTCACTGAGATCCTCTCCCACAAACGGCCGGATAATTTCAAAAGCCAACCGCTGGTAATCCATACCTGCCATAGCCGCAATATCCTTGCTGGAAAAGTGCGGCAGTGACTCGGGCACATAGAGACCGCCATCGCTGGCGAGCCCGGTGAGGACAGTATCGGCAAAAGAGAGAGACGGCGCGCGGCCGCGGGTGCTGACAAATTTCACGGTGTTGTTTCGCTCTTGGATCTCGTAGGCAATAAAGAAAACTGGCGCCTATTCATAGAGAAAGGCGCCATCTAGCAATAGGGGAGAGGGCTTAACCGAGGCTCTCCACGCGAATACGCACCACTTTCCCTTCAATCGTATCCAGGGCCTCAATTTGTGCAACCGCTTCGCGCAGGCAGGCCTCCCTGGCACGGCTGGTGAGAATCACCACTGGGACCAATTCTTCCCCATCGACCGGCTCGTGCTGAATCAGGGCCTCAATGCTGATGCCCTGATCGCTACAAATAGTTGCCACCTTGGACATAACACCCGGCTTATCATGAGCGGAAATACGCAGGTAATAGCTGGTGACCACCTCTTCCTCCGGCAACACCAGGGTATCGCCCTGCTCTGCCAAGGCCACCCCGGCAGCCGGAACCCGCTGATCCGGCTTGGCATCCAGGGTGCGCGCTACATCGACAATATCGGCAATCACTGCCGAGGCTGTAGCTTCGGCACCGGCGCCTGCGCCGTAATACAGCGTTGGGCCCACCGCATCGCCGTTGACCAACACCGCATTCATCACACCATTTACGTTGGCGATCAGGCGACGCTGTGGAATCAGGGTTGGATGTACCCTCAATTCCACCCCCTGCTCTGTGCGGCGCGCGATGCCCAGATGTTTAATGCGATAGCCGAGTTCATCGGCATAGCGGATATCCTCCGGACAAATGCGGCTGATACCCTCGGTATATACCTTGTCGAAGGCAAGCGGGATAGTGAAAGCCAGGGAAGCCATAATTACCAGCTTGTGCGCAGCATCAATGCCTTCTACATCGAAGGTCGGGTCTGCTTCTGCATATCCCAAAGCCTGCGCCTGAACCAGAGCCTCATCAAAGCTGCGACCCTTCTCGCGCATTTCAGTGAGGATATAATTTCCTGTGCCATTAATAATACCGGCGAGCCATTCGATGCGGTTGCCCACCAGGCCTTCGCGCAGGGATTTAATAATAGGGATGCCACCGGCCACGGCCGCTTCATAGGCAATGGTGACCCCCTTTTGTGCGGCCAGTTCAAACAGCTCATTACCGTGCTCGGCGATCAGTGCCTTGTTCGCGGTCACCACATGCTTGCCGTTTTCAATTGCCACCAGGACCAGCTCACGCGCTACCGTGGTGCCGCCAATCAGCTCCACCAAAATGTCGACATTGGGGTTGTTGGCGACATCGAAGATATCGCGGGTAACATCCAGCTCACTGGTATCGCAATCGGGGTTATCGCGGCGGGCCCCGACCTGCTCAATCACTACCGAACGACCACAACGCGCAGCCACTTCGTTTCCATTGCGCGCCAGGACATTGATTGTTCCGCTGCCCACCGTGCCCAAACCGCAAACACCAATACGCACTGGACGCTGCGGCTCTACCGCAGGCATCTGATCCGCCGCCTCTGCGACGTCTTCAATTGTTGCGCTCACAAATTCCCTCCGCGCGTAGGCCCCCGGCAATGCACCCCAACCTAAAATGCCACACCAGGAGAAGACGCAATAAAAACAAATAAAACTAACAAAATATCGACAACCTTACCGAGCTGAAAGCAAAAAAGTCAATAAAGTTGCGCCAGCCAGACTCCACCCTCAACGATGGGGTAAACGAAACTTTTGTCACCCAAAAGAACTCCTTGAAATAGGAGCCATCCTCAGTAGATGCTATAAGTGCATCTACTAGCATCAGGTACCAGCAACCTGCGAAATTGCATCCACCGCGCCTTTTCCAAAAAATGGGCGCACTGAAAAACGGACTCAGATAGCGGTCGAGTGATGAAAAAAACCCTTATCCTTTATACTGGCGGAACCCTGGGAATGCGCCGCAGTGAATCCGGCTATGTGCCGGACGCCGATCTTGAAGGTGCCCTGCAGCGCCTGCTACAGGATGTGATCGGCCAACTGCCGAGCTATGACTTCCAGGCCCTCGACCCGCTCCTCGACAGCGCCAATATGCAACCCCAGGACTGGTACCGCATCGCCGCCTTGATACGCGACAACTATAGCCACTACACAGGCTTTGTTGTGCTGCACGGCACCGATACTATGGCTTATACCGCCTCTGCGCTGTCCTTCGCCCTGCAGGGACTGGCCAAACCGGTAGTGGTAACCGGCTCTCAGATCCCCTTGCGGGAAATGCGCAGCGACGCCTATAACAATTTAATCGCCGCCTTGCTGTTGAGCGGTTCAGATAGTATCGGTGAGGTCTGCCTCTACTTTAACGGCAAGCTGTTGCGCGGCAACCGTGCGGTAAAAGTTAGCTCCGGCTCACTGGATGCCTTCTCCAGCCCCAATTATCCGAGCCTCGGCGAAGTGGGCATCCAGGTGCATATCGATCCTAATGCTTTATTGATGCACGGAGACACACCGCAGTTTGAAATCCCCGATAACGCCGATGGCAGCGTTGTATTGGTGAAACTATTCCCCGGAATTACTCCGCTGTTTCTCAGTAAAGTTATTGAAGCACGCCCACGCGGTATAGTGATTGAAACCTACGGTACCGGCAATGCCCCCACCGACAATCAGGCATTTACCGAGCAGCTTACCAGAGCTACAGAGCTGGGAATTATTTGTGTGGCGGTATCACAATGCCTGGAAAACCATGTGGATCTCGGCAAGTACGCTGCCGGCTCCGCACTACTGCGCGCCGGTGTGATCGGTGGCCTGGATATGACCAGCGAAGCCTGCTATGCCAAATTGAATCACCTGTTAGCCATGAACTACACAAACAGTGAAGTTAAAGACTTAATGGAAACCCCGCTATGCGGGGAATGCACCCCCTAACAAAATCAAACGGGATTTATTGAGCAATGCGCAGAAAAAATTCTGCCAGCTTATCGTTGCAGATATAAATCCCGACGGCTTTTTATCGGGCGACCAAATGTGACCAGGTATTGGTTTAGAGGAAAATACTGGGCATTTAGACCAGAAGCAGATACTCCTTGATGAGCAATAATTTTTCACAAAACTTACGCCTGCTGTGCAGTTTCTATCGCTCCATCGCCGAAGTGTGTCGGCGCATGGGTGTGAACCGAGCACAATTTAACAAATACCTCAGCGGCAATACTCAGCCCTCACAGTACACTCTCAGTAAAATCTGCCACTTCTTTGGTGTTGAACCCCATGAAATTTTGATGCCCGCCGAACAGTTTGAGCAAATTGTTCGGGTACGCCGCACCGCTACGACTGTCGAATCCTCCCGCCCCTACTCTATGGATATTGACTTGCTAATGCGGGAGTCACAGGGGCGCGCAGATAAATACCTGGGCTTTTACTTTGAATATCACTACTCGATGACTTTTCCCGATCATATTATTCGCAGCCTGCTGCATATCGAGTCCGATGGGGAAGGATATTACTTCCAGCGCTTCGAGCGCATGCGCTATCCAGATAGGGAGGAGTGGTACAAGTCCCGCTACAAAGGCATGCTGCTTTTTCTCTCGGAGCGTATATTTTTGATTGGCTACGAAGCGCTGACACGCAACGAAATCGCCCAGACAATCCTCTATCCCACCTATAAAAGCCGAGTGAGTTATTTATCCGGCCTCAAGCTGGGCGCCTCTGCCAGTGACCGGCGCGAACCCGTATGTACAAAAGTATTGCTGGAATCTCTTGGACGTAATATCAGCATCAAAAACGCATTAAAACTGTGCGGGGTATTTGGCCCGGATTCCGATGAGATCAATCGCAGTATTCGCGAAAATATCCGAGCCTCAAACACTGAAGGTCCACAGAGTTTTTTTGCCACTCCACTTTAAGCATGAATTTCTATTAAGGCCCAAATGATAACAACCACGGGCACCCCGTAACCCAGGTTAATCCTGGTTATTGGTGCACTTGCCCCTATGCAGATGAAGAGAAAGCAGAAGTACCATGACAAACGATTTCCACACCCTAAAACCCATGCCGGTATTCACTACCAGTAGTGAATACCGCATCGAAAAAGATTTGCTCGGAGAGCGCGAAGTACCGGCCGATGTCTATTTTGGCATTCAAACCCTGCGCGCCCTGGAAAACTTCCAAATTACTGGTATCACCCTCAACCACTTCCCTAACTTGGTCAAAGCGCTGGCCATGGTGAAGAAGGCTGCGGCTCATGCCAACTGCGAACTCGGCTACTTAGAAAAGAACCTGGAAGCGGCAATTGCCAAAGCCTGCGATGAAATTATTGAAGGCAAGCTGCACGATCAATTCCTGGTGGACATGATTCAAGGCGGTGCCGGCACCTCCACCAATATGAACGCCAATGAAGTAATTGCCAATCGCGCGCTGGAATTGCTCGGCCACAATAAGGGTGAATACAAAAACGCTCACCCCAACAACCATGTAAACCTATCGCAATCCACCAACGATGTTTACCCCTCCTCCATCAACCTAGCAGTCCTGCTCAGCTACAACGACCTGGTGCAGTCTATGGAGGAGCTGTGTATCGAATTTGATGGCAAAGCCAAGGAATTTGCACAGGTTATTAAAATGGGCCGCACCCAGCTACAGGATGCAGTACCCATGACCCTGGGGCAGGAGTTTGCCGCTTTTGCTGCAACCATTCGTGAAGATGTCGCTCGGGTTAAAGAGCTAGTAGCCCTGTTTAAAGAAATCAATATGGGCGGCACCGCAATCGGCACAGGTATTAATACCGACCCGCAATATCGTCAACTGGTTGTATCGGCACTGTCTGAAATTTCCAGCATCGATTTTGTCTGTGCGGAAAATCTGGTAGAGGCCACCTCTGATATGGGTGCCTTCGTCATGTTTTCCGGGGTAATGAAACGTATCGCAGTAAAAATTTCAAAGATCTGCAGCGATCTACGCCTTCTCTCCAGCGGCCCTCGCGCAGGCCTCAACGAAATCAATCTGCCACCGATGCAGCCTGGCTCCTCCATTATGCCTGGCAAGGTAAATCCAGTAATTCCCGAGGTGGTCAACCAGGTAGCCTACCAAGTAATCGGTAACGACCTGACAATCACCTTGGCAGCGGAATCGGGCCAGCTGCAGTTAAATGTCATGGAACCAGTTATCGCCTTCAACTTGCTACAGTCTATGCGCCTAATGACCCAAGCTATGCATACCTTGGCTCAACGCTGTGTCAATGGCATCAGCGCGAATGAAGAGCATTGCCGGCAGTTGGTAGAAAACAGTATCGGCCTGATCACCGCGGTAAATCCGTTTATCGGCTACGAAAATGCCACTCGTATTGCCCAGCAAGCATTGATGACGGGCGCGAGCGTCAAGCAGTTGATTTTGGATGAGGGGTTACTAAGTGAGGAGGAGTTAAATGATATTCTCGCTCCAGAGAATATGACTCAGCCACGTAAAGTAGCATTGAAGAGCCCAACTTAGATAAAAAAGCGGCCGCTTTAGAGAGGCCGCTTTCTTCCGCTGATCTTAAATACCCAGCTCTTTAATTAGAGTGGCTGGAGGCAGATAACCGGGCACAACCCTGCCATCCTCCATCACAATAGTGGGCGTGCCGCGTACATCGATCACCTCGTTACCCAATTTATATTGGGCGGCAACCGGGTTGTTATTGCAGACCTGCAAAGGCACGTTTTCGCGGTTCTTCAATGCGGTGAGCGTTTTATTGGTGTCATCGGCACACCAGGCAGTAGCGAGCTTGCGATAACCCAGAGATTGCAGGCCGCCGCGCGGGAATGCCAAATATCTTACTTCGATCCCGCGCTTGTTCAGCTCAGGAACATCCTGGTGCAACTTGCGGCAATAGCCACAGTCGACATCGGTGAAAACATAGATACGCGCTTTGGTCTCGCCTTTGGGCGAGAAGACGATCATATCGTCGATGCTTTGGGTTTCCATCACCTTGGCCCGGCGAGTTGCCCGGCGCCCCTCAGAGAGGTTCGCAAAACCTCCGCCAGTCTTAGCCTGGAACAGGTCCCCCAGAATAAAATGGTTGCCATCGGCTGAGACAAACAGAGTACTGCTACCACCGTCAAGCTCTACTTCGTAGAGCCCCTCGATCGGGGTCTCACGTACTTCACCATAAGTAGGCTTGGGGTTACTTGCCTCAAGGCGGGCTTTGATTGTCTTCGCAACGTTTGCGTCGACCTCTGCAAGGGCCGCTGGGCCAAGCAGACCGAGCAGCACTCCAGCGAGCGCCAGCGGCTTCTTGATAAGCATCATTACCGATTGCTCCTTAAATTCTCAATGAGGTTCGACTCAAACGTCGGCCTTCAGTTCCAGCCAGTATGGCAGCTATATGCCATTTCAGATCCACATGGCGCGTTTTAACATATTCAGGCACTGTACACTACGTACAAACTCCCAAGTTGTGCGCTGATCTAAAGGATACAGGGGTAGATAGCGTAACTGTCGGGGACAAGGGGAGAAACGTGAGGCCAGAAGTTCAAATGCACTTCCATGAGCGATTCAGCCTTTCGGGCTTGGCACATGACTGGCCATAAAGGGAAGACTACGGATACAAAAAAGCCGGAGAATAACCCCGGCTTTTCTGCGAGCTGTATGAGAGGTGCTTAGTTAAGCTTCTCTTTAATACGTGCGGCTTTACCAGTCAGGCTGCGCAGGTAGTAGAGTTTAGCCTGGCGTACGTCACCACGACGCTTAACCTTGATGCTGTCAACCAGCGGGCTGTGAGTCTGGAAAGTACGCTCAACACCAACACCGTGGGAGATTTTACGCACGGTAAAGGAGGAGTTCAGGCCGCGGTTGCGCTTGCCGATTACCACACCTTCGAACGCCTGCAGACGCTCGCGGTTACCTTCTTTTACTTTCACTTGAACGATTACAGTGTCGCCCGGCGCGAAGGGAGGTACTTCGCTCTTCAGCTGTTCCTGCTCCAGCTGCTGGATAATTTTGTTAGTCATTTGGATTTGCTCCCAAATAGAGTTTATGTAGCTTCTCAGCTAGTTCACCGAACTACTCCCGCCTCCCGGCGAATCCGGCATCAAGTTTTATCGGATTTCCGCTCCTGTTGAATTTCTTCCAACAGTTGCTTCTGCTCCTTGTTCAGCTCCAGCCCATCCAAAAGGTCGGGTCGACGCTGCTGTGTGCGCGCCAGTGCCTGCTTCAGGCGCCAGCGGCGTATTCTTTCGTGATTGCCCGAGAGCAACACTTCCGGTACCGCCACACCCCGGTACTGTTCAGGCCGGGTATAGTGGGGACAGTCGAGCAGACCCGAGGAGAATGAATCCTCAACCGCCGACTGGTCGTGCCCTAGCGCGCCGGGAATCAGGCGTGTAATGGTGTCCACCAACACCATAGCGGCCAGTTCACCGCCACTTAGGACATAGTCACCAATGGACCACTCTTCGTCGATCATTGATTCGACGATACGCTCATCTACCCCTTCGTAACGCCCGGCCAGCAAAACCAGATTGCCAGCGCCAGAGAGGTTTTCGACCCCGCGCTGATCCAGTTGCTGTCCCTGCGGAGACAGGTAGATAGTGCGCACAGCTTCGCCCTCTTCCCCAGCCCAGGCGCGCGCGGCCTGCAGGGACTGATAAAGGGGTTCAGCCATCATCACCATTCCGGGACCACCGCCATAAGGGCGATCATCCACAGTGCGATGCTTGTCACTGGTGAAATCCCGAGGGTTCCAGCAGCGTACTTCCAACAGGCCATCTTTGACGGCCCGACCGCTGACACCATACTCGGTCAATGCAGCAAACATCTCCGGAAAAATGCTTACCAGAGCGATTTTTTTAGTCATCGCTCAGCGCCTTAAAAAGCTGGGTCCCAGTCGACGGTTATTACACCGGCTTCCAGGTCAATATTGGTTATAAACTGATCCGGCAGATAGGGAATCAAGCGCTCGCGCTTATCCGCTCCACCGCGCACCACCATTACATCGTTGGCGCCAGTTTCCATCATGCGAGCGACGACACCAAAGTCGTGATCTTCGCCATCGAAATGGCTGACAACCTTTAATCCCTCGAGCTGGTGCCAGTAATACTCACCTCGCTCAAGCTCAGGCATCAGTTCACGAGCTACAGCTATATCGCGCTGGCAAAGTCGAGCCGCCAAATCGCGGTCATCAATGCCTTTCACATGTACTATTAAGCCCTTACCGTGACGCTTACCAGCGTCAATTTCGAGAGCTTCCCAACCTTTCGGCCCCTGCAAGCGCCAATTAGGGAACTGCAGGATGTTGTCCATCGGCTCGGTATAGGAGTGAACCTTGACCCAGCCGCGCACACCATAAACGGTAGTAACGCGCCCAACCGTGACCAACTCTTCGGAAGGTTTTCCGTTATCTGTCACAGGAGCACCACTTACGCGCAAATTAAGCAGATTCTTTCAGCAGCTTGCTGACGCGATCAGAAACCTGAGCGCCGTGACCCAGCCAGTAGTCAACACGCTCACGATCAATGCGCAGACGCTCTTCCTGGCCACGGGCAACCGGGTTGAAGAAGCCAACACGCTCAATGAATCGACCGTCGCGAGACTTGCGGCTGTCGGTTACGGTCAGGTGATAGAACGGGCGTTTTTTAGCACCGCCACGAGCCAAACGAATGGTTACCATGTAACTTTCCTGTATTTTTTAACACTTGGCGACAGCAATAAGCTGTCACCCAAACATCTCTGCCGGCAGCTCACCCGGCTGAAAGGCGGCGTATTCTAATGTACCGCCAGAGATTTGTATAGCGATTCCTAGGGCCGCCAGAGCCCCGTAAACCCTTACTTTTTCTTGAATCCGGGAGGCAGGCCACCGGGCATACCGCCCATTCCGCCGAGACCTCCGGGCAGACCACCACCCCCGGTCATTCCACCGAGGCCGCGCATCATCTTGCCCATGCCGCCGCCTTTGAGCTTCTTCATCATCTTGCCCATCTGCTTGTGCTGCTTGAGCAGGCGATTCAAGTCTTGTAGCTGGGTGCCGGAACCGGCGACGATACGGCGTTTGCGCGAACCGTTAAGAAGGTCAGGATTGCGGCGTTCGGCCGGCGTCATGGAGGAGATTAATGCGTCCATACGCTTAAATTCTTTACCCATGTCGGCCTGTTGTGCGGCCTGCGCCACACCACCCATGCCGGGCATTTTCTCCAACAGGGAGCCAAAGCCACCCATGTTTTGCATTTGCTGCAACTGGTCGCGCAAGTCTTCCAGGTCAAAGCCTTTACCTTTCTGGACCTTCTTAACCAGCTTTTCGGCTTTCTCTTTATCGATCTTCTGCTCTGCTTCTTCAATCAGAGACAGAATGTCGCCCATACCCAGGATACGGGAGGCGATACGGTCCGGGTGGAAGGTTTCCAGGGCGTCGGTCTTTTCACCAACACCGATAAACTTGATCGGCTTGCCAGTAACATGGCGTACAGAGAGTGCCGCACCACCGCGTGCATCACCATCTGCCTTAGTCAGAATAACCCCAGTCAGTGGCAGGGCCTCATTGAAGGCGCTGGCGGTATTTACCGCATCCTGACCAATCATTGCGTCGATAACAAACAGGGTTTCTGCGGGATCCAACTCACTGTGCAGCTCGCGGATTTCATCCATCAGCTGACTGTCAATATGCAGGCGACCCGCGGTATCGACAATCAGTACATCGGCAAATTGCTTGCGAGCCGCATCCACTGCACCCTTGGCAATATCCAGGGGCTTCTGATCAGGAGTTGAAGCATGGAACAGCGCGCCCACTTCACCTGCCAGAGTTTCCAGCTGCTTGATGGCTGCGGGGCGATACACGTCCGCACTCACCACCATAACTTTCTTCTTTTCCCGCTCCTGCAGGTATTTAGCTAGCTTGGCAACACTAGTGGTTTTACCGGCCCCCTGAAGGCCCGCCATCAAAATCACAGCGGGGGGCTGAACTGCAAGGTTGAGCGGCTCTGCAGCAGCACCCATCACCTTAACCAGCTCATCCTGAACAATCTTGACGAACTGCTGCCCCGGGTTCAGGGCCTTGCTAACCTTCTGCCCAACAGCGGCCGTGCGCACTTGCTGCACAAAGGCCTTCACGACTGGCAGAGCGACATCCGCCTCAAGCAGCGCTTTGCGTACTTCACGCAGGGTATCGCGGATATTGTCATCGGTCAGACGGGCCTTGCCGGTGACTTTTTTTAGGGCCGCCGATAAGCGGTCACTCAGGTTATCGAACATAAATTCGTCTCGATTTCTCCGATTGCGGACAGGACCCCGGTGCGGAGGGCCGCGAAATTTTTTGGGGAGTATCTCCAACTCCCACTCTGAGGCGCGGCAGTATAGCTCAGGTCCCGTCACAGCCGAAATATCACCAGATCTTCCCTGTTAAAGCGTGCTGTGACACACTCCTCCTCCACTGCTTAGAAGATACGGATCTAACCAATGGCGGCATTCGCCCACTGGACGGCCATCGCGCTATATATAGCTACCACCATTGTCGCGGCCAGGGCCCTTGCCCGCGCCCAACAGCCCGATCGTAAACTGCTCCTGGGCCTGCTCGCCGGAGCCCTGGCCACCCACGCAATATCCCTTGCGCAGACACTGTTTTCCTCAGCGGGCTATCGCTTTGATCTGTTAGCAATGCTGTCATTAATCACCTGGGTGGTGAACTTATTGCTGCTTATCCTAGCGGTGAATCGACCACTAACCCTGTTAATACTGATTTTTGCCCCGTTAGGAGCACTCACCGAACTGACCGCGTCCCACACCTGGGGAGGCGTTACACCACACCAACAGTTATCTTCTGGGATTGCCATACACGCGCTGCTATCAATCTCCGCCTACTCCCTACTTACTCTTGCAACCCTACAGGCCATCTACCTTTATTATCTGAACCAGCAGCTACACAACCATCGGCCAGTGGGTGCCATGCGCCTGCTCCCCCCCCTACAAAGCATGGAGTCATTACTCTTTGGGTTAATCGCTTTCGGCCAATTACTGTTAACTGCCTCCCTGATTACCGGATTTATCTTTGTGGGCAACCTTTTTGAGCAGGGCCCCCTACACAAGACAGTGCTCTCTCTGCTCGCCTGGGTGCTTTACAGCATTCTTCTTTGGGGGCATTGGCAGTGGGGTTGGCGCGGTAACACAGCCGTGCGCTGGACTCTGTGTGCCTTTGCTGCACTAATGCTGGCCTACTTTGGTAGTAAGTTGGTTATTGAGGTTATCCTTCAGCGCGGCTAAAAATACTAAAGAGGAGCCGTTTAAAGGCGATTATAAGCAAACGGCACTGACATTCGCTCGCAGGTGCCATTTTCAGGCAGGAGACCGAACACCCCTTGATCTCCTCAACCGCCCCTATAGCCTTTACCGGGTTTATTTTGGGTTATAAGTGACCGGATAACTTGCGGAGGTGGCCGTTCTGTTTCAATATCTCCGCTCAGAAATAAAAAGAGTTCTCCCTTGAACGAGATGCCCCCGGGCCTGCTGTTTAGCCTGCTTGCCCTGCTGATTGTGATATCGGCTTTCTTTTCCAGCTCCGAAACCAGCATGATGGCGCTGAACCGCTACCGCCTGCGCCACCAGGCCAAGAGCGGCCACCGCGGCGCCAAGCGGGCCATGGAACTGCTTGCCCGGCCGGACAAGCTGATCGGCGTTATCCTGATTGGCAATAATCTGGTCAATATCCTGGCCTCAGTGATTGCCGGTGCTGTCTTTACTCAACTGTACGGCGATGCCGGCCTCTTCTACGCCACCGGCGCTCTCACTATCGTTATTCTTATTTTTGCGGAAGTCACCCCAAAAACCATTGCCGCTCTTCACCCGGAGAGAGTGGCATTTCCTGCATCGCTAGTTTTACGCCCACTACAATGGCTTCTGACACCGTTTGTATTACTCGTCGGCAGCATATCCAATGGACTTGCGCGCCTGGTAGGCGTTGAAGCAACTGCTGGCAACGAGGCAGAACACCTAGCACCCGAGGAACTTAGAACAGTGGTGTTCGAATCTGGCGCCCTGCTTCCCAGCAAGCACAAAGGCATGCTTCTCAATGTGCTGGACCTGGACCAGGCCACAGTGGAAGACATTATGATCCCACGCAACGAGGTCATGGGAATCGACCTGGAAAACAGCGCCGATCAGATTCTCCAACAACTGGCAGAGAGTACTTACACCCGCCTGCCGGTATACCGGGGAGATATCAATCAGGTAGTGGGTATTTTGCACCTGCGTCGCGCCGCACAAATACTGCGAGACGGCCCAGACAAGCTCACAGCTGAACGCCTCAAGTCCTTTACCGGTGAACCTTACTTTGTTCCCGAGGCCACCCCACTACCCACCCTGCTAATGAACTTCCAGAAAACCAAGCGCCGCATGGGCTTGGTTGTGGATGAATACGGGGAGGTGATGGGGATCGTAACTTTAGAAGATCTACTGGAGGAAATTGTCGGCGACTTCACCGCGAGCCCAGTTCCCAGCGACGATGAGGAAATTGTCGCCATGGAAGGCGGCTGGTATATGATCGAGGGTGGAACCTCTATCCGGGATATCAACCGCACGCTAAATTGGGACCTAACCACCGACGGACCAAAGACCTTCAACGGTCTCCTTATGGAGCATCTTGAAAGCATCCCAGATGGCAATATCAGCTTATTCATCCTCAATAATTACCAAGTGGAAATTGAAGAGGTGTCCGACAAAATGATTATCAGAGCCAGGATCAAAAAAATTGAGCGCTAGTCAAGCGCTCTACAACCTTAAGCTTAAGCTTAAGCAATATCCTCTAAGAGTTTCCTTACCGGGGCAAAACTCACCCGGTGCAGTGGGCTGGGACCCAATTCTTCCAGGGCCTGCACATGAGCTTTAGTGGGATAACCTTTGTGGCCGGCCAGCCCATAACCTGGATAGCGTGCATCCAACTCCAGCATCTCTCGATCACGGGTCACTTTGGCCAAAATTGAGGCCGCAGCAATGGCGGCAACGCGACCATCCCCCTTAATCACAGTATCGCAGGGATAAGACCAGTCCGGTCTTTTATTACCATCTACTAACACAAACTCAGGCTGTAGTGGCAACTGCTCCACTGCACGGCGCATTGCCAATAAACTCGCCTGCAGAATATTGATCTGATCAATTTCTTCGACGGTTGCACGGGCAATAGAAAAACTCAGTGCACGCTCACAAATTTCCTCAAAGAGCGACTCTCGTTTTTTCTCACTAAGTTTTTTGGAGTCAGCCAGCCCCAAAATGGGCTCTGCTGGATCGAGAATTACTGCAGCCGCCACTACATCTCCAGCCAATGGGCCGCGGCCAACCTCATCGACTCCAGCGAGAAGATCGCCTTTATAAGGACAGATGTACGGAGGTAATTCTTTTTTAACACTCATGGTTTATAAAACCCGATTACTTCAAAAGAGCACAGATAGCATCGGCTGCCCGCTCAGAGGCATTTCGGCGCAATTGCTGGTGAAGATCGTCAAATTCGCGCTGCAACTGATCACCCAGTAGTGGATCTTCAAAATAGCGCATCAACGCCGCTCCGAGATTCTCCGGGGTCGCATCACTCTGCAGGATTTCCGGCACCAGCTCCCTTTGTGCCAACAAGTTGGGCAGAGAAACCCAGGGAGTGTGCAGCATACGAGAGACGATAGCGTAAGTAATTTTGCCCAGTTTATAGGCAACCACCATAGGCTTTTTCAGTAGCATAGTTTCTAACGTTGCCGTTCCTGAAGCAATTAACACAGCATCCGACACACTGAGCGCCTTGTGTGAATCCCCCTCTAATATCGTGACAGGCAGTTCCGGAAAATCCTTTAGCTGCTCCCGCAATTCGGCTAAACGCTGCTCATTCGCTGCCGGCAATACAAATTTGAGATCGGGATGGCGCTGGTAACACCAGCGAGCCGTCTGCAAAAATAACGGCCCAAGCAAACGCACTTCCCCACCTCGGCTACCCGGTAACAGCGCAATAACACGGTCATCAACTGTGAGACCCAGCTCTTTGCGCTCTGCAACATTGCTAACCTGCAGAGGAATATCATCCGCTAACGGATGCCCCACAAAAGTCACCGGCACGTGGTTTTCACGATAAAAAGCAGCCTCAAAAGGCAGCAAGGTGAGCATATGATCAATAGCACGAGCAATCTTTTTTATTCGCCCCTGTCGCCACGCCCACACTGAAGGGCTGACATAGTGCACAGTGCGAACCCCTTCGGCCTTGAGGGACTCCTCCAGAGACAAGTTAAAATCTGGTGAGTCGATTCCGATAAAAAGATCCGGCGGATTTTCAGTGAAGTGCTCGCGTAGAGTGCGGCGAATTTTTAATAATTCTGGCAGTCGTTTTAGCGGCTCAACCAATCCCATCACCGAGAGACGCTCCATTGGAAAAAGGGATTTCGCCCCCAAAGCCTGCATACGCGGACCGGCAATCCCTTCAAACTGAATTCCCGGGAGGCGCTTTTGCAGGGAGTCAATAAGACCTGCACCGAGGATATCTCCAGAGGCCTCACCGACAACAATACCAATACGAACCGGCTTATTATTTTCTGACACGCCTAACAATTCCCCCAGAGTGGAAATGGCTCAATTTTCATAGATACCGATTAAGATATGAAAAGACTAAATCAGGAAGTGCACAATAACAGCACTTCCCGCAAATGGTTGTGCTTAGCGGACAATTCCGCGAGAGGAGGTCTGCAGGGAATCAATCCAAGGCTGAATTACAGGGGACTGCTCACGCAGTTCCGTAAGGGCCTGGACAGCCTCTTGCAGAGTGAGGCCGCGCCGGTAGACCGTTTTGTATGCCTTGTTGATTAGAGAGATATCCTCGCGGGAAAAACCTCTACGACGCAACCCCTCCGCATTAATAGTCTTGGCCTCTGCCGGATTCCCAGCCACCATGACATAAGCCGGCACATCTTTGCCGATCGCTGCGCCCATCCCTAGGAAAGCGTGCTCACCAATGGTGCAATGCTGATGTACAAGACTGTACCCGCTGAGGATTGCCCAATCTTTTACTATTACGTGGCCGGCGAGCCCCACATTATTAACAAGAATGGTGTGATTACCGACAACACTGTCATGACCAATGTGGGCATAGGCCATAATCAGGTTATCACTGCCGATAGTGGTTTCCCCACGATCCTGCACAGTGCCCCGGTGGATGGTAACGCCCTCACGAATAACATTGTTATGGCCGATTACCAGGGTGGTCTGCTCGCCTTGATATTTTTTGTCCGGCGTATCTTGACCTATCGAGGCAAACTGGTAAATACGGTTATTTTTTCCGAGCTTAGTGGGCCCACTCAATACAACATGTGAAGCAATTTCACAGCCATCACCGAGTTCCACATCGGCGCCAACTATGGAATAGGCTCCGATACTCACCCCGGAACCGATAACCGCCGTCGGATCGATAATAGCTGTGGGGTGGATATTTGTCTGCATTCTGGAATCTACTCCTCAGGTAGCGACACTTCGGACACTACAACTTCAAATAAACAACAACTGGAAGAGTTATCAAAAGCACCTTAGCAGCCACGTCAAGTGACGAATAAGCGCTTTAAACCTGCTTCACCGCACACAGAAGATCTGCAGAGGCCGCAAGCTCACCATCGACACTGGCTTTACAGGAAAACTTCCAGATATTACGGCGCACTGAAACTGCTTCGGACATCAGGTCCAGCCTGTCCCCAGGGACCACCTGACGCTTAAAGCGCGCCTTGTCCACACCGCCAAACAGGTACAGGTAGCCATCCTCAGGCTTCTTGCCAAATGTTTTGAAGCCAAGAATTCCTGAAACCTGGGCCAGAGCCTCAACGATCATAACACCGGGGAAAATCGGCATCTGTGGAAAGTGACCGTTAAACAGCTCCTCATTAATAGAGATATTTTTATACCCCTTAATAAACTTCCCTTCCTCGAGTTCAACGACACGATCGACCAATAAAAACGGATAGCGATGTGGCAGGTACTCGCGAATCTCAGTTACATCCATCATTCCAAATGCCCCCAGAAACCACTTCGGGGCGTTAAACGCCCCGAAAACATCAAATCAAAATTGTTTTTCTTAAAGCAGCTGTGAGCTATTTATCCCGATCGAGGGACAGGGCTTTAAGTTGCTTCTCCAAATCTTTCACCCTTCGTGCCACCTTATCCAACTGCCCGAAACGCACCGCGTTGCGACGCCAGGACTGGCTATCGGCAAAGGGTAAAGCGCCGGAGTAAATTCCCGGCTTGTCGATGGATTTGGTCACAAAAGTATTAGCGGTAACTTGGCAGCCATCGGCAATGGTTACATGCCCGGCAATACGGGAGCTGCCACCCAAAGCACAGTGCTTACCGATTACTGCGCTGCCCGCAATTCCTGTGCATGCAGCAATGGCTGAGTAGTCACCAATCTGCACATTGTGCGCGATTTGGACCAAATTGTCGATCTTGACACCACGACCAATCACAGTGTCACCAAGTGCCCCACGATCCACACAAGTATTGGCGCCTATTTCAACCTCATCGCCAACCTGCACGCCACCCAGCTGGTAAATCTTAATCCATTCACGCTGATGCAGCGCAAAACCAAAGCCGTCTGTACCAATAACCGCGTGACTGTGGATGATAACATCGCGCCCGACCTGACAACCGTGATGCAGTATTGCACCCGCATAAAGGCAGCTCCCTTCTCCAAGGGTGCTGCCCTCTCCCACAAAGCAGTTGGCGCCAACCGATGCCCGAGGTCCAATTTTCGCAAACGCCTCTATCACCGCACCAGCTGCAATAGAGGCACTAGAGGCCACTTCTGCGTCCGGATGAACTACAGCGCTCGGGTGAATACCTGCCTCAATCGTTGGAGCCGTATTGAACAAAGCACTCGCCCTGGCAAAAGCCAAGTAAGGGTTATCCACACAAAGTGCGCTAACAGGTGTCTCCTCAACAAACTCGGCAGTCACCAATACAGCGCCCGCTGACGTGGTCTTGAGGAAGCGGCGATAATTAGGGTTTGCCAGAAAGGTCAACTGCTCGGGCCCAGCATCTTGCAAAGTGCTAAGACCAGAAATTACATAGTCTGCGTCTACCCCGGGGGCCAGACGCAGCTCAGCACCCAGAGCATTTGCAAGCTGGGTTAACGACAAATTGTCACTCATACAGGCTATCGATTACTTATCAGCATTCATACGCTTTACGACAGCCTCAGTCAAATTGACCGAAGGATTTGCAAAGTAAGCGGTAGAGGCATCCAACACTAAGTCCAGGTTTTGCTCTTTAATGATCGCTTCCAGCGCTGTTTTAGCCTTGGGCCCCAGAGAAGTTTGAATTTCCTGACCTACCTGGGCCTCCATTGCGCGCAGTTTTTTAACAGTAGTTTCAAAGTCTGAACGCTTGAAGTTCATCTTACGCTGATATTCTGTTTTCTGCTCATCGGACCAGGTAACGCTGTTTTTCTGCGCATCTTCTGCCATTTTTTGCAATTCTGAACGAATAGACTCGGCACTACTTTGCAGCTTGGAGTACTCGGAACTGGTCTTCAATGAATTGACCTTGGTCTTGGCCACATCGGTGCTCATAATCGCAGCCTGCAGGTTAAATACCGCAACCTTGGTCTGCGCCATGGCGGCGCCAGACAGGGTTATACCAGCCAGCAGGATTGCGAAAATCTTTACATTCTTAAGCACTTTAGTCTCTCCAATTGGTTTTATTTTTTATGCGCAGTAGCTGCACTCAATCCATTTATATTCGATAAAGTTAAAAGCTATTACCCAGGGTAAACTGGAACACTTCCGTCTCATCATCCTCGTTTTCCTTCAAGGCTTTAGCCAAACTGAAAGTCAATGGTCCAAAACCGGTAACCCATGTCAAACCAATGCCCGCGGAAACATTCATTTTACCGAAGTCCACATCGTAACAGTTGATCTGGGTTTCATCACAACTGGTATCAAAGACGTTACCCGCATCAACAAAGAAGGCAGACTGCAGAGAGCGCTGATCTTTGATAAACGGCAGCGGGAAAATAACCTCGGCACTACCTTCTACTAAGATATTGCCACCAAAGGGGTCGGCATCACCGTTCTGACGGATATCCAGGTTCCCATTCTCATCTATCTGATAGCAGTTTTTTGTAATGCTTTCACCATCGGTTGCACAAGGAAGTTGAGTATAAAACTCTGCAGGAGTGGAACGGGGGCCCAGTGTATTACGCTTGAAACCGCGCACAGAGCCAAAACCACCGGCATAGAAATTTTCAAAGAAAGGCAGTTGATCGAGATCACCGTAGCCATCCCCGTAACCCAGGCGCGTACGCAGACGTAGCGTCAAACTCTTCGTTAGGGGGCGGAAATACTGACCAGTATAAATAAATTTGTAGTATTCAAGATCACTGCCGGGCACGGTAAATTCTGCGGAGAAATTCTGGGATGCCCCGCGAGTCGCCAATATACCGCGGTTCAAAGTGGAGCGGGCATAAGAAGCTGTCAAAGCCAAGTTATTAAACGCATCACCGTAACGATCGATAAAACCATCTGCCGAAGTATTAAACTGGTTCTGATCAATCATCATTGCAAGATCATTGGCCACATCATTATTGAGATCTGCAACAATCGTCTCGGCATCAATGAGTGTCACCCCCTCACGAGCGGTGTCATCCAAAAGAGATGGGCTGGATTGGATTTCCTGTACAGAACCACTCGAGGCCGAGAGCTCCAAATGACTGAAATTAACATTCAGTCCCACACGGGAAATTTCTGAAACCGGGTAGCCAAAGCTAACACCACCACCATAACTAGTCGTGTTGTAGTCCGACAGGTTGACCTCAGAGTAGTCATTTTCCCTATAAAAAACGTTAAACCCGCGGCTCACACCGTCAGGTGTAAAGTAAGGGTCAAGATAGGAAAAGTTCAGTGCGGTCTGGTAGGTAGAGACGTTTAAACCTATACCTACCTGCTTGCCGGTACCCAGCCAGTTATTTTCCTGGATATTACCGCCGAGTACCAAGCCGCTACTCTGTGCCCAGCCGATAGTGCCACCAATAGAGCCTGAAGGTTGCTCCTCTACGGTATATTCCACATCGATCTGGTCGGAAGTACCAGGCACCTCTGCAGTTTCTACTTCCACCTCTTTAAAGTAACCGAGGCGTTCCAGGCGCACCTTGGATTGCTCAATTCTTGCGGAGGAGGCCGAGGCAGATTCCATCTGACGCATTTCACGGCGCAACACCTCATCGGCAGTACGGGTGTTACCACGGAAATTGATTCGGCGCACATAGGCGCGCTTACCCGGGTTGATAAAGAAGGTAATTTTTACCGTATTCTCTTCTTTATTGGGTTCGGGAATGCCATTCACCTCGGCAAAGGTATAACCTTCATTGCCCAGACGCTTGGTAATATAGTCAGACGTGGTGGTCATCCGAATCTGGGAGAAAGTCTGCCCTTCACGCACCAACAGTAAGCGCTTGATTTCCTCTTCCGAAACCACCGGGTCGCCGGCGAGATCCACCTCACTGACGGTGTAAACATTCCCCTCTCTCACATTGACTGTGATAAAAACACTCTGCTTGTCTGGGCTCAGGGAAACCTGAGTGGATTCTATTTGAAAATCCAGATAGCCGCGGTCGAGATAGTAAGACTCTAGGCGCTCCAGGTCACCAGTGAGTTTCTCACGGGAATATTTGTCATCGCTGCGCAGCCAGGACAACCAACCTGTGGTCTGCAGCTCGAAAATTTCTGCCAATTCTTCGTCGGAAAATGCCTCGTTACCCACAACATTGATGTGCTTGATAGCCGCAACAGAGCCCTCGTCGACGATAACCCGCAGCTCGACCTGGTTGCGTGGCAATTCTTTCACTTCGGTCTTAACACTTGCACCATAGCGCCCCTGTGCCACATATTGCCGCTCAAGCTCCTGGGCGAGCCCCTCCAGGGTTGCACGCTTAAAGATCTGCCCCTCGGATAAACCGTTATCCTTCATGCCCTTGAGCAAATCTTCGGTGGCGATGGCCTTATTACCGCTGATCTCAATCTTGGAAATTGCTGGACGCTCGCGAACAGTGACCACCAGAACACCATTTTCACGGCCGATTTGGATATCTTCAAAGTAGCCGGTGCGGAACAGTGCCCGGGTAGCGCTCTGGATTTCCACGGATTCAATTTCATCACCCACTCGCACGGGAAGGGCAGAGAAGACTGTACCGGCAGAGACGCGTTGCAATCCTTCCACGCGAATATCATTGACCACGAACGACTGCGCTATTGCACTTAAAGGCAACATCAGGCCGAGGGAGGCCGCTTTGAGGAAATCTTTCATCTACTAATTCCGAGTGTTTTTATTCGCAATCCAGGAGTTACAGCGCTTTATTCAGCGCCCAGCTCCCCCGGAACCTGAGGGTTGCCCCTCTACCTTGTAATCGACATCAACCCGTTCTGAGTTCCCGGGTACCTTGACCGTTTCAACTTTCACCACCTTCAAGTAACCAAGTCGCTCAAGGCGAACTTTAGATTGCTCAATAAGAGCCGAAGAAGCTAAAGCGGACTCCATTTGGCGCAACTCTCGCCGCAAAACTTCATCTGCCGTGCGAGTGTTTCCACGAAAAGTAATACGCCTAACGTAGGTGCGCTTGCCAGGGTCAATAAAGAAAGTGATTTTTACCGTGTTCTCTTCTTTATTGGCTTCTGGAATACCGTTTACTTCGGCAAAAGCGTAACCCTTATTGCCCAAACGCTTGGAAATATAGTCTGAAGTCGTTGTCATCCTGACCTGGGAGAACGTCTGCCCTTCACGCACTAGCAGCAAGCGCTTAATTTCTTCCTCTGGAACGACTGGGTCTCCAGCAAGTTCTACTTCACTAACAGTGTAAACATCACCCTCAATCACGTTAACAGTGATGAAAACACTCTTCTTGTCCGGCCCAAGAGATACTTGGGTAGAGTCGATCTGGAAGTCGAGATATCCGCGATCGAGATAATAAGATTCAAGACGCTCCAGGTCACCAGTGAGCTTCTCACGGGAGTACTTATCATCACTGCGCAACCAAGAGAGCCAGCCAGTGGTTTTAAGCTCAAAAATTTCTCCGAGCTCTTGATCTGAAAAGACGCGATTCCCTACGATGTTGATATGTTTAATCGCAGCAACGGTCCCTTCCTCGACAATAACCTTCAATTCAACCTGATTGCGTGGTAACTCTTTAACTTCTGCTTGGACGCTAGCGCCATAGCGCCCCTGTGCCACATACTGGCGCTCAAACTCCCGGGTCAACCCTTTGAGGGTCGAGCGCTTTAAAATCTGTCCCTCGGCCAGACCGTAATCCTTCAGCGCCTTTAGCAGATCTTCCGAGGCAATCGCCTTGTTTCCTGATATATCTATCTTAGATATGGCTGGCCGCTCTCTCACGTTAACAACTAAAACGCTACTTTCACGACCGATCTGAATATCCTCAAAATAACCGGTTTGAAACAGTTCTCGGGTCGCCCCCTGAATATCCGCAAGCTCAATTTCATCGCCAACCCGCACCGGAAGAGCTGAAAAAACGGTGCCTGCAGAAACACGCTGCAAACCTTCTACACGAATATCGCTGAGAACGAATGACTGAGCTAAAGCGCTGAGAGGCAGCACCAAGCCCAGGGATATCGCTAACAGCCAATACTTCATACTAATTCCGAACCGCTTCTGATAAGAGCAGAGGTTCCCAAGGTAACCGGCACCGCGCTCACTCTTAAAATCTACTCACTCCAAACGCCATAGGAAAATGCACTCCAGGAGGCTACAAACGTAAAATATCGTTATAAAGCGCCAACCCCATAATACAAAGCACTAAGGCCATACCTACTTGTAAACCGATCACCTGCACTCTCTCAGACACAGGAGAACCCTTGACCGCCTCAATACCGTAGTAGAGAAGGTGACCACCATCGAGTACCGGAATGGGTAACAGATTGAGTACACCGAGACTGATACTAAGCAGAGCTAAAAGCGACAGGAAAGACTGCCACCCCCTCTCTGCGGAAGTACCCGCCACTTTAGCAATGGTGATGGGGCCACTCAAGTTTTTGGTCGAAAGTTGACCAAAAATCAATTTCTTCAAGCTGTTCAGAGTGAACAGTGTTTTGTCCCAAGTCTCTTGCACCCCCTGAGAAAGAGCGCCAGCTACACCGTAGTGGAAAACTCGTACGCGATCCTCGGGCCAGCGCTCGGTGACGGGCTGTACGCCGATCTGGCCGACACGCTCACCACTGTCGAGCGTCACCTGCGCCGGCGTAACCGGCAGGGTCAACCGTTGCCCCTGGCGTTCAACTTCCACCTGAAGGGGCTCGCCTGCACGAGCGCGCACATACTGACTCCACTCTTCCCAACCGGAAAAAATTCGCCCGTCGGTAGCCACAATCTTATCGCCCGCACGCAGCCCCGCTGCACTAGCAGCGCTACCCTCCACAACCTTATGCAACGTCATACTAATGGGCGGCGTCCAGAGACCGAGGCCAATCTCCCCCAATGGGTCAGGGACTTCCTGCCCTGCGAGCCAACGGTCGATATCAGCCGCCATATGATATTCGAGGTTAGAGTCCGGGTAGCGCACTGAGAATTCTATAGAGCCACTGTCCCCCAAACGGTTAGCCAAGCGCCAGTTGAGGGCTTGCCAAGTGGGTGTAGCTTCGCCATCCACCGCGATAATTTCCTGCCCGGACTCCAATCCCGCAGCTTCAGCAATACTTCCAGGCTTGACGGAATCTACGACAGGCACCGGACCCGCCGTGCCCCCCATAAAGACAATCCAAAACAGTACAATTGCCAACAGGAAGTTAGCTGCGGGACCCGCTGCAGCAATCGCTATACGCGCCCAAACACTCTTTCGGTTAAATGCCTGATTCAGCTCATGAGCGGCGACAGGTCCCTCCCGCTCATCTAGCATTTTGACATAGCCACCAAGGGGAATTGCTGAGATAGCAAACTCAGTGCCGTGCCGGTCATAGCGAGAGAAAAGGCGGCGGCCAAAGCCGACAGAAAAACGCAGCACCTTGACCCCACAGAGCCGTGCTACGAGAAAGTGTCCAAACTCGTGGAAGGAAACCAGTATACCGAGGGCTACCAAGGCCCAGATTACCGTCTGAATCAGATCCATACTCAGTTACAGTCTCTTTTCATGCGCAAACACCGGCATTATATGCCCAGCAGCAAAATTAAAGGGCCCCAACAGCTTGTTGGGCCAGCTCCCGCGCATTGAGATCAATGGCTTCGACTACGTCCAGCCCTGTCAGTTCAACGGTGGGAGTGCTATTCATTACTTTTTCTATAGCCGCAGCAATACTAGTAAATGCCAACCGTCCTTGTAAAAACGCCTCTACAGCCACCTCATTGGCCGCATTCAATACCGTGGGAGCACTGCCGCCGGCATTCATAGCTTCGCGTGCCAGACGCAGGCAGGGGAATCGCTGATAATTTGGCGCTTCAAAATCCAGGCGGCCCTGCGCTATCAGGTCGAGTGCAGGAACCCCAGCATCTATGCGGGTGGGAAAGGCCAGTGCGTGAGCGATGGGGGTGCGCATATCTGGATTACCCATCTGTGCCAACAGGGAGCCATCCCGATATTGCACCATGGAATGCACAATACTCTGTGGGTGCACGACCACTTCTATTTGCTCTGGGCTGGCGCTGAACAAATAACAGGCCTCAATAAACTCCAACCCCTTATTCATCATGGTGGCCGAATCTACTGAAATTTTCCGTCCCATCGACCAATTGGGGTGTGCGCAAGCTTCCTCGGGGGTCACTCGATGTAAATCACCGGCTAGGCGTGTGCGGAAAGGGCCGCCGGAACCGGTTAGCAAGATTTTTTCCACTCCCGCCCCCTCCAAGCTGCCAAACGGCTGGGGCAGGCACTGGAAAATGGCATTGTGCTCGCTGTCAATTGGCAGCAATTGGGCACCTCCTGCACGCAAAGCTTGCAGGAAAACTGGGCCGGCCATCACCAGAGCCTCTTTATTCGCAAGCAACACTTTCTTCCCAGCTTCAACTGCTGCTAGAGTTGGACGCAGCCCAGCTGCACCGACAATTGCTGCCATAACCACATCCACTTCATTCGCAGAGGCAACCTGGCATAGCCCTTCCAAACCCCAAAGGACTTCAGTAGAAACTCCCTCCCCCAGCATACTGCGCAATTGATCGGCCCCCTCTTCACCAGCCACCACCGCAAAGCGAGGGTTATATTGACGACACTGCTGGGCCAGCTCAGCGATACGCTCGCGGGCTGTCAGAGCATAGATGGTATAGCGCTGGGGGTGGCGGGCAAGCACATCGAGAGTGCTTACCCCAATAGAGCCCGTAGAACCTAGGACAGTGACGACTTGTGGAGATTGCCTTTGCATAAGTGCTCGACTTACCTACGAAACTTCTTGTACCTCGACCAAAGCACCGACAGACAATGGCGGCGCTGGTCACAAGCACTGGATATAAATTGAAGTGTGGCGTACCCGTTATAAGTACTTAGGCAGCTCACTAGCGAGGGCCGCCATGGTGAAAACCGGTAAAGCCGCAGTGAGACTATCCAGCCGATCCATAACACCGCCATGCCCTGGCAGAATATGACTACTGTCTTTGATACCCCGGTGCCGCTTGAACATACTCTCCAGCAGGTCGCCAATGACTGAGGCAAGCGCAGTTACCAGTACACCGAAAGAGAACAGCACAGTATTTTTCAGAGGAAGATCAAACAGGTAGGAAGTAACCAGTGCGAGTATCAAGCAGGCTCCCAAACCGCCAAAAAAACCCTCCCAGGATTTGCCGGGACTCACTTCGCGGGCCAACTTGCGCTTTCCGAACTTGCGCCCGACAAAATAAGCGCCCACATCGGCAGCGACAACAATAGCGACGACATACAATACCAGCCAGGCCCCGTGATCGAGCCCACGCAAAACCACCAGCGACAACCAGCTGGGCACCAGAACCACTAGCCCAATCAGTCCACGTACCCAACGATTGCCCCACAGCGAGGCACTGGCGGGGTAGCTCTGGACCCAGTGAAAAGCAAGCGCCCACCAACCGCAGGCTACTGCCAGGATTTGACGGGCCCGATCAATATCCGGGGATCCGAAATCCATGGAAAAAACATATTCCGCGGTGAATACCAGGGTTCCGCCCAGTGCGGCGAGAAAGACAAAACGCAGTGCGCGATTGAGGTTGGAAAGATTGGCCCACTCCCAACCACCGAGCAAAATCACGGCTACGAAAATCAGTGTGTACCATTGAATTGGTAGCAGGAACAAAACTCCAGCGAAAAGTACCAGCAATACCAGCGCAGTAATTATTCTTTGTTTAAGCACCGAAAACCCCTTTCATCTGGACCTACACTCAGCCTACTATCGCACAGCAAGCCTGAACGCCCCGGTGTAATATTCCTAAAAATTATTCGCGGACAAAAAAATGGCCGCGCATTTGGCCCGATCCCTGTCAGGCCTGCACAGCCGTGCCATCACCTTCAGCGCGCCCACCGAATCGCCGGTCGCGCTGTTGGAATGCTTTTATCGCCTCATCAAGGGCGCTTTCATCAAAATCCGGCCAGAGCGTATCGGTAAAAAATAACTCGCTATAGGCGGCCTGCCAGAGAATAAAGTTACTTATACGCTGCTCGCCACTGGATCTTATCAATAGATCCACCGATGGCAAATCCGCGAGCTGTATATGGCTTTCAACCGCATCCTCATCAATGGAGTCGAGGGACCGCTGGCCATTGACCACCTCTTCGGCAAGCTGCTTTGCCGCCTGGGCAATATCCCAGCGACCGCCATAGTCCGCAGCAATAACCAGGTCGCCCTGAGTACAGCCCCGGGTAATCTCCTCCGCTTCCACAATGGCGCGCTGCAAGCGAGGCGAAAAACGATCCCTGCGCCCTACCACTCTCAGGCGCACGCCTTCATCACGCATACGCCTAGCTTCTTTGCGCAGATAGGAGTGAAACAGCGTCATTAGCAGCTCCACTTCCTTAGGAGGGCGCTGCCAATTTTCGCTAGAAAAAGCGAACAATGTCAGCACCTCTACACCGCGACTCCTACACGCAGACAGGAGATCGCGTATGCGCTCAACTCCAGCCTTGTGCCCAGCCGAGGGCGAGAGCCCTCTGCGGGCGGCCCAGCGCCCATTACCATCCATAATAATGGCGATATGTCGGGGGACTGGGGAGCTCAAGCTGGTACCACTATTACCCATTAAATTTCCATCAGATCTTTTTCTTTAGCTGCGAGCGCCTTATCGACATCCGCTACAAACTGATCTGTAATTTTCTGAACATCATCACCTGCACGACGCTCATCGTCCTCGGAGATTTCCTTGTCCTTGACCAAAGATTTCACCTCAGCCAGCGCATCGCGACGAATATTTCGGATAGACACACGCGCAGTCTCAGCCTCACCGCGAGCCTGACGAATAAAGTTCTTGCGAGTCTCTTCGGTCAGCATAGGCATCGGTATACGAATAACCGCACCCGCTGTGCTTGGGTTGAGGCCCAGATCCGATTTCATAATCGCCTTTTCGATGTCTGGAACCAGGTTTTTCTCCCAAGGAGTCACCGATAAGGTGCGCGCATCCTCAACTGTGACATTGGCAACCTGAGATAGTGGAGTATCTGAACCGTAATAGGAAACATGAATACCGTCGAGAATACTCGGATGCGCACGGCCGGTGCGAATTTTATTGAAATTATTGGCCAGTGCGTCGAGCGCCTTGCTCATGCGAGTCTTAGCGTCTTTTTTGATATCTTCAATCACGATTTCACTTCCTCTTCGATTAGCGTGCCTTCCTCGCCGCCCACGACAATATTGAGCAGCGCACCGGTTTTATCCATACGGAACACCCGAACGGGCATATTGTGCTCGCGGCAGAGACAGATCGCAGTCAAATCCATCACGCCAAGTTTTTTATCGAGCACTTCGTCATAAGTCAGCTGGTCATAGCGGGTTGCGGTAGGGTCCAGTACCGGATCAGCCGAATAAACACCGTCTACCTTGGTGGCTTTTAGCACCAACTCAGCCTCAATTTCAATACCGCGCAGGCAGGCTGCAGAATCTGTGGTAAAAAATGGGTTGCCGGTACCCGCGGCAAAAATCAGTACCTCACCGCGCTCCAAGTAGCGAATGGCCGCGCGGCGGTCATAGTGGTCCACAATTCCGCTCATCTGAATAGAGGACATTACCCGCGAGGAGATATTGGACCTTTCCAGTGCATCTCGCAGGGCCAAGGCATTCATTACCGTAGCCAGCATTCCCATATGATCACCGGTCACGCGATCGAGTCCGGCTGCACTCAGGGCCGCGCCGCGAAACAAGTTGCCGCCGCCCACAACTAATCCAACCTGAACGCCGATACCTACCAGCTGGCCAATCTCCAGGGCCATTTTGTCCAGCACTTTAGGGCTGATACCAAAACCCTGATCACCCATCAGCTCTTCGCCGCTGAGTTTCAACAGAATTCTTTTATATTTGCGGTCTTTAATACCGGGCATTCTTCGGTCCTCTCAAATGTACCTGTTTAGTGGCCAAGTATTGCCGCCGAACATTACAACACTTTCAGTCATTTACACAGAGGGGTGCCCCGCTGTAAGCACATAGGCTCCAGCGAAGGCACCCCACCGCGAGTGAGCGCACAGGGCACCCACTATTATCAATTAAGAAGAGGACTTAACCTGTGCAGCTACTTCTGCAGCGAAGTCCACCTCTTCTTTCTCGATACCTTCGCCCACTTCAAAACGAACGAAAGAAGTTACGTCAGCGCCGGCTTCTTTAACCAGCTTGCCAATACTCACGTCAGGATTCTTAACGAAAGGCTGCTCTACCAAGCTGTTCTCCTTCAGGAACTTCTTGATACGGCCACCCATCATTTTCTCAACGATCTCAGCGGGTTTGCCTTCCATATCCGGCTGCGCCTTGATGATGTCCTTCTCTTTTTCCAGAACATCAGCAGGCATATCTTCAGGCTTATTCACCTGGGGGTTTACCGCGGTTACGTGCATAGCAACGTCTTTCGCCAGCTCAACCTCACCAGCGCTCAGAGCTACCAGGGCGGCGATACGATTATTGGAGTGTACGTAGGCACCTACAACCGGAGCCTCAACCAGCTGGATTCGACGCACACCGATGTTCTCACCGATTTTCTGAACCAGTGCTTCGCGAGCAGTTTCCAGATCACCTTCCATCAGGGCGGCTACGTCCTGCTGACGCTCAGCAAATGCCTTATCGACCACCTTGGCAACAAAAGCCTGGAAGTTTTCATCGCGGGCAACGAAGTCAGTCTCAGAGTTCACTTCAACCAACACACCGTAGCTGCCGTCCTCGGCTACTTTTGCAGCGACAACGCCGTCTGCAGCGGTACGGCCAGCTTTTTTAGCAGCCTTCAGGCCGGAGGCTTTGCGCAGGTCTTCGATCGCTTTCTCGATATCGCCATCCGCTGCGGTAAGTGCTTTCTTACACTCCATCATCGGCAGGCCAGTACGCTCGCGCAGTTCTTTTACCATTGACGCGGTAATCGCCATGATTTTTTCCTCGGGGTTCTGTCACTAAAAATTAGAAAAAAGGGGCCGTAATTCGGGCCCCTTTTTAAGTTCGCAATGTAACGCTACTCCGTTACACTACTTAGCCCTGCAAATTACTCTGCAGCAGCTTCGTCATCGCTAGCTTCGACGTACTCGTCTTTGTTCACCGCGCTGCCAGCTTCCGCTGCACCGGCGAGCACCGCATCAGCTGCAACAGTGGTGTACAGCTTGATTGCACGGATAGCGTCGTCGTTACCGGGAATTACATAGTCAACACCAGCGGGATCGCTATTGGTATCGACAACACCGATTACCGGAATACCAAGCTTGTTAGCTTCCTGGATGGCGATGCGCTCGTGCTCAACGTCGATTACGAAAATCGCGTCGGGCAGACCGCCCATGTCTTTGATACCACCGATGGAGCGGTCAAGCTTTTCCATCATACGGGTGCGCATCAGAGCTTCTTTTTTGGTCAGCTTTTCGAAAGTGCCATCTTGAGACTGGGCTTCCAGCTCACGGAAACGCTTGATGGACGCGCGGATGGTTTTGTAGTTGGTGAGCATACCGCCCAGCCAGCGATTGCTGACGAAGGGCTGGCCACAGCGCTCAGCCTGCTCTTTGATAGATTTCTGTGCAGCACGCTTGGTGCCAACGAACAGAATCTTTTTCTTTTGAGCAGCCATCCCCTTGATCACCTGCAGGGCTTCGTTGAAGGCCGGTACAGTGTGCTCCAGGTTGATGATGTGAATCTTGTTGCGGGCACCAAAGATGAATTGACCCATCTTCGGGTTCCAGTAGCGGGTCTGGTGGCCAAAGTGAACACCAGCCTGCAGCATATCGCGCATGCTTACTTGCGGCATAATAAACCTCTATATATACGGGTTAGTCCTCCACACATCCCATGCGTCAACCCCTATCGAGGCACCCAGACACATGTGTCGATGCGTGTGCGGCATTTTCACCCCGGAAGCATTCCGGAGCGGCGCGCTTTATACCACAATCGCACAGCTGAGTGAAGGACGCGGACAAATATGGTGCGAATGAGTGCGCCGATTCGCTCGCTGAATAGTGTCAAGCCCTGACGCTATGCCCCACCACCGGCAATCCGCTACAATGCCCGCCTTCACAGATAGACTTAAGGACACGCATGACCTCAGCCATAAAGACGCCGGAACAAATTGCCAAAATGCGCACCGCGGGCCGCCTCGCCGCAGAGGTCCTGGAAATGATTGGCGAATATGTGGTCCCTGGTGTCACAACGGAAGAACTGGACCGCCGCTGCCACGACCATATTGTCAATGTGCAGAAAGCCATTCCCGCCTGCCTCGGCTATCGAGGCTTCCCAAAGTCCATTTGCACCTCGGTAAATGAAGTGGTCTGCCACGGAATACCCTCTGAAAGCAAAGTCCTCAAAAAGGGCGACATCATTAATATTGACGTCACCGTGATCAAGGATGGATGGTACGGCGACACCAGCAAGATGTTCTTTGTCGGCAAGCCCGCTGCACACGCCGAGCGACTGGTGCGCGTAACCCAAGAATGCATGTACAAGGCTATTGAGATAGTGCGCCCGGGTACCAGCCTCGGTGATATTGGCCATGTGATCCAGCAGCATGCCGAAAAGAATTACTACTCCGTCGTACGCGACTTCTGCGGTCACGGTATCGGCGATGTCTTCCACGAAGAACCTCAGATATTGCACTACGGCCAGCCCGGAACTGGCGAAGTTTTGCAGGAGGGCATGACCTTCACTATTGAGCCGATGATCAATGCCGGCAAAGCCGCAACCCGCGTTCTCGGCGACGGCTGGACGGCAGTCACCAAGGACCGCCGCCTATCGGCGCAGTGGGAGCACACCATGGTGGTCACCAGCAACGGGGTTGAGGTACTGACCGCACGCGGTGAGGAAAAGTTTTAATCGCAAACTCTCCCCGCTCCAATTAAAGATGCACAGTCCCGCTGCCGCGCGGCGGGACACTGCCAAACGGACTTCAGTCATGCAGCCGGCCAATATCCCTTACTTCGAGCGCCCCCTGTTCTTCTTCGATCAAACCCGCTTTCGCCGGGACTTGGCTTCCCGTGAAAAACCGCCCTTGCAAGTATTTAAAGATGCGATTGGCGCTGCCGAGCACCAGATGGCTGAACGTTTTCGCGAGGGGGAAGATGTGGCCACCCTCGTGCATGAGCGCGCCTTATTCATCGACTGCCTGTTGCACTACGCCTGGCATCAGTACAGCTGGAGACCGGGCGCCAGCTTGCTGGCCGTCGGAGGCTATGGGCGCGGGGAGCTACACCCCCATTCCGATATCGACCTGTTGATCCTCACCGAAGAACGGGCCAATGATGAAACAGTCGACAACATAGAGCGCCTCATTACTTTCCTCTGGGATTTGGGCTTGGAGATCGGTCACTCAGTGCGCAACGTAAAAGAGTGCCTGGCGCTGGCCGCCGAGGACATCACTGTCATCACCAATCTCACCGAGTCCCGTACTGTGGTGGGTGATAGCAAACCCGGCGAACGGCTTGCGGCCGGGATGGAGGGGAGCAAGCTTTGGTCCACCGAGGACTTCTTCAAAGCCAAGTTGGCGGAACAGGATGAGCGCCACAACCGCCAGCAGGCAGCGGAATATATTCTCGAGCCCAACATCAAAAACGCACCCGGCGGGCTGCGCGATATCCAGACTATCTCTTGGGTAGCGAAGTACTTTTTTCGCGTACGCACGCTCAGACAACTGCAGGGCAAGGCCTTTTTCACTGAGGAAGAATTCGCCATTCTGCAGTCCGGCGAAAGCTTCCTTTGGCGTGTGCGCTACGGCCTTCACCTGCTTGCCGGACGCGCCGAGGAGCGACTGCTGTTCGACTACCAGAGGGAGCTAGCCAAACAATTTGGCTATGAAGACAGCGACACCCAACTGGCAGTTGAGCAATTTATGCACAGCTACTATCGCATCGTAATGGCCCTACGCGAGCTTAACGATGTACTGCTGCAGTATTTGGGCGAGGTGATCCAACAAGGGGGTGCGCAGGCTATCACCCCCATCAATGAGCGCTTCCAACTGCGCGGCGGTGCGATTGAAGCCGCCTATCCGCAGGTGTTTAATCAGCACCCCTCTGCGCTATTGGAAATCTTTGTGTTGATGGCCAGGCACCCGCAGATTACCCGGGTACGTGCCTCAACTATCCGCCTGATCCGGGAACACCGCCACTTGATCGATGAGCGCTTTCGCGCGGACTCCGCCAACAGCGAGCTGTTTATGGAACTGCTGCGTTCTGCACGCGGACTCTCCACACAGCTGTCGCGCATGACCCGCTACGGTATTCTCGGGCGCTACCTGCCAGAATTCGGCCGCGTTACCGGGCAAATGCAGCACGATCTCTTCCATATCTACACTGTGGACGCCCACACCCTGCAGGTGGTGCGCAATATGCGCAGTTTTCGCGGCCCCGAAGCACGCGAGAAATTCCCGATCGCCGCGGAGATCCTCGAGCGGTTGCGCCAGCCCGAGCTGCTGTATATTGCCGGCCTCTACCACGATATCGCCAAGGGTCGCGGCGGCGACCACTCGAAGTTGGGCGTGGTGGACGCCGCCGAATTCTGCCAGCGCCACCAACTGCCGGCACGCGACCGCCGCCTAGTGTGCTGGCTGGTGGAAAAGCATCTATTGATGAGCCAGGTATCTCAAAAACAGGACATCAGCGACCCAGAGGTGGTGCATGCCTTCGCCCGCGAGGTGGGCGACCGCGAACACCTGGATTTCCTCTACGCCCTCACAGTAGCCGATATCAACGCCACCAACCCAGAGCTTTGGAACAGCTGGCGCGCCAGCCTGATGCGCCAGCTCTACCAGGCCACCCAACACGCCCTGCGCCGTGGTTTGGAGAATCCCGTCGACCGGGAGGAAATCATCGAGGAGACCCGCAGCCTGGCACTGGAAAAGCTGAGCGCCCTCGGTCTGCCAGAGGCCTCCATAGAAAATATCTGGGCGCAAATGGGCGAGGACTACTTTGTGCGCGAGAGCGCCGACAACATCGTCTGGCACACCGCGGCCATCCATGAGCTGCACAGCAACAGCCCGCTGCTGCCGAGCGACACCCTGGTACTAACGCGCAACTCGGGCCCCGGTGAGCACGATGGCGCCACCCAGGTTTTCGTCTATACCCCCGACCGCGCCAATGTGTTCGCCGCCGCAGTCACCGGACTCGATATGCTCAACCTGAACGTGCACGACGCGCGCCTTTACAGTTCGGCCTCAGGTTACACCCTGGATACTTTTTATGTACTGGATGAATCTGGACAGCCCCTGCTCGACGAACCCCAGCGCCTGCAGCAAATTCGCGAAACCCTACAAGAGGAGCTGGAACTGGTGGAGGATTACTCCAAGGTGATCCAACGGCGCACCCCGAGGCGCCTAAAGATGTTTTCGCTGGAGAGCCGCGCGCACCTATCCACAGAACCGGGAGATCAGTACAGCACGCTGGAAATCACCAGTGCTGATAGACCGGGCCTGCTGGCCCTGATTGCACGCACCTTTGTCACACACGATCTGCGCCTGCACAATGCCAAGATCTCCACTCTCGGGGAGCGGGTGGAGGATATTTTCCATATCACCGATGCCGAGGGGCGCGCGCTCTGCAATACCGAGACCAACCACGCTCTGGAGCAGGCCATTTGCCGGGAGCTGGATGACCACACAGCGCCGTAATATCACCAATGACGAGCGGATAAGAACGCCATGAATCCAAACCTGGACAAGCTGCAGCCCTACCCTTTTTCCAAGTTACAGGCACTGAAAGCGGGCCTGCAGCCGGCGAACAAACCCCATATCGCCCTCTCCATCGGCGAACCGAAACACGAGCCGCCCAAATTCGTACAGAGAGCGCTAGTCGCGCACCTGGATAAGATCTCTGCCTACCCGCTCACCATAGGCCTTGACCCCCTGCGCCAGGCAATTGCCGACTGGCTATGCGCCCGTTTCCAACTCAAACAGGTGAGTGCCGATTCCCAGGTGCTGCCAGTAAACGGCACCCGCGAAGCGTTATTCGCCTTCGCACAGGCCACGGTCACGCCGGGCAGTAAAGTACTGATGCCCAACCCCTTCTACCAGATTTACGAGGGGGCGGCCCTGCTCGCCGGCGCCGAGCCGCACTTTATCAACTGTCTCGCCGACAATAGTTTTAAACCAGACTTCGGCTCGGTGTCCGAATCGGTGTGGCAGCAGTGTGAACTGCTCTACCTGTGTTCACCGGGCAATCCCACCGGTGCCCTGCTAGAGATTGACGATTTGCAATTACTCATCGAACTTGCAGACCGCTACGACTTCACCATCGCCTCGGATGAGTGCTACTCGGAACTCTATTTCGATGAGAGCGCGCCGCCGGCCGGGCTGCTGCAAGCCTGCGAGCAAATGGGCCGCAGCAACTATCACCGCTGTGTGGTTTTTCACAGCCTGTCGAAGCGCTCCAATTTGGCTGGGCTGCGCTCCGGGTTTGTTGCCGGCGACGCTCAGCTGCTGGAGAAATTCCTCCTCTATCGCACCTACCACGGCTGCGCAATGCCGCTACCCAACCAATACGCCTCTATTGCCGCCTGGCAGGATGAAGAGCACGTACGCGAAAATCGCGCACTCTACCGACAAAAGTTCGACGCGGTGCTCGATATTCTCGACGGCTGCTTAGAAGTACAAAAACCACAGGCCAGCTTTTACCTGTGGCCGCGAGTCGGCAACGGGGAGGAGTTCGCCAGAGAGCTATACCGCCAGCAAAACATCACGGTTTTGCCGGGCTCTTTCCTCGCCCGCAATAGCGAGGGAGTAAATCCAGGCAGCGAGTATGTACGCATGGCCCTGGTGGCCACATTGGAAGAATGCATAGAGGCTGCAGAGCGCATCAAAGAATTTTGCCGGCAAACCTGACAGGCGAACTAATCCAACAGACACCGTAACCCAGGAGCCCCACCCAGGCACAGACGAGAATGGCAGTAAAAAATTTACTCAAGCAAGAGCGCGTGGATTTTATTCTACAGCGCCTGGAAGAACTCTATCCGCAGACCCCGATTCCGCTCGATCACAAAGACTCCTACACCTTGTTAGTCGCCGTACTACTCTCGGCGCAGTGTACCGATGAGCGCGTAAACCAGATCACCCCCGCCCTCTGGCAGTTGGCCGACAACCCGGAGGATATGGCTCTAGTACCCGTGGAGGATATTCAAGCGGTTATCCGCCCCTGCGGTTTATCACCGCAAAAATCCAAAGCCATCAGCAAGCTGTCACAAATTCTCGTCAACGAATACCACAGTAAAGTGCCGGAAAATATGGCCGCCCTGGAAACCCTGCCCGGCGTCGGCCACAAGACAGCAAGTGTGGTAATGTCCCAGGCATTTGGCCACCCGGCCTTCCCTGTGGACACCCATATTCACCGCCTGGCGCAGCGCTGGGGACTCACCAGCGGTAAAAATGTCACCCAGACCGAGAAAGATCTAAAAAGGCTATTCCCCAGAGAAAAGTGGAATAAATTGCACCTGCAGATTATTTTTTATGGCCGCGAGTACTGCTCGGCACGCGGCTGCGACGGCACAGTCTGCGAAATCTGCACCACCTGCTATCCCAACCGCAAAAACCCCAAGAAAACCAAAAAGGCGTAACTGTGATTACTCTGTACGGCATTAAAAACTGCGACACCGTAAAGAAAGCCCGCAAATGGCTGGAAAAGAATGGGGTCGACTATCAGTTTCACGATTTCCGTGAAGACGGCATGGACAATGTGCCCCTAAAAGCCTGGCTGAATAAATTTGGCTGGCAGGAAGTGCTGAATCGCCGCTCCACCAGTTGGCGCGCCCTGAGCGAAGCACGGAAAAACACAATGGACAACGCCAGCGCTTTGACCCTGGCCATCGAGACCCCCACCCTGATCAAGCGTCCAGTGACCAGCTCAGGCGGCACTACCCACTTCGGTTTTAAAGAGCAAGAGTTCGCCGCACTTACCGGCCAAGCCAACTAGGAGAAAAAAATGAGCGATATCTACAGCATTGGATTCGGCGTTGGCACCTGTAATAGCAAGGGCGACTGGCTGGAAGTCTTCTATCCAAAACCGCTGTTCAAACCCAGTGCAGAAATAGCCAAAGCGGTGACCGAGACCCTACATATCGAAAGCGGCAACCACAGCCTGCCTCTCGACGCGACCCTGCTCCACAGCCTCACTGAAAAACTGCACAGTGCCGGGGCGGGCGAACAGGCGGAGATCCTACAGCAGTTCGCCAACAGCCACCGACCTCTGGTAGTGGCCGTACTTTCCAGCGACGAGGCGCCACAGACAGTACCTGAAGCCTATTTAAAATTACATTTGCTTTCCCACCGGCTGGTGAAACCCCACGAAACGAATCTCGAAGGTATCTTCGGCAAACTGGTCAATGTGGCCTGGACCAATCAGGGCGCGATCGACCTGGAAGAACTGCCACAGCGCCAACTGGAAGCGCGCCTGAACGGAGAGCACTTGGAAGTTGCCTGTGTCGACAAATTTCCCAAGATGACCAACTACGTGGTGCCCACGGGCGTGCGTATCGCCCACACCGCGCGTGTGCGTCTCGGCGCCTATCTCGGTGAGGGCACCACGATCATGCACGAGGGCTTCGTCAACTTTAACGCGGGCACCGAGGGACCGGGCATGATCGAAGGCCGCATCTCGGCCGGCGTTTTTGTCGGTGCTGGCTCCGATCTGGGTGGCAGCAGCTCCACCATGGGTACTCTCTCCGGCGGCGGAAACATAGTGATTTCCGTGGGTGACAACTGCCTGCTGGGTGCCAACGCCGGTATCGGCATCCCCCTGGGGGATCGCTGCACCGTGGAAGCGGGTTTATATATCACCGCTGGGACCAAAGTGGCCCTACTGGACGACAGCGGCAAACTGGTCGAATACATCAAAGCACGCGAATTGGCCGGAAAGTCCGACCTCCTGTTCCGCAGAAATTCCACCAATGGCGCCGTTGAATGTTTAACGAATAAGAGTGCCATTGAGTTGAATGCAGCTCTGCACAGCAATTAAAACCTGACCCTGCGGGGCCCCGGCCCCGCCCGCTCTCCATCTGCATAAATTCCGATAACAACGCACCTGATCAACTAAAAGGATTATTCCGTGACCCCCACACTGCAACTGGCCTTTGACCTTATCCGCCGTCGCTCCGTAACCCCCGAGGACGCAGGCTGTATGGATCAGATGATTGAGCGGCTGGAAAAAATTGGGTTCAAGGTGACAAAGTTGCGCCGTGGCGATACCGATAATTTTTGGGCGGTGCGCAACGGGCAAAGCATAGGCCCACTGCTCGCCTTCGCCGGACACACCGATGTCGTGCCGAGTGGGCCGGAGGAAAACTGGAGCAGCCCACCCTTCGAACCACAAATCCGCGATAACTTTTTGTATGGTCGCGGTGCGGCCGATATGAAGGGCTCACTGGCAGCAATGGTGGTGGCCTGCGAGGAATTTATCCATCAGCACCCCGATCACAGCGGTCGCATCGCCTTTTTGATCACCAGCGACGAAGAGGGGCCGGCAATCAACGGCACAGTCAAAGTCGTTGAGTGGCTTGAGGAGCAGGGAGAAAAAATAGACTGCTGTATTGTCGGTGAGCCCTCCAGCAGCGAGCGCGTCGGCGATATTATCAAGAATGGAAGACGCGGCTCCCTGGGCCTTGAATTAAAAGTCTTCGGTGTGCAGGGACATGTGGCCTATCCACATCTGGCGGAAAACCCAATTCACAATTTGGCCCCAGCTCTCGCTGAACTGGCCGCAGAAGAGTGGGATCAGGGCAACCAATTTTTCCCAGCCACCAGCTTCCAAGTTTCCAACATCAACGGAGGCACAGGAGCAACCAATGTGATTCCCGGTGAGGTGGATCTGCTCTGTAACTGGCGCTTTTCTACAGAATCCACCGCCGAAGAACTGGAGGCCCGTGCCCGAGCAATCCTGGATAAGTACAACTTAAAATATGAAGCGAACTTTAATTTGTCCGGGCACCCCTTCCTCACTGCCGAGGGTCCACTGGTCCACGCTGTAGAGCAAGCGATTCAAAAAATCACAGGAAAGGAAACAGAGTTATCGACGGCCGGGGGCACTTCGGATGGCCGTTTTATCGCTCCAACAGGAGCGCAGGTAGTGGAACTGGGGCCGGTCAATGCCACTATTCACAAAGTTGATGAGAGAGTCAAAGCCGACGATTTGGATATACTTAAGGAAATCTATCGGGAAGTACTTAGGGAGCTTCTAACCTGAGCTTACTGCCCCAGACGATAATTATTTATTAATTGCACGGACTATCCCACTAAATACACGGATCGGCTTATTCGCCTCCTAACCAACTGCCTCTGCGGTATGCTCCTTCCGATAACAAAATGGAGGAGCCCGCAGATGCAGATAATGAACAGACTATTGAAAATAGCCGCGGCGATATTAATCGCCAGTCCTGCCCTCGCTGAAGAGCAACCCACTAACTTCAGCTATGAGGATGTATTCAATCTCGAGTATGCCAGCGACCCTCAGTTCAGTAACGACGGAAAGAGTATTTACTACGTCCGCAACTCCATGAACAAAATGGCGGACAACAAGCGGGCAAACCTATGGCGCATCAGTGCCGACGGCAAGGACCACCGCCCACTGACCTCAGGGGATTACTCTGATTATTCACCACGCCTATCCCCGGACGGTAAAACAATTGCCTTTATCAGTTCCCGCAGTGGCAGCCCCCAGATACACCTATTGTGGCTCGACAACGGCCAAAATCTGCAGATCTCCCACCTGCCAAAATCCCCTTCAAATATTCAGTGGTCACGAGACGGCAAACAAATTGCCTTCACCATGTTTGTGCCCGAGAGCAAACCGCTCCCGGTTGAACTACCCGGTGCCCCCGAGGGCGCAGAGTGGGCAAAACCACCTCAGTTTATCGACCGCAGTATTTATCGTGCGGACGGCATGGGTTATCTCAAGCAGGGGCACACCCAGGTATTTGTCATCCCCCGTGAGGGCGGCACGCCGCGTCAGCTTACCAGCGGTGAGTTCGATCACGGCAGTAGTCTCGCCTGGAGTAAAAACAACGACGCTATTTACTTTTCTGCAAACCGCCACCCCGATCACGAGATCGAATTGATGAACTCTGAAATTTATAGAGTAAATCTCAAGGATGGCAACATCGAGCAGATCACCGAAAGATTCGGGCCCGATCACCACCCGCAGATTTCCCCCGATGGTAAAAAGCTTGCCTACCTGGGATTCGAGGATCAACGGCTCGGGTACCAACAACACAGCCTGCGCATCATCGATCTCGACAGCGGCAAGTCCCGCAAAGTTCAAACCGCTAAAGACCGCAGCATCTCCAGCTTCGACTGGCTCGGCGACAGCAAACGTATCGCTTACAGCTACGACGATCAGGGCTCCACAAAAATTGCCATTAAAAAAATTGGTGGCAGTGACACCGTAGTCGCCAGTGATGCTGGCGGTCTATCGCTGGGGCGGCCCTACTCGGGCACTCACTTTGCCACATCCAAACGCGGAGCTATTGCTTACACGCAAACTAATCCGCAACATCCGGCAGAGCTGGCTTTGGCCCACAATGGCAAAGTAAAAGCGCTGACCAGCCTAAATAACGATGTGATGCCGTTGCGCAATATGGCCCGCGTGGAGGAGATCAATTACAAGTCCAGTTTTGATGGCCGCGATATACAAGGCTGGGTCGCCTACCCTCCCAATTTCGACCCGAAGAAAAAATATCCCCTGCTGTTGGAAATTCACGGCGGGCCCTTCTCTAACTATGGCCCCCGGTTTGCCGCCGAGGTGCAACTTTTTGCCGCCGCCGGCTATGTAATTCTCTACACAAACCCACGGGGCTCCACCAGCTACGGGCATGAATTTGCCAACCTGATTCATCACAATTACCCGAGCCAGGATTACGACGATTTAATGGCCGGCGTCGATGCAGTCATCGACCAAGGTTATATCGATGAGGGGCAATTATTCGTTACCGGCGGCAGCGGCGGCGGCACCCTAACGGCCTGGATTATAGGCAAAACTGACCGATTCCGCGCAGCAGTAGTTGCCAAACCGGTAATCAACTGGGAGAGCTTCGTTTTAACTGCAGATTACTCCAGGTTCTTTACCAAATACTGGTTCTCAGGCATGCCCTGGGAAAAGCCGGAGGAATATCGTCGCCGCTCACCGCTGACTTATGTGGGCAATGTCACTACGCCAACCATGCTGCTTACCGGAGAGGAGGACTACCGCACACCGATGTCCGAAACAGAGCAGTTTTACCAGGCACTGAAGTTGAACGATGTGGAAGCTGCAATGGTACGAATTCCAGGCGCCTCTCACAGTATTGCCGCAAGACCCAGCCAGATGATTGCGAAAGTGGCTTCTATTTTGTACTGGTTTGATCAGCATAAGTCGGATAGAGAGGCTGAAGACTTAGTAAGTAAATAATTTATCTTTACTGACTTTTTAATTAATGGGCGCCTCCACTAGGCGTCCACACTATTTTATTCATTTCCCTTGTCATTCATAATAGAAAAATCAATGACAAGGATTCTAGTGATGCGCAAGCTGTTATTTCTTTTTTTCCTGTGGCCCTCTCTCGCACTTTCTGGGCAAGTTAGCTTGTCCGACTTGGTACGGCATACAGATATACAAGAAGTAAAAATTTCTCCAACTGGTACCCATTTAGCCATTAAAAAATTATATGAGGGAGAGAGAATACTGGTTTTTATGTCTATCAACCCTCTGAAGATCACTGGCCATCTGCGCTTTAGAAGCAAGGAAGAAGTCGGCGATTTCTACTGGGCTAACAATGAACGGATTGTTACTGAAGTCGTATCAAGGGAAGCGGCATTAGAGACACCAATATTTTATGGCTCACTATTTGCCATTAACTATGATGGCACTAGAGGCAAAAACATATTCGGACACTTGGCGGGAGAGCGCCAAGTCGGATCTCGCTTAAAAAAGGCCGAATCCACATATGCCCACCCAACAATCATTGATACCCTCCCTAAAGAAAAAAATAAAATATTGATCTCCACCTCCCCCTGGGCTAAGGACTGGGAAACAATAGGAGAAATCCTCGAAGTAAACATTTATAATGGCGTACAAAAAAGAATAACAGGACTTCCTCAGGTAGGACGCGCCCACACTGACAGAAACGGGAATTTAACCTTCGCTACCGGCAGCAACAGAAATGGTGAACGCGAACTTTACAAGAAATCTAAAATAGGATGGGAAAAACTAGAGAACTCTATTTTAAATCGTAGCTGGCCAAGGGGAGGCAATCTAGAAACAGGGGATTTCTATTTTGAAATAGACCGCCCTAACGATACGGAGCAACTAGTTAAATTTAACACTAAAACAAACAAATTAACTCAAATATTTTCCCACGATATTTCCGACATTAGCGCAGTAATTTACCACCCCAAAAGTGATAAACCCATCGGGGTTTACCTGCACCCCGACTACCCTGAAGAGTACTTTTTTGATGAGGGCGATGGATTTGCAGCTTATTTCCGTGGTTTAAAAAAGGCTTTTGAGGGCTACAGAATCAACTTTACAAGCTTCACCAGTGATGGCTCTTTAGGAATATTAAAAGTTTATGGAGACCGACTTCCAGGGGATTATTTCTTAGCAAACTTGAAGACTAAGAAAGTAGATTTTCTATTGTCATCATCAGAATGGCTTGCCCCTGAAACTCTAAACTCAATGCGAGCTGAGTCATTCGTCACCACAGATAACATGAGAATAGGCACCTATCTGACGTTTCCCAAAGGACAAACTAAAAATCTGCCTATGGTAGTGGTACCGCATGGTGGGCCCCATGCCCGTGACTATTGGGGATACGAACAAGAAGCACAAATACTTTCCCAAAATGGCTACCTGTTTCTCCAGGTTAATTTCCGTGGTTCCACAGGCTATGGAGACCATTTTTACACAGCCGGAGAGCGTGAGTGGGGAGGGAAAATCCAAAGTGATATCGCAGATGCAGTTAACTGGGCTGTAGACAAAGGATATGCTGATCCTCAGCGAATCTGTATTTACGGTGCAAGCTTCGGTGGCTACTCAGCCCTAATGAATCCCATCAGATTCCCAGACCTATACAAATGCGCTGCGGGTTATGTGGGCGTGTATGATTTGGAGATGATGTACAAGAAAGGAGATATCAAACGTCGTGATAGGGGGCTAGCATATCTTAAAAGAGAGCTGAGTAAAGATAAGAACTTTCTAAAGGAAAATTCCCCAATCCACAATACTGACAAACTCAACATTCCCTTGTTTATTATTCACGGTGAGAAAGATGAGCGAGTGCCGGTTGAGCACGCAGAGGAGCTATTGGAAAAACTTGAGAAAGAAGGAAAGCCCGCAAAAAGCCTTATTGTCGCCAATGAAGGACATGGGTTTTATAATGAAAAAAACAATATGAAACTTTATACAGAACTACTAGCTTTTCTTGATAAGCATATTGGTGTTGGGTCAGTAGAAAAACAGCCAGCTGTAAACCAGTAATAAGCTAATACCACCCTAGACTTTCCAGCACCAGTTGAGCTATCAACTGGTGCTTTCACAAAGAAACGACCTTTTAATGAAGCTGCCCTGGAGTTTCTGAGATTTCCTCGACTGAACTCACTGGCTCGTCTAAGCCATGTGACAGTACAAAATAATAAATGACCTGCATCTGCCCGTGGATTTCTGTCATCAGATCGAAGTTAAACTCGCCTCTCTCCCCTGGGCCCACTTGTACTGAAGCAATATGTGAGGGCTCGATAAAAAATTCCGCTACCGGGCGTTTGCCGCGCATCACTTGTACAAGCAATGTGCGGGTATCCTCCTCTGCAAAGCGCCAGTAGTAGTCATCATCATCGTAAACGACGCTCTCCGGGGTGCCGGCCCGAAGTATGCAGTTGGGATGCTCGGCCAACCAGGACCAGAACTCTTTAAAGGGGATCGTCTGTGGCATGAAGATTTAGTCATCCAGCTCAACGACACTGGCGGCACCACCTTCAAGATTAAACTCGTCGGCTATCTGTTTGCACCAGAGGTTGAGACGCTCAGCAGTCAATTCTTCCTGCTGGTCTTCATCGATTGCGAGCCCCATAAATTTGCCTTCGCCCTCAATCTCTGCTTTGGAGGCCTCAAACTCATAGCCTTCGGTCGACCACAAACCGGCAATGGCCGCTCCCCGACCGACAATTACATCGTACAACATGCCCATAGCGTCTAAGAAATAATCGCCATAACCAAACTGGTCGCCCAGGCCAAACAGGGCCACCGTCTTGCCACTGAAGTCGATTTCCTGCACATCCTCCCAGAACTCCTCCCAGTCGGATTGGATCTGGCCGAAATCCCAGGTGGGAATACCAAAAATCAGCTGCTCGTAGTTGGCAATGTCCAACTGTGTGACATCGGCTATATCAAACAGGTCCACCCGCTCCTCACCCAGGCGGGCGCGGATGCGCAGGGCTACAGATTCGGTATTGCCTTCGTCACTGCCATAAAACAAGCCGATTTTGCTCACAGTCATTCCTCTTCGCCCAATCCGGGCCACACTAGATACCTATTGGCGGGGCGGCGTATTCTCCCAGCAAAGGCGGGGCACGGCAAGCTGGCCAAGGCTGTACCTCGACACAAAAAAGCCCCCATAATTGTGGGGGCAAAGGGTTATGAACCGACCGGGCCTCTGGGGAAGGGTGCGCCCGGTGGATCGCACAAGGAGTCTGCGATTTAGGGATATCAGCTTTCTGTAGCTCGGCGCTCAAGGCGCTCTTCACGCCACTTCATGCGGCGCTCTTTGCGCTGCTCTTTCAACTCTTCAAATTTTGCTTTCTGCTCATCTGTGAGTATCGCCTCGAACTGCTGGCGCAGTTGGAAGTGGTTCTGCATTTTTTGCACCTGCAGCTTGCCCAATTCGGCCCCGAGTTGGTCTAAGGTGGCTTGGTCTGCACCAGCCTCCAGGGCGGTATGGATTTGCTTGCGCAGCTCTTGTAACTGCTGGCGCTGGGCATTCCTGCTTTCGCTATTGCTATCTCTGTTAGCCTTCAACTGCGCTTTCTGGCCCTCAGTCAGTTCCAACTTGCGCGCCATATGTTCAAATCCGCGCTTGTGATGGCCGTCCTCAGCGCCAAACGCCATAGTAGCTACAGGGGCAGCCATTACTCCGGCCAGGGCCAGGCTACTCAGCACCAGTTTCCAGTTTTTCATCACTCCGTCCTCACGTTTGTATTCAGTGATTTCATAGTAAGTTGGGCCTGTGTAAACAGGGGCAAACCGCAGTAAACATTTGTTAAGAACGGTAAAAAGCCTGCAGAGCTGTGATAACTAGCGCCAACGCTTTGCATATAATGGCCCCACAGCAATTGAGAGAACATCATGAGCCGCATCCTTCTAATCGACGACGACACAGAATTAACCGATCTGCTGCGGGAGTACCTCACCGGAGAGGGCTTTGATGTAACTGCCGCCAACGACGGTGGCCGCGGATTGGAGTTGGCCCAGAGCCAGCCCTTTGATGCCCTGGTGTTAGATGTGATGCTACCGGTGCACAATGGCTTTGATGTACTGCGCAAGCTGCGCGAGGAGGCTTCTCCCACCAGTCGCTCCCTGCCGGTCATTATGTTGACCGCCAAAGGGGACACCGTAGACCGAATCGTGGGCCTGGAAATGGGTGCCGACGACTACTTACCCAAACCCTGTAATCCCCGCGAGTTGGCGGCGCGTCTGCGCGCAATCTTGCGTCGCGGTCGGGTTGAGGTAGAAAATAACGACGACAGCCTTAGCAGCGGCCCGTTACGCCTGCTACCAACCGAGCATCAGGCCTATTGGAGTGACCAGGCCCTATCTCTGACAGGGGCCGAATTTTCTGTGCTCAAGGTGTTAGTACAAAGCGCTGGGGATGTAGTGGGCAAAGAGGTACTCACCGAGAATGCCCTGGGGCGCAAACTGATGCCCTACGACCGCTCCATCGATGTACATGTCAGCAACATTCGCAAGAAACTCGCGGACAAAGGCGCCAGCCGCGACCTGATTATCAATATCCGCGGCGCCGGTTATATGCTCACCCAGGCCAAGCAGTAGGTAGTATCAAAATGCGCAGCCTCTTCTGGAAAATGTTTTTTGGCGCATGGATCACCGCCATGGTGATGGTGGTTGCCGCCATTTACATTACCCATTTTGGCGAATTTGGTGACCCCCGCCAGGAGGAGCGCTGGGAGGGGCCCGCACTGTTTCGAGAAGTCATGCGCAATATGCGTATCGCCCGCCGCCATGGGCCCGAGCAGTTTCAGCACTGGCTGGAGCGCGCACCCAAAAAGGTCAAGCGGCGGGTGTACGCAATAGATAGCGAAGGCAACGACCTGCTGGGGAGACCACTGCCACAGAACATGGCACCGCTGATCAATAGCCTCGACTACCGCAATCGCGAGGCCCATATGCTAGTGGATAACAAACCTACCGTTGGCTTCTTCCTGCCACTGCGCACAGGAGACCCTCTGCGTATTGCCCTGGTTGCCGGAGATAGTAAAGAGGGGCTGCTACTACGATTCCTTTGGCGCAACTTCTGGCCCATGCTGCTGCTCTCTATGATTGCCTCGGGCGTCGCCTGTTACTGGCTGGCCAGCTACCTGAGCCGACCTTTAGAACAACTGCGCGCCGCCACCAAGCGTGTCGCCGCCGGAGGATTGGATTACCGGGTCGCCCCCAGCCTGCGCACCCGCAACGATGAATTGACCGACTTGGCACTGGACTTCGACTCCATGACCGCCCAGCTTCAGGAGTCCATGTCCGAACAGCGCCGCCTGATTAAAGATGTGTCCCACGAATTGCGCTCGCCCCTGGCGCGACTGCAGGTAGCCCTCGCGATCGCCCGCCAGAAGCAAGTTGTAGGGCTCGATACTGAACTGGATAAAATCGGCAAAGCGGCGGACTATCTCGAAGATATTATCGCCGACGTTCTCTCCTTGCCGGTCAGCAACCAGGAGCAGCGCCCACTGGATGACGTAGTCGAGCTCAACAGTTTACTCTCGGCCCTGATCGACGACCTGCAGATCGAAGCGACGGATAAACATCTCGGCTTTGATATGAGCGCCAGTGGTGAAGAGCTGCTTGTTGCTACTCGCGGCAGCTCCCTGACCGCAGCGCTGGAGAATATCTTGCGCAATGCGATCAAATACAGCCCCAGCCACGGACTGGTGCGGGTACTGGTGCAGGAGTCCACAGACAGCTGCAGTATCTCTGTAATCGACTCTGGCTCCGGTGTGGAAGAATCCGACCTGGAAGCCATATTCCGCCCCTTCTACCGCACGGACAGCGCCCGCACTCGCGAGAGTGGTGGTTTTGGCCTGGGACTGGCTATCGCCCAGCGCACGATATTGCATCACGGTGGAAGCATTACCGCGCGCAATCACCCCGGTGCCGGCCTCTGTGTCGAGACCAAGCTGCCACTTATCCATCTCAGCGACGATTAAACCGCAGAGGAACTGCTATAACCTTGACTAGTGCCGGCTATTCGCCGGCAATCGGGGTCAGCGATCCCGAAAATAGCAAAGGGCCCCGCTATGCGCTGGATACTCTATATCTTCGTATTTCTGATACTACTGCTCCTAGCCGGTTATCTGTTTCCCCGTGAAGTCTCCTTGGAGCGCAGTATCTACATCGACAAACCACCCCAAACCATATTCCCCTACGTCAACGACTATCGAAAATTCAACAGCTGGTCCCCCTGGCGGCATATAGATCCCGCCATGGAATATAAATACAGCGGTCCAGAAACGGGGGTGGGGGCAACCATGAGTTGGCATGGCGAAAACTCCAATGAGGGCAGCGGAACCCAGACCATCATCGCCAGCACGCCGGACTCAACAGTACTCAACAAGCTTAATTTTGGTGACGGCAGTGAAGCCTCCGCGGAATTCAGGTTAATGCCCCAAAACGGCGGCACCCAGGTTGTCTGGAGCTTTAATACCGATACCGGTGGCGGCCCAAGGGAGCGCTGGATGGGGCTGGCCATCAAAAAAATGGTGGGGGAGTCCTACGAACAAGGACTGGCAAAGCTCAAGCAACTGATGGAGTCCAGTACCAAAACCGAGGGAGCCAATAAGGAGGAGACTAATGACACCAGTAATTCGGTGTCCGATATTCCCTCCGATGTCGACGACGCCATGGGTGGTGGCCCGCAGGGCGTACAGTCTGAGATGCAGAATCAACAGCAAGAAGAGGCTGGAGAAACTCCTGAAAATGAAGAGCAAAAGGAGAACCAGCCATAGGCTAAAGCTAGCACCCAAGCACGAAAAAGCCCGCAGGATGCGGGCTTTTTCGTAAAAAAAACGTAACCGTATCAGGACTTATTACGACGCTGCGCCGGTACCGGTGACTTACGCAGTTTGCGCCTCTGGCGTTCCAAGTTCTGTTTTTCCCCCTGGGTTAGCGGTCGCTGGCCCAGCTTGGGCAGACCGGCGGTGATACAGAGGTCGTCAATTTCCCTGGGCTCCATCTCAATCCACTGGCCCACGCGCACGTGGGATGGAATAAATACACTGCCATAGCGCACCCGCTTCAGGCGGCTCACGCGCACCCCCTGGGACTCCCACAAACGGCGCACCTCGCGATTGCGTCCCTCCATCACCACGCAGTAAAACCAGCGGTTTCTACCCTCGCCGCCGCTTTCGACAATATCGGTAAAGCGCGCTGAGCCGTCATCCAATAGCACCCCTTTAAGCAGGCGTCGCTTCATCTCCTCATCCACATCTCCCTGGATGCGCACAAGGTATTCGCGATCGATCACCGATGAGGGGTGCATCAACTTATTGGCCAGCTCGCCACTATTGGTAAACAGCAGCAGACCACTGGTGTTGAAATCCAGGCGGCCAACGGATATCCAGCGGCCGGTTTTCAGCCGGGGCAGGCGGTCGTAAACCGTGGGGCGCCCTTCCGGATCGTGGCGCGAGCAGATTTCGCCGACAGGTTTGTTGTATAGGATTACCCGGCAGCGGTTTTCCCCGCTGGAGGGCAAGCCCTGGCCATCAAATTCAATATGATCCGCACCGGTCACCCGTTCGCCGAGTTCCGCTACTTTTCCGTTAACGGTCACGCGACCCGCATCGATCGCGCGCTCCATCTCACGCCGCGACCCCAGGCCGCTGCGCGCTAATACTTTTTGCAATTTTTCGCCTGCTGGCGAGGTGCCATCACTCATGGGGTGGTGTTTTCCGCTTGCACTACTTCTTGGGAATCTTCATCGACATCGCTACTTCCCGGCTCCTCTTGATCGATTGCAGCCTCAGTGTCGATATCACCAAACAGGCTGCTTTTGGGCAGTGTTGCCGCGATAGGGGCTTGTGGCTCCCTAACGTCGTCGTCCTGTTCAATTTCGCTTTCATGTTCTTTTTCCGGAGTTGACTCCTCCTCGGCGTCAACACTCAAAGGCTCAGAAGCCTCTGGGCTTTCAGACTGCGTCTGCGCCAACTCCCATTCATCTTCCGGCGCCGCACCCCCGATCTCTTCTTGCGCCTCTGTGGACAACTCAGCTACTGCCACATCATCACTTTCGGCAGCTTCGGTCTCTATCTCGGGCTGCTCGGCATCGGTCTCTAGCTGTATATTGGCCTCCGCAGCGATTTCCTCAAGCGCTGCAGCGACCCGGGCGTCCTCCTCAGCATCGGTATCCGTTTCCGCATCTTCAGATTCCTCCTGCTCCTCACTTTCCAGTGCGCCGGCCTCCTCTTCCGTTTCCACACTCGCCTGCTCGCCCTCTGAAAGCTCCTCTCCCTCAGCGGCGAGTGCAGCCGCGATTTCCTCGGGGGGGAGCCCCTCTGATTCGAGAATCTTATTCAAGCTCTCGATATCACGGATTTCAGCCAAAGTGGGCAAGTCATCCAGGGAGGACAGATTGAAATAATCTAGGAAATCCCTGGTAGTCGCGTAGAGGGAGGGCTTGCCGGGCACATCGCGGTGACCAACCACCTTGATCCAACCTCTATCCAACAGGGTTCTCACTATCTGAGAGCTGACCGCAACCCCGCGGATCTCCTCAATATCCCCACGGGTGACCGGCTGACGGTAGGCAATAATCGCCAATGTTTCCAGAGTTGCGCGGGAATACCTTTGCGCTTTTTCCTCCCATAGGCGGTTCACCCAGGGGGCCAGATCTTCCGGCACCTGGAAGCGCCAACCACTGGCAACTTTTTTCAGCTCAAAACCGCGCCCAGCACAACTCTCGGCAATCTCACCGAGCACATCCCGTAGGGTTGTGGCGGAGGGGCGCTCCTCCTCGTCCAACAAGGACAACAATTTTTCCTCACTGAGGGGCTGAGCCGAAGCTAACAAGGCACCCTCCAGGATTCTGCGCAGTAATTCCGGAGCGATTGTCATCTTATTGTTCCAACTCTTCTTCTCTGGGCTCCACCTGCCCTTCAGAATGTGACTCCTGATCACTCAAGTCTTGACTCAAGGTACTCTCGGCATCGGAAAACTGGGGTGTTTCCCCCGGCTCTTCTGCGTAGGAGTCATCTGTACTTTCGTCAAGTTCATCATCACCGGCTTCATTGCCCTGGCTAGCTGCGCGCACATGAATGGGCCCAAAAGCTTCATTTTGTACCAGCTCGACCAGAGACTCTTTGACCAACTCCATCACCGCCAGGAAAGTCACCACCACGCCAAGGCGCCCCTCTTCTGCGGTGAACAGACTCACGAATGGCACAAACTGGCCGTGGCGGATCTGATCCAGCACCTGAGTCATACGCTCGCGGGTAGAGAGCTTTTCGCGTTCCACTTGGTGGCTCTCAAACATATCGGCGCGGCGCAACACATCCGCCAGCGCAACCAATACCTCCTTGAGATCCACCTCTGGGTCGGGCCGGGTAATATTACGGTCCGGTCCTTCGGCACTGGCCTGATGGATATCGCGGCCCATGCGCGGTATTTCATCGAGATCCTCGGCGGCAGTTTTGAAGCGCTCGTATTCCTGCAGGCGGCGAATCAGTGCAGCGCGAGGGTCCTCACCCTCTTCTTCTTCCGCTGCTGGCGGGCGCGGCAACAGCATGCGCGACTTGATCTCGGCGAGCATTGCCGCCATCACCAAGTATTCCGCCGCCAACTCAAAGCGCATCGACGTCATCATCTCCACATAAGCCATATACTGGCGGGTGATGTCCGAGACGTTAATTTCCAAAATATCCAGGTTCTGGCGGCGGATTAAGTAAAGCAGCAGATCCAGTGGGCCTTCGAAGGCTTCCAGGATAACTTCCAGAGCATCTGGTGGAATAAAGAGATCTGGGGGCAGGTCGGTAAATGCCTCCCCCAACACGAGTGCGAGAGGGCCTTCGCCCTCTTCGCTCTCCTCGGAGAGCGGGTTTTCCGTGGGCGAATCAGCAGGGGCGGCAGATTCGGTAGCTGCAACATCGGCGAGCACCTGTTCCTCCACCTCGGCTATTAGTTCTTCACTGGACACCCTGCCCCACCCTCAAAATCGCAAACGGCCGATTATACACCAGTGAGGCACTAATCAGCCCAGTATTTCATCTGTGGCGCCACAGCCCTGGCGAATTAGCTCGGGCTCATCGCCTGTCAGGTCAATTACCGTAGTCGCTTCCATTCCACAAAAGCCACCATCAATCACCAGCTCCACCTGGTGCTCGAGGGTGTCGCGAATATCATAGGGGTCGGTCAGCGGCTGCGTATCGCCAGGCATAATCAGGCTGCAGCTCATCAACGGCTCACCCACCGCCTCAATCAACTCCAAAGCAATGGGGTTGTCGGGCACGCGAATACCAATGGTTTTGCGCTTGGGGTGGATTAGACGGCGAGGCACCTCTGCGGTGGCCGGCATAATGAAGGTATAGGAGCCTGGGGTGTGGTTCTTTAGCAGGCGGAACATCTGGTTATCCACCTTGGCGTAAGTGGCTAACTCGGAAAGATCGCGACACATCAGGGTAAAGTTGTGATTTTTATCCAGCTGACGCAGGGCGCGAATCCGCTCAACCGCTAGCTTCTCCCCTAATCGGCAGCCTATCGCGTAGGCAGAATCAGTGGGATAAACAATCACCCCCCCACTAGTCACTATATCTGCGGCCTGACTGATCAGCCGCCCTTGAGGATTGTCCGGATGAATTTGAAAGAACTGCGCCACAAAGCCCCCAAGCTTTAATCAATTGAAACCTCTTGCGGCGGGCTCTGATACCCGCCGGGGATTAGGGTTCGACCAATGCCGACTCCCCCTCTGTTGTGATATGAAAATTCACACCGTCAGGCAGATACTGCTTCCCCTGGTCGATCCCGGTGCAGAGTGTGCCACAGATTCCACACCGGCTCGACGTCTTCGGGTAAACGCACACAGCCCAGTTCCCTCCAGGGCTGCTCCGGCTGGTGGAAATCACTTCCCAAAGAGCTCAACAATGGAGCTTTGCAGGAATCGCCAACGGCCAACGCCATGAGGGTGCGCAGTTCTCTGGTCTGCGTGGGGTTCTGCCGACCGCAGAGCAGCTCTATAGCATTCCCGCCACTGCGGTAGAACTCTGTCAGCAGACGCAGTAATTGGGTTCGAGTGAGACTGTACTTGAGAGGGTGTGCCAACACTGCCGCACCACCAGCAGACTGTATAGTTTCAACAGTCTCTTGCAATTGTGGCCATTCCACGCGCACATCACCGATCTTGCCGGCGCCCAGATAGCGCTTGAATGCCCGCGCTGTGTCCTCAACGTGCCCGGCTTGCACCAGCCAACGGGCGAAGTGCGGCCGCCCCAGTACGGAATCACCGGCAATCTCACGCCCCCCCTGCAAAGCGCCCTGAAAACCGCGCTTCTCTAGACGTTCGGCAATCCGCTCGGCGCGCTCTTGGCGCAATCGCTCGCGCAGGTCAATTGCCTGCCGCAAGCACTCAGCTGCCGGGTCAACATTCAATCCAACTACATGGACGGAGCGCCGCCCCCAAAGGCTGGAGAATTCGATCCCCGTCATCACGGTGATGCCTAATTGGTCACCAACCGCCTGTGCCTCAGCCACACCATCCACCGTATCGTGGTCAGTGAGTGCCATCAGTGTCACACCTTGAGATTTCGCCCTCGACACCAGCTCAGTAGGACTTAAAATACCGTCGGAAGCGGTACTGTGGCAGTGAAGGTCTACAAGGTCTGTATTCAGATCTTCTGGCAGGAAACTCAACAGCAGGCTCTCACTCTCTCTAGGGGTTAAAAGTCGCAGTATCTATTATTTGGAACAATCATCCGGTGGCGCTGTCCTACTCGCAACCGGTGTTTTCAAGGATAGGGCCCGGACCATAGGTCTCCCTTGGCGGCCACGAGGAACCGGAGTCTGACAGCAGTATTGTCAGTGGGGAAGCGATTTTCCTTGAGGGCCATTGCAATATGACCTCTCAACCAGCTTCCCGCGGGCATTATCACCGGAATTGAGTATGACCGAAACGAATTCGACCACCCCAGTAGCCCAACAGAAGCCCAAGAAGAAAGAGGGCCTGCTCGGCAACCTGCTTCTCAACATCGTTATCCCCACCCTGGTCCTGACCAAACTCTCCGGGGACGACTGGCTTGGCACCAAATGGGCCCTAGTGGTCGCACTGGCGTTCCCTCTCGGCTACGGACTGCGCGACCTCATTCGCTCTGGCAAGGTCAACTTCTTCTCCGCCCTGGGAACTATCAGCATCCTGCTCACCGGTGGTATCAGCCTGCTGGAGTTGGATCCGCAGTATATCGCCATTAAAGAAGCCGCCATTCCAGGACTGCTGGGTATCGCCACCGTTGCCTCCCTCTACACTCGCTGGCCACTGGTAAAGACACTTTTGTACAACGACCAGATACTGGATACCGCCAAGATCGCCCAGAGTCTCGCCAACAAAGGCAACCAGGGTGCCTTTGAGCGCACCTTACAACAGGCGTCCTGGATGATCGCCGCCTCTTTTTTCCTCTCCTCAGTACTCAACTACGTACTGGCGAAAGTTATTTTACAGAGCCCTCCGGGTACGGAAGCCTTCAATGAGGAGCTGGGTAAAATGACCGCACTCAGCTATCCGGTGATCGCCCTACCGGCCACCATTATTTTAATGCTGGTGCTCTTTTTCCTCTTTTCCCGTATCGGCAAGCTTACCGGTCTGAAGCTGGAAGAAGTCATGGTTGCCCAATAACAAAATTTCCTGATCAACTAACAAGAGCAAAATTCACAATGTGGTACGCAATCATCAGTGAAGATGTTAGCGATAGTCTCCCTTTGCGCAAAAAAGCGCGTCCAGACCATTTAGCCCGACTCAACCGTCTTAAAGACGAGGGGCGCCTGCTAGTTGCAGGCCCGCACCCCGCCATTGATAGCGAAGAACCCGGTGAGGCTGGCTTTAGCGGCAGCCTAGTGGTTGCCGAATTTCCCTCGCTTGAGGAAGCTCAGGCCTGGGCCGACAGCGATCCCTATGTGGCTGCTGGCGTCTACGCTTCAACTTCTGTCAAGCCATTCAAATTAGTACTGCCCTAATAACAACAAGCACAAGCTGTATCGCAATGAAGAAATTATTGTGCGGCCTGATCGCCGCCACACTGCTCAACGCAGTCCCGGCAACTGCCGCCGCCGAAACTCGCTATATCACCGACCAGCTACATGTGCCCATGCGCGCCGGTAAAGGCAATGGATTTCGTATCCTGCACCGCGGCTTGCCCAGCGGCACCCAGCTCAGTGTTCTCGAAGATGCCCCGCAAGAGGGTTGGACCCGCGTGCGCACCCAGGGTGGCACAGAGGGGTGGGTGAGGCGCCAATACCTGGTCTCCGACCCAGTGGCCAAACTCAAGCTGGAACAAGCGGAAGCGAACCTGGCACGCTTTGAGAAAATGGAAGGCAACCTCGGTGGGGAAGTCCGCCGCCTGGAGGAAGAAAATAGCAAGCTGAGTAGCTCCCTGGAGTCCGCCCAGCAACAGAGCCAGACTCTCGCAGCCGAGCTGAAAACCCTAAAGGCGTTATCGGCAGATGCCCTGGCACTCAATGAGCGCCACCAGAAGCTCCTGCACCAGCACGAACTACTCAAGCAGGAGAAGACCATGGCAGAAGCGGAAATTCAGCGATTATCCGGCAGTGAAAGCCACAAGTGGTATATGTATGGCGCTCTGTCTGTACTACTGGGCGCCCTCCTTGCAATGATTGCCCCGCACCTACGCCCGCGCAAGCGCCACTCAGAGTGGGCGAACTGATTTCGCCCACTCTCGTCGAAATCGCATACTATTGAGCCCCAGGGGAAGTGATATCCCCCCAGGCCCTACATCCAACTCAAAAGCGGCTGTGCCGAAACACTGCCGTAAAACCTAAAGGACTTAGGATGATGCGTAAACTATTTGCAATGCTACTCTGTGCAACCCTTGCCCTTCCCGCATTGGCCAAAAACCCGCGCGTGGAACTTAAAACCGACTTGGGCATTATTCAGATCGAACTCTTCGCCAAAGAAGCTCCGGTCACCGTACAGAACTTCCTTACTTATACCAATAACGGCTTTTACAATGGGATCATCTTCCACCGGATAGTACCGGGCTTCGTTGTTCAGGGTGGCGGATTTACTTTCGATTTCCAGAGAAAGGAAACCCAAGACCCCATCGTCAACGAATCCGCCAACGGCCTGCAAAACCTGCGCGGCACCCTCTCCATGGCAAGAACCAACGACCCAGACAGCGCTACCTCTCAGTTTTTTATCAATCTGGTCGATAACACCAGGCTCGACGCCCAAGAAGGCAAGCCCGGCTACGCCGTTTTTGGCCGAGTGATTGCCGGCATGGATATTGTGGAAAAGATGGTAGAACAGCCAAGGGGCCTTTATCGACAGCACCCAAGTGCCCCCAACACGCCCATCCGCATCCTTGAGGCCAAACGTATAGACACCGGTGACAACGCCGTCGCCACCAACAGCAAGGGAGAATAAGCTGTGATCGCTCTCAGTGTTAATCTCAACAAGATCGCCCTGATCCGCAATTCCCGCGAGGGTAACTTCCCCGATGTCACTGCCCACGGTCGGATATGCCTAGACGCTGGTGCGCAGGGTATTACCGTACACCCACGCCCAGATCAGCGCCATATCCGCCCCAATGACGTACGCGAATTGGCTGCACTGTGCCGCGATCGCCAGGGTATTGAGTTCAATATTGAGGGCAATCCCTTTGCCCTGCACCAGGGGGACTATCCCGGCCTGATGCCGTTAGTACTGGAAACCCAACCAAATCAGTGCACCCTGGTCCCCGACAGCAACGACCAGCTAACCTCCGATCACGGCTTCAACCTCAAGCTCGATGGCCCGCGCCTGGTCCCCCTGATCGCCAGACTCAAGGACACCGGTGTCCGAGTTAGCTTGTTTATGGATCCGGATCTAGAGCAGATCAGCCTGGCCAAAGATGTGGGCGCTGATCGCATTGAGCTGTATACAGGCCCCTATGCAGAAGCAGCCGCAAAACAGAGTGCGGAGCTGGAAGAAATCTTCAGCGCTCACTGCGCCGCCGCCGAGCATGCACGCCAACTGGGACTGGGGGTAAATGCGGGCCACGACCTGAACCTGGTCAACCTGCCCCGCTACCGCACCCTGCCGGGATTACAGGAAGTCTCAATCGGCCACGCCCTCACCGTAGACGCCATCGGTATGGGGCTGGAGAATGCTGTTAAAGCTTACCTGGACTGCCTCGCCGGCAACTGATGAAGACACTCAACATTATTGGTGCCGGGCGCCTGGGAAAAACTCTCGGGCGTTTGTGGCAACAGGCCGGTTTTTTTCAAGTTCAAGCGATTTTTAACCGCAGTCTGGATAGCGCACAGGCTGCCGCCGAGTTTATCGGCGCCGGGCGCGCAGTAGCCGCGCTGGAATTGATGAAGCCCGCAGACTTCTGGCTAATCGCTTGCAGCGATAGCGAGATTGCCGCAACAGCTGAACGCCTCGCCAACCACCTTGGCGAACGCGAAAACATAGCTGCCTTCCACTGCAGTGGCGCCCTGAGCTCACAAGTGCTCGAAGTGCTACGCCCTGCCGCTATCGCCAGCGCCCACCCGGTGCACAGCTTTGCCGATCCGCTGCGCTCCCTCGACAATTTCACCGGCTGTAGCGTCGCCCTAGAGGGCGAAAGCTCTGCAACAAAGGCTTTAGCAGAAGCTTTCACTACCATAGGCTGTGAAATACTCAACATCGAAGCCCAGCACAAGTCTCTATACCATGCCGGTTCGGTGATCGCGTGCAACTATCTCACCGTACTCATAGATCTCAGCCTGAGCAGTTTCGCTGCGGCAGGTATCGACCGCGATAGTGCCCTCAAGTTACTGGAGCCAATTGTTCTGCAGACCGCACAGAATAATATGGCTCTTGGACCGGAGAATTCTCTCACCGGCCCGATCGCCCGGGGCGACCTGGAAACAGTAGCCAACCAGCTGAAAGACTTAACCTCGACAGCCCCGGAACTCGCGCACCACTATCGCCAACTGGGCCTCGCCTGTGTAGAGTTGGCGCGGCGGGGCCAGCTATCCGATGAGAGCGCGGCCAAATTGATCGAACTACTGAGCGAGCCAATGCGGTGAAAGACTCCTCTGAATACCTAAAAAAAAGGGCCTTTTTCGACAGCCTACTAACTATTTATGGGCGCAAGCCGGTGCTCGAAGCACTGGAAGACCCAGAACTTCCGGTACACAAGCTGCACCTGGCTAGCAGCAACCGACGCGACCAGCTAATCAGTCGAATGGAGTCCCTGGCCGAGGAGCGCCAGATAGAAATCTCCTACTTGGACCGGAAAGAACTCTCCCGCATCTCGAAAAATTCTCGCCAGGATCAGGGTGTAGCTCTGGATCTGGCCCTACCCAACTACGGCAACTACAAAGCCTTCCTGCTCAAGAATGAGGCTAAGACATACGAACTTTTAGCGCTGGACGGTATTACCAATCCACAAAATCTCGGCATGATTATCCGATCAGCCTGTGCCGGCGGTGTGGATGGTATTCTCCTGCCGAGAAAGGGCTGCGCACAGATTGACCCACTGGTGATCAAAGCCAGCACCGGCACTCTATTTAAAACCCAGATACTACGGTGCGACATCCTGGCCGATGCACTAAGCGATTTTCGCGATTCCGGCGCACGTATCTGTGGCCTGTCCTCCCATGCCTCAATGACCCTTGCAGAGGTTCCCGGTAACAAACCAACTATTTTTGTTCTGGGCAATGAAACCCGCGGGGTTAGCGATGCGGTCACCAAGCAGTGTAACGAGCTAGTGCGTATCCCCATGCAAAATGGTGTGGAGAGCCTCAACGTAGCGGTTACTGCGGCACTGATCAGCTTCCGGCGCCAACTTTAATCCGCCCAGGGCATCTCTGTGCAAAAGGTGCCCCTTCTTTCACTTTTAGCTCCCTAATTACCAACTACACCCCTCTCGAAGAGTGGCTACCCACAGATTCTGTGGATATCTCTGAGGATAACTATTCTTTCCCTGTCTCAAAGGCCCATGGTTGCGCCAATGTGACAATCTGAAGAAAAAATGACCAGCTTTTGAAACGCCCAAAAAATCAACGAGTTACAGTGAATTACAAGATAAAAGCGAGAGACGTGCGCACCAGTTAAGCGCCATTTGAAGTAAAGAGCTCAGCTGTGGAAAGTGGCACGCTTGGCGGGGGAAATAGAGAAATGGGGCGCCAAGCGCCCCATTAAAGAAGTGAGATTAAGCGCTTACTCCCACTCGATGGTAGCCGGTGGCTTGCTCGATACATCGTAAGCCACGCGGGAGATATGCTCTATCTCATTAATAATGCGGTTGGAGACTTTCTCAATCAACTCGTAGGGCAAATGCGCCCAACGCGCCGTCATAAAGTCCACGGTTTCCACGGCTCGAAGCGCCACTACATATTCATAGCGGCGGCCATCGCCCACCACACCAACCGATTTCACCGGCAGGAATACCACAAATGCCTGACTGGTTTTGCGGTACCAATCAGCCTTGTGCAACTCCTCGATAAAGATGGCGTCTGCCTCGCGTAAGATATCGGCGTACTCTCTCTTTACCTCGCCGAGAATGCGAACGCCCAGGCCCGGTCCCGGGAAGGGGTGGCGGTAAACCATATCGTAAGGCAGGCCCAACTCCAGGCCGATTTTGCGCACTTCATCTTTAAACAGCTCACGCAGTGGTTCCACCAGTTCAAACTGCATATCTTCCGGTAAGCCGCCCACGTTGTGGTGAGACTTGATTACATGGGCTTTGCCCGTTTTGGCGGCGGCAGATTCGATCACATCTGGATAAATAGTACCCTGAGCCAGGAACCTCACATCCTGCAATTTGGACGCTTCTCGATCGAAAATCTCGATAAAGGTATTGCCGATAATTTTGCGCTTGGCTTCAGGCTCATCCACACCTGCCAGACGTGAGAGGAAATCCTCTTCCGCATCGGCGCGAACAACCCGCACGCCCATATTGTCGGCAAACATTTGCATCACCTGATCGCCCTCATTTTTGCGCAACAGGCCGTTGTCCACAAAAACACAGGTCAGCTGATCGCCAATAGCCTTGTGCAGCAGTGCCGCCACCACAGAGCTGTCGACACCACCGGAGAGACCCAGCAATACCTTGCCATCACCCACCTGTTCGCGCACTTTGGCAATGGAGTCCTCGATAATATTGGCCGGGGTCCAGAGCTTTTCACAACCGCAGATATCAATGACAAAGTGTTCATAGATGCGCATACCCTGCAGGGTATGTGTCACTTCCGGGTGGAACTGTACCCCAAAGAAGTTCTTGTCGGCGGAGTACATACCAGCAATGGGGCAGGAATCGGTGGAGGCCATCAGCGCAAAGCCTTCCGGCATTTGCACGACTTTGTCGCCGTGGCTCATCCATACATCCAGCAGCGCCTCACCTTCATCGTTGAGGTGATCTTTGATATCGCGCAGCAGATTGGAAGTGCCCTCTACTTTTACCTGGGCGTAGCCAAACTCGCGGACGTTACTTCCCTGTACGGCACCACCTAGCTGGTGTGCCATGGTCTGCATGCCATAGCAAATCCCCAGAACAGGCACGCCCAAGCTGTAAACCACTTCTGGCGCGCGGGGAGAGCCCTCTTCCGGTACAGATTCGGGCCCACCGGCCAGGATAATACCTTTCGGGTTATATTCACGGATCTCTTCTTCGCTCATGTCGAAGGCGCGAATTTCGGAAAAAACACCCAGCTCGCGCACTCGGCGGGCGATCAATTGGGTGTACTGGGACCCAAAGTCGAGGATCAGAATTCGACTGGAGTGGATATCTTGGCTCATGATTGACTCATTAACAGAATAAATAACGGCAAACGGACCTGAAAGGTCCGTTTGCGGCTTGGTACTGAAAGTTGTTCACCGAGGGGCTTAGCGTCCGCCCACCGGGTAGTTGGGCGCCTCTTTGGTAATCTGCACATCGTGTACATGGGACTCACCCATGCCGGCGGCAGTTACCCGCACAAATTCCGGACGGGTGCGCATGGTTTCAATATCCAAACTACCGGTATAACCCATAGCAGAGCGCAGGCCACCGAGCATCTGGTGCACAATGGCAGACAGAGGGCCTTTATAAGGGACGCGCCCTTCAATACCTTCCGGGACCAGTTTTTCAGCGCCCTTGCTGGCATCCTGGAAGTAGCGATCGGAGGAGCCCTGAGTGCGCGCCATGGCACCGAGGGAGCCCATACCGCGATAGGACTTGTAAGTACGCCCTTGGTATAGCTCCACCTCACCCGGCGCCTCTTCGGTACCGGCAAACATAGAGCCCATCATTACGGAAGAAGCACCCGCAACAATTGCCTTGGAAATATCACCGGAATAGCGGATGCCACCATCGGCGATCATGGGTACCCCTGTTCCTTTAAGCGCAGTGGAAACCTCAGCAATTGCCGTTACCTGGGGCACACCGATACCCGTTACGATTCGGGTGGTGCAAATAGAGCCGGGGCCAATACCCACCTTCACAGCATCCGCACCAGCTTCAACCAATGCGCGCGCGGCGTCGCCAGTGGCAATATTGCCGCCAATTACATCCACCTGAGGATGCATTTCCTTAATGCGACGCACGCGATCAATTACGTTGCGGGAATGGCCGTGGGCAGTATCCACAACCAACACATCCACACCGGCCTCTACCAGAGCCGCTACGCGATCATCGGTGTCAGGACTGGTGCCCACTGATGCGCCAACACGCAGGCGACCATCGGAATCTTTACAGGAGTTTGGGTACTGCTCTGCCTTATTAAAGTCTTTAACGGTAATCAGGCCACGCAACTCAAAATCATCGTTCACAACGAGTACTTTCTCGATGCGGTGCTTGTGCAGCAATTCGCGCACATGATCAGAAGAGGCATCTTCGTGTGCAGTTACCAGGCGCTCCTTTGGCGTCATAACACTGGCAACACTCACATCCAGGTCGGTAAGGAAGCGAACATCGCGGCTGGTAACAATACCCACCAGATCTCCTTTATCCATTACCGGAACACCGGAAATATTGTGATGGGTTGTCAGGGCGATCAATTCACGCACGGTGGCATCCGACTCGATCGTAATCGGGTCTTTTACCACACCGGCTTCAAATTTTTTCACCGCACGCACCGCAAGAGCCTGTTCTTCAATGGACATGCTCTTGTGAATAATGCCGATACCACCTTCCTGTGCCAGGGCAATTGCCAGGCGCGCTTCCGTTACTGTATCCATAGCAGCGGAGACAATGGGAATATTCAGGGTGATATTGCGGGACAGCTGGGTTTTAAGGCTGACATCCTTGGCGGTCACCTCGGAATAACCGGGCACAAGTAGGACGTCGTCGAAAGTGAGGGCTTCGCGCGCGATGCGCAGATTGGATTCAGACATTGTTGACACTCAAACCTCGAATAGGCGGGATTGGGTATCGGCGCGATTATACCTCTCAGGAATAAAAGCGCAAATGGCATTTCATAGAAAATCAGATTTAACGAGTAAAGCACTTTACCTATAAAGGGGATACTGCAATATTGCTCCGCCAGTTTTCACTTGAGAGGCACAGATGCAATCCAGCCCAGCAACTCCCAACAGCAAACGCAGTGTCCTGTCGGTAAGCGATTTGAACCGGGAGGTGAAACAGCTGCTGGAGGGCAGCATTCCACTACTGTGGATCAGCGGGGAAATCTCCAATTTTACTGTGCCCAGCTCCGGCCACTGGTATTTTAGCTTGAAAGATGCCCGCGCCCAGGTGCGCTGTGCCATGTTTCGCGGGCGCAACCGCAGTGTGGCTTTTCGCCCACAAAACGGCCGCGAAGTGCTGATCCGTGCACGGGTTAGCCTCTATGAGGGCCGCGGTGAATTCCAGTTGATCGTGGAACATATGGAGGAAGCCGGCTTCGGCGCCCTGATGCGCCAACTGGAACAACTCAAAGCCAAATTACAGGCCGAAGGGCTATTCGACAGCGCCCGAAAACGCGCCCTGCCCTATTTGCCCACCAATATTGGCATTATCACTTCCCCGACTGGTGCCGCGATTCGCGATATGATCCATGTATTGGGTCGACGCCACCCTGGAGCGCGAATTGAACTCTGGCCAGTGGCTGTACAAGGCCAGGGAGCGGCGCAACAAATCGCCGGCGCTATTGGAAAAGCTGGCCGCAGCGGTCGCCACGACCTACTTATCGTGGGGCGTGGCGGCGGCTCTTTGGAGGATCTCTGGCCTTTCAATGAGGAGGTTGTTGCGCGAGCCTTGGCCACCTGCCCCATTCCCACAATTTCTGCGGTAGGCCACGAAACAGACACGACCGTTTCCGATCTGGCTGCCGATCTACGCGCACCCACCCCCTCAGCAGCAGCGGAAATTGCCAGTGCAAATGCCGCTGAGTTATATCAACGGCTGGAAAATAGTAGGCTTCGATTATATAGGGCCATACAGCAGCAGGTTCGCCACTTACAGCAGAAAATTATGTTGAGCCGTAATCGTTTACGCCACCCGCGTGAACAACTGCAAAACCGCTCGCAACGCCTGGACCACCTGGAGATGCGCCTATTGGCCGCAGGCCAGCAGCAAATTCAGCAGCGCCGCAACCAATTGGCAGCAGCTCAGCGGGCCTTTACCCACTACCAACCCCAGAGGCAATTACAGAAAAAAGGAGAACAGCTGAAATTTGTGCAAAGCACTTTGCAACGCGCGGCTGAGCGCCTTTTGCTGCAAAAAGCTGACAGGCTCAACCACCAAGCGCAGTTACTTCACAATGTGAGCCCACTGGCTGTTTTACAGCGCGGCTATGCTATTGCCAAGGATTCCCAAGGTAAACCTCTAAAAGACAGCCGCACGCTCGAAATAAACCAGGAAATTGAAGTTCAATTGGCCCGGGGTCACTTTTCCGCCAAGGTAGAGAACATCAGTCACTAAAACCAGAAAATGGGCTGAAGAGGCACGACACTATAATCCACACATAGAGAGCTTTTGGAGCTATCTATGAGGTGCCGTTATAAAGCTATCAGCCCCTATTGCTGGATTTTTTTATACTTTTTTATACTAATTCTCGCACTTGCCGGATGCTCCCCAAAAGCACCCGAAGATTCAGAGAAGTCAGGTACTTTACAACCTACGGCCTCTTCAGAAAGTAGCCCTCAGGCAAATACCCCAACCGAGGAGAAAAAAAGTCCTACTGTTATTCCTGCAAAAGAACAACAGGTCAATTACATTGAAACCGGGGACCTCAAGGAAATAAAAAAACACGGCACCATCCGCTTCGTGAACTTGACCGGAGCAGCGGAAAACCTATTACCTAGAGACGGAGTAGTCAGCCTGCGCCACTTCGAGCTGGGAAATAAACTCGCCGACCAATTAAAGCTGGAGGCCAAGTGGATTAAGGCCCCAACCCCCGACAAAGCAGTAGAAATGCTAATTGCCGGTGAAGCTGATGTCATTGCCTATAACCTAACAGTGACCGATGCGCGAAAGAAAATCATTGACTTCAGCGTACCCATGCGCCAATCCCGCCTGCAGCTAGTTACTGGCCCTTCCGGTCCAGATATTAGCGACCCGAGCAAACTTAACGATGTTGAATTAATTGTTCCGCAGGGCTCTGCCAATATAGAAGCTGCGCAACAATTAATTGCCAAATATCCTGATGCGAAACTTTCTGTGCGTGAATTTGTTATTCACGGTAATCGCGATGGTTTGATCGATATGCTCAATATGAAAAATAATCGGGTCGCGATTCTCGAGAACTTTTCTGCGGAGGATTTACGCAACTATAGGGACGACTTACGCCTAGGGGCTTATGTTAGCGAGATGCAGAATATCGCCTGGGGAATGCGCAAAGACACTAAGCGACTCAATTCCACAGTGGATAACTTTATTACTCGCAATCTGGTGAAGGCCCAGGAAGAGCGCATCACCGACTGGAAGGGCATTAAAAAATCTGGTGTTATTCGCTTGCTTACTTATAACGGCCCCACGACCTACTTTATTTGGAAAGGTCTGTTAATGGGTTTTGACTATGAATTGGCGAAAGCCTTCGCAGACAAACACAAACTGCAGCTACAAATTATTGTGGTGCCGTATGAAGAGAGCTTAGCGGACTGGCTCAGGGCCGGACGCGGGGATTTTGCCGGATCGGAACTCAATATCACCTCATCCTATGAGCCAAAAGGGATGGTATTCACCAAGCCCTATGTAGAGTCAGCAGAGCAAATCATAAGTAGCAAAAATAAACCCCCAATCGAAAAAATTCAGGACCTGAGCGGCCGAAAACTCACTCTACGTGCCTACTCTTCTTTTATTGACACAGCTAAAACTCTGCGAGACGCAGGTATTGACGTAGAAGTTCAGGTTGCACCGCCGGATATGTCCCAATCACAAATTTTCTCTTTGATCTCGGACGGTCTAATCGATGCCACCATTTCAAATTCTGGGCGCGCAAAAATTGAGGCTTCAGTACAGCCCAATTTGGTACTAGGTACGTTACTCGGGGACCCCCAGCCCCAAGGCTGGCTGGTTCTACGCCAGAACTGGCATCTACTGAAGAACCTCAATAAATTTATCGAGGGCTATAGAAAAACTGCGAAGTATAAAAAACAGTATGCGGCCTACTTTGAGCCCAACAAACGCTTTATGCAGAGGGTTAGCACCCGAATAATCCCAGGAGAAAACCTCTCCCCCTATGATGACCTGGTAAAAGAATCGGCTTATAAATATGATTTTGACTGGCGCATGATCGTTGCACAAATGTGGCAGGAAAGTAATTTCAATCCAAAAGCGGTTTCACCGGTTGGTGCACAAGGTCTGATGCAGGTAATGCCGGCAACCGCAGAGGAAATGGGATTTCCACCCCCACTATTTGAACCGGAGCGCGCCATTAAAGCCGGTGTGAAATATATGGACTGGGTCAGAGACCGGTTTAACCCCTCCCTGCCCACGGTAAACAAACTCTGGTTCACTCTAGCCTCATACAACGCTGGTTATGGCCACCTTCTCGATGCACAGCGCCTCGCCAAGCAGTTGGGCCTAGACCCCAATGTCTGGTTCGACAATGTAGAAGTAGCCATGTTAAAGCTGGCCCAACCCCAGTATTTTAAGCGTGCGCGTTATGGCTATGTAAGGGGATCGGAGCCTGTGCAATATGTGCGTAACATCAGCAATCTCTACAAGGCCTATGTAGAAATGATGAGCGACGATGCCAGTGTGGCTGTGCCCCTACAGAAAGCACCGGGTATCAGCTATTGCTCGCCACTCCACACCCCAGAGGGGGTTATCCAACAGATACCCAATTACTCCGCTCCGTAGGCTACCAACGTAGATTTTCTAAAAATCATAAGGTGAGCACAATTTTCCCAACGATCTTGCCAGACTCAAGAAGCCGATGTGCTTCGGCAACCTCCTCCAAAGGGAAGCGCGCAGCAATCTGAGGGTGAATTTTACCAGTTTCTATTAATGGCCAAACTTGTGATTCCAAAGAGTGTGCAATACTGGCCTTAACCTGTGTGGATCTTGGCCTTAAGGTCGAGCCGGTAAGGGAAAGCCGCTTTAACATCACCGGTAACATATTCACTTCGACTCTGGCTCCCTGCAGATAGGCGATATTCACGATACGGCCATCATTCGCAGCCACTTGAATATTACGATCAATATAGCTACCACCCACCATATCCAGAATCACATCCGCTCCATGTCCTGAAGTAGCTTCTTTTACTGCCTGTACAAAATCTTCTTCCCGGTAATTTATTGCTTGCTCGGCGCCGAGTTGCACACAAGCCACACATTTTTCTGCGGAACCGGCTGTGGCGAAAACCCTAGCTCCCAGCTGGTGTGCCAACTGAATAGCGGTAGTGCCAATACCCGAGCTACCGCCATGTACCAAGAAGATCTCTCCACTTTTCAAACGAGCCCGATCAAATACATTGGCCCAAACCGTGAAGAAAGTCTCCGGTAATGTCGCAGCCTCCACCATAGACAAAGAACCGGGTATTGGTAGGCACTGCCCTTCTGGAACCGTCACAAAATCCGCATATCCGCCGCCATTAGTTAGGGCACAGATCTTATCGCCAACTTGCCAGCGTTCAACGCCTTCACCCACAGCGGCCACCCGACCGGAAACTTCAAGCCCAAGAATAGGTGAGGCACCTGGAGGCGGTGGGTAATGACCATTGCGCTGAACGATATCGGGACGATTGACACCAGCGGCAGCTACCTCAACCAACACTTCACCTGGGGCGACCTCCGGTCTGGGCAGGTCCGTCAACTGCATGACCTCGGGGCCTCCATATTCCGGTAGATCAATAGCACGCATTATTCGCTCCTTTATCCTTTAAATTCTTCACGACCCGATTCAGTGATGGCGACAAACCCTGAAACCATCAGAGAGATATTGAGCACTACTGTACCGCTAATAGGAGGGAATTACAGGAGGGTAAAAGCAATGTGGCCGGGAACACTTGCACAAATCACCGAAAGATCCTGTATGCAAGTGGCCCGGCCAAGAAATGCATTAACTGAGAGCCAATATCTCAATTAATTCCAAAAGTGAGTTGCGATTTAAAGCTCGTATAGGAACTCCACTCCCATCACACGGCCTTTATTCAGTGGTGTGAAACTGGCGCCAATTCCTCCCATAACAGGAGGTAACTGGGTATTGTTACCCTCCGCCATTTCATCCAGCATATTCTTGCCGAACAACGAAACCGTATAGCTTCCATTATCCGGTGTATAGCCGATGCTGAAATCCAGCATATCCACTTCTGACAACATGCCACGATTGTCATCGGTGTAAGGAGCTTCATCTCTATGATTAAAATTCACACGAGAAGTCAGGGTGCCGAAGGCGCCTAACTGCAAGTCGTGGATAAAGCCCATGCCGTAGGTCCAGGGGGCCAGACGCGGAATCTCAAGACCGAGATCGGTACTATCTACAAGTCCATCGCCATTTAGATCACCCAGCACCTTATCGTAGTCACCGTCAACATAGCCAACATTAAAGGTAAACAGCAGATTTTCACTAAGGGCCGCCATAGCCTCCAACTCGGCCCCGCGGATGGTGGCATCGGCAGTATTGCGGATGATTTGTGCAACCCCTGTTACCGCATCAGGAAGGTTTTCCTCACGCTGCATATCATCGATAGTATTGTGGAATACCGCCATATTGGTGCGTAGACGCCCATCCAGCCAATCCACTTTTGCGCCAATCTCGAAGCTGCTCTGCTCCTCTTGATCGGTAACCTGTGGAGAATAAGGCCTTTCAGTTAAAGGATTAATTCCTGCATTGCGGAAATTGTAACCGCCGCTGCGGAAGCCCTTGGTCCAGAAGGTATACAGCTGAGTATCATCGGAGACGGACCACTGCAGGCCCACCTTGGGCGTAAAGGCATTCCAACTCTCGCTATCTTTATAGTCGTAGCCTGCACAGCCATCTAAAGAGCAGAGGTTCAGGGGAATAGAGGCTATCTTGGCATCTTTTTTCTCACTGGAGTAGCGCCCCCCCAAGGTCAAAACCCAAGCTTCATTTAAGTCAATATCCGCCTGGGCAAATACGCCATAAGTGCTGTGATCCTGTTCACCGCCTCCCGTCCAGTCAATTGTCCCGAAACTTAAAAGACGATTCTCCAAGTAGGTGACATCCTGGCTAAACCAGTAAACACCAGTAGTCAGAGCAGTGCGACCAAAACGCCCAGAGTAGCGCAGCTCATTACTAAGCTGGCTCTGATCCACACTGGAATCAGCATGGAACAGCGTAACCGGTAGAGAGTCGATATCACCCAGCCCGTGAGCCTCATATTCCCTCCAGGCGAGAATATTGGTGATGGTGCCATCACCAAAGGCAACATCTTTATTGAACTCGGTAATAATCTGGCTCCACTCATCTTTCTGGTAGCCTTCCTCATTTTGGGCCACCTCAAAAGAATCTCTGCCGTTATCCCAATCATCAATGCCAATTGACGCAGCGATCAGAGGGGCACTTGGAGCAAATTGCAAACCTTCCCTAGTCTGAACATAAGTCGATTCATAACCGCGGTTCTGAGCCACCACACCATCAGAATCCATGCGGCCGTGCTCCATACGCACCAATAGCTCCGCTGTGTCGCTCAGCTGGATACTAAAGCTTGGCCGAATAAACCAGCTGTCGGAAGCGCCGGCATTGTCGTTGTTAGTGGCAACGTTTTCGAACCATCCGCGGTCGTCGTTGTAATAAACCGTTAAACGGCCGTTGACCGTATCGGAAATGGCGCCGTTAATGGAGCCGGCTGCGACAGTATCGAGATTGTCGGTGGTGGATATTTTAAAGCGTGTAGAAAATTCATCCGTGGGGCGGGCAGTCTTTATGACCACTGCACCACCAGTTACATTGCGGCCAAACAGCAGGCCCTGTGGACCCCGCAAGACCTCAACACCTTCCAGGTCGAACAGGTCGGTCACCACACCAGCGTTCACACCCAGATACATACCGTCCACAAACACACCGACGGTAGGATCAATAGAGGGAATAGAACTATTGATACCCAGGCCGCGTACCGTGAAGTTTGCGGTATTTTTTACCGTGCCCACATCTTCCAATTGAACATTGGGCATTTTGAAGGAAAGGCTTTGCAGGTCCTTGGTGTGCAGAGCCTCTAACTGATCGCCAGAATAGGCGGTGGCCGCTACAGGAACCTCCTGCAGGATTTCTGCATCGGCGCGTTTACGGGCGGTGACTTGCACCTCCTCCATTAGAGTACCTACCGAACCCTCAGCGGCAAAGCTGGGGGTCGCACCACTGGCCAACCAAAGAGTCGCTACAGAACAGGCGGAAAGCAGAGCGGAGTGCTGCTTAAATTTTGACGGACTTCCCATGTTTTCTCTCCATTGTTTTATTGTTTTTATCTACAACAACGGACTTATCGCAATCGGTACTGCCTTATCCCGCCGCTCTACTCTCTCAGTGGAGATTCCGACTTTGCGGGATTCCGATCCAAGACCGCGCTGATAAAGAGGCACAGAATTCGCATGTTTTCTGTGACTCAAACAGATTACAGGCTAGCCACGCCCGGTGGAAGTCTATTTATCGCGGATAACGATAAAAATAACTCAATTAGTCTGGAAAGTTCGTTGGAAGAGGAAAAACTAAATCCTGACTAAAAAAAAAGAACTAAACATGCACTATTTAAGTGCGAACTTTTAACTCGCCCACACCCCAAATTCCCCTTAAAAAGTAAGGAATCAAAATTTATTTTTGTTAAGAGCAGCCAAGGCGTGAGTTAAATCTAGCTTGATGAATTTAAAAAATGCAGTAACGGCGAAATACAGGCTCAAACTTCGTTATCTTCAACATAAAAGACCTAGCAGTCAGCAAAATTACTCGGTTAATAGGCTAGATTTTTCTGGGTGTGGATACTGAGAAATGGTACCTTTGAATATTCTGTTAAAAAAGTGTGACACTAATTACAAATTTCTCCACTTTATACAAAAGTAAATTTGACCATTAAGTCCGGCCATTTTATTGCCAGAAGTAACAAATTATTTTCACCTTATTAGTACATCGCAAACGACCCACTGGTAAGCTAGCCGAGCAATGCCCTATCAATTTGTCAACTGCAAATGCAGCGCTAGGATGTATCCGATCCCTTAACCGCTTGCAGATCATGAGTCTGCTTTGCCCCCAAGTGTGATTACTTGATGCATCTCAGAAGCATCGAGGGTTTCTTTTTCTAGTAGCGCTTGTGCTAGGGCATCAAGCTCCTTGCGATGGCCCTGTAGAAGATTCTGGACTTCCGCCTCTATTGCGCTGACCAGGGCGATGACTTCGTCATCTATAATCTCAGAAGTATGCTCACTGAAATCTTTTTGCTGCGCCATTTCCTTACCAAGAAAGATATGCTCCTCCCCGCGCCGAAAGGCCACGGGTCCAAGTTTCTGACTCATACCCCAGTGCGTTACCATATGCTGGGCCAAGCGGGTGGCCTGCTTCAAATCGGACTCTGCCCCACTGCTGACTTCATTAAACACTACCTGCTCAGCCACCCTACCCCCCAACATCACACCGATGCGATCACGCAGGTAGCTCACTTTCATGTTGTGGTGATTTTCTAGTGGAATCTGTTCTGTTGCACCGAGGCTGTGTCCCCTGGGAATGATAGTGGCTTTCTCCAACGGATCGGCATGGGGTAGTAGCATCGCAGTGAGGGCGTGGCCAGCCTCGTGATAGGCAACCGTCTTTCGATCTTCCTCCCCCATTATCACTTCCCGTTCGCCACCAAGTACTACTTTGTCCCTGGCCTGTAGCAGACAATCCATATCCACGGCTGTCCTATTTTGCCTGCCCGCCAACAACGCGGCTTCATTAATCAGGTTTTCCAAGTCCGCCCCGGCGAAACCCGCCGTTAAGGCAGCCAAGCGCTCCAGGTCGACTTCCCCATGTAGTGGGACATTCTTAGTGTGAATACTTAGGATGTCCCTTCGAGCAGGCCTATCCGGTAAATCCAGGGTGATCTTGCGATCAAAGCGTCCAGGGCGAAGCAGTGCCGCATCCAACACATCGGGACGGTTGGTTGCCGCTATCACAACCACCGCCTCCTGGGGATCAAAGCCGTCCATCTCGCCGAGAATCTGATTCAGGGTTTGCTCACGTTCATCGTGTCCGCCTCCCAGACCCGTGCCGCGCGCCCGCCCTACTGAATCAATTTCATCGATAAAAATGATTGCTGGAGCCTCTTTCTTGGCTTCAGCAAACATATCCCGCACCCGCGATGCCCCGACACCGACAAACATCTCTATAAACTCCGAACCACTGATACTGAAGAAGGGAGCATCACTCTCTCCTGCCAAAGCCTTGGCCATCAATGTTTTGCCTGTACCTGGGGGGCCCATCAGCAGAATACCGCGAGGAATCTTTGCCCCGAGTTTACGGTAGTGTTCAGGGTCTTTTAGGTAGCCGGCTATTTCTTGCAAGTCCCTCTTGGCATTGGCAAGGCCAGCCACATCAGCAAAAGTCACTTCGGATTCACTGCGTTCATAGCGTTTGGCCGGTGACCGGGCAAAACTGAATGGGTTGCCTGGGGTCATGGCGCCCATTCGGGCCTGCATTCGACGCCCCAACCAAACCAGCAAGGCAATTATCAAAACCCACGGCAACAGCAAGATCGCCATCCTTTGCCAAAATCCGCCCTGGGATGATTCCGCTTCAATTATTACCTGCTGCTTTTCCAGTAAGGGCATTAACTCGGGGTCCTGCACCGGGGGTATGGTCGTCTCAAAGCGTTTTTCTTCTGGCTTCTGGGCTTTATCTTTAGTCTCACTCTTTCCCTCGGGCTGCTTACTGGCTACTTGTTTGAAGACTCCGGTGATACGTTGTCCTTCAAAAAGTACACTGGCAATTTCCCCCTTGCTTAGCGCACTCTTAAAGTCACTGTAAGATAAAACCTCTCTTTCTGAACCAAACTGCCCATTCGAACAGTATTGAAGAGTGAGGATCACCAGGAAAAGGAGTACGACATACTGCAGCCAACCAAGTGGACTCTGCTGAGACTGGCCAGAGAGAGGGGAACCTGGCTCCTCGGCAGGTAACTTCTTCCCTTTCTCATCTTCATCCGCCATTGCCATAAGATCTCTTTGATATTGGGGTAGCCTACTATCCAAAAATTGAAGCGCAGTCCCTTTATGCTGGAACAATCAGTATAGTTCTCCGCCAACTATGCTGAGCCGGCATATGTATAGGCCCATAAAGCCTCGGGCTAACGAATGAGGGCGGCGCTCAGCGGTCTCAATCAACCCCACCTAAAGGCCTGTAACAACTATTGTTAAAAAGAACTTGCAAACTCTCGTTCCACGCGGCAAAATTCGCGCCCTGTCGAACTCTCTGGCCCTGCGCCAAGGGGCGAAAAAGTTCGATAAGTTGCGGATTTTTAAAGGATTTTCCTTAAAAGCAGTTGACTTAAGCAAATCAACTGACTATAGTTCGCACCCATAACGCGCTCGTAGCTCAGCTGGATAGAGTACCTGGCTACGAACCAGGCGGTCGGAGGTTCGAATCCTCCCGAGCGCGCCATACAAAAAGGGCCTGTAACGCAAGTTACAGGCCCTTTTTATTTTTCTGACTTTTTACCTACCTTATAGCTAACAACCTTCAGCTAAGTTAGCTGGCAAGATAGCCGAGCTTGGCTAGTCCCTGAAAAATTGAAAGAGCCTTGATAACAACCGAGGCCCCTTCACTCGCCGTACAATACGGAGATTCTCACACCTGCTTACTTGCAGATATTCTCCTTCTGTACAACATCATATTTCTTCAACAACTCCTGATAGCGGCCACTGCTGCACAGCTTGGCAAGCCCACTATTGAAATCATCGCGCACCTTCTGATCACGGAACCCTACACGGAAATCGGTAATTGGAACGAAGATCGGGAAAAGATTAACCTGATCCATTTTATGTCCCATTTTATTACTCAAATGCTTAAACAGCTCCATATCTACAACCGCCACCACGTCTTTCATTTTCCAAAATTGAGCGACAAGATCGGGGGCTGTTGGAGCCTGAATAATATTCTGGCGCTGCGTACCATTGGGTCCATACATCTTTTCAAATTCCGGCCCTAAGTCCATAGGCCCTCCCTGCCAAGTAATCACCTTCTTACCGGCCAAATCAGCAATGCTATCAATTTTCATTTTATCGGTAGCTTTGGTAATCGCGTAATTGGCAAAACTGATCATGTTATTAGAGTAAAAAAGACCATCATCTTTCTTCATCACATTAACAGCTGCCTGTACTTTACCCTGCTCAAGGGCTGGGGCTGTCTCTGCAAAACCCATCTGTTCAAACTGCACCGAATACCCAGGCAGCGCTTCCCGTACAATATCGACCTCCAGGCCACTGGTAGCATTGTTGATCACATAGGGGGGAGCATCGCCAGCTATTGCCACCTTTAAGGGTGTGCCGCCCGATTGGGCAACCGCCTGAACAAGAACACCGAACATCAGCCCGAGAAAAACAACAACGGAGCGCATACGCATAACCATCTCCAAAGCGACAGAAAAATCACCCAGACGCCCTAAGTGTTGACACCGAATAGCTATTTATCAAGTCGCATCTTTCCACCATAGAAACAGACTTATACTCAGCCACCCCCTATGCCAGACATATTTTCTAGCCAAAGAACTTGAAAACGGCACGTAATCCCCCCAACTCAGAAAATAGTATAGCGGTATGGCTATAGACCCCTATTGGAAAACTCTCAACATCAATCTTTTTCCTGAGAACTGCAAAGTCAAACTTGTATTTTGCTCAACTAGGTTTATACCCCCCCCGCTGGAATCCCATAGAGACTGAAGCAAAGGCCAGCCAGTATGGTATCGATTCAGAAACAACTCACTAAATATAAAAGAACTCTACACAATACAGATGATCGCAATAATCTGACAATCCTAGACTCACAATTGAACACTGAGTTTCGAGAAGTAAGAAAGCCTGGTCGCAGCTTTAATGTTAAATCGATAGCCTCAATGGTACAGATGGAGAAAAACTGCAAGTGGATAGCTCACAGTCAAGATCATAAATACATAACACTCTCCGCCCCCCTTCGGTTACGTCTTTATCGGACCGCACACAACGATCGGCAGGAAAATTTCTATGAGTTCTGCAAGCTACCCTCTATTTGGGTATTCAATAAACGGCAGAAACAAATAAAGTACCATCAAGGTACGACCTGTGAAACTTTTTCAATAGACGAGAATAATTTAGCCAGACAGCAGGCACATAATCTATGAGCGCTTTTATTGCAATTATCCTGTTCGCCCTGGCAATTTGGTTAATACCGATTATTTATCGCCGCTGGCGCATCAACTATCGACGTGCACAAGTACTGACTCAGGAGCAGTTACAGCTTCTCAAGGAAGCGCTTCCTCTATATCACGATCTAAATAGTGGCCAGCAGAAAGAACTACGTGGAAATATCGCACTTTTTCTTCATGACAAAGAATTTGTCGGCTGCGACGGCTTACAAGTGAATGAAAAAATGAAAGTCACGATCGCCGCCCATGCATGCCTTCTACTGCTCGGTCGTAAAAACGAGTGTTACCCCAACCTCTACACCTTACTACTCTATCCTGACACTTACGTTGCCCAGGAAACTCACAGAGAGGGTTTTATAGAGACCCACAAGCACAGCGCACGGGAAGGCGAGGCACACTATCGCGGCCCCGTAGTGCTCTCCTGGGGTGATTTGGAGGAAGATTTAGAGTTCCCTCAGCGAGGACACAATGTCGCTTTACATGAATTTGCCCATAAAGTAGATGAGGAAGATGGCTACTTTGATGGCCGCCCACTCTTTGAGAAGTCCAACGATGGCGACAACTGGGCTGCAGTAATGAGCCAGGAATTCCATCGTTTGCGCCAAAAAGCTGAATTTGGCCAGCTCCCCGGTGACAGCCCTTCCGTGCTGGATTTATATGGAGCCCAATCGCCCGCTGAATTTTTTGCTGTAGCCACTGAGAGCTTTTACACCATCCCCATTGCTATGCGCTCCCTACATCCAGAGCTCTACAGGGAACTGAGCCGCTTCTATCGACTGGACCCAGCAACACTGGTCGGAGGAAAAGCAGATAGTTCTCCAGGGCTATAACTCTCTCTCTTTAAATTCAACATAGAAATACAATAAGCTAGTGGCAGCTTATAAAAGAAAAATGATATCGAGCATAATTCCAGAAAACTAATGCCAGGAAGTATCAATGGAAGCAATTGAGAAAGCGCTTAGCTTTATTATCGAAATAGAGAAGCTCAAAGACGTTCAACGGAAAACAAAACCAGTGGGATTGAATCGCTTCGAAAACTCCGCAGAGCACAGCTGGCATGCCTGTCTATGCGCGCTAATTTTGAAAGATTATTCAAATGACCCAATTGATATAAACCGGGTTTTAAAAATGCTACTAATACATGATCTTGGGGAAATTGATGCAGGGGATACCATAATCTACTCAAGTGAAACAAACGAGGCAAAGACTAAAGAAAAGAAAGGGTTAGAACGACTATTATCATTATTACCTGGAAGTATGAATATAGAATTGATGAAATTATGGGAGGAATTCGAGTCTGGAGAAACGGCTGACGCCCGATTTGCCAAGGCCATTGACCGAATCCCTCCCCTACTACATAACATTTATGGTGAGGGACACAGTTGGAAACAATACGGTATCACCAAGGATCAAATATTTTCTTTAAACGCACGTATTGGAAAGGGTAGTGAAAAACTTTGGTCTGAGATTAGTAGCATGCTAGAGGGGGCAATCAAAGATGGCATCCTCAAGTAAGGGCCTACCTGAATAGGATCAAGAATATAAATTTGAGCCATGGGCTTCCCACAGGGTAATGCTCAACCACCTTAGCCTGTTCTACAATCAATACCATTCTTGTATAGCTTCCCCTGATTGCTACCAATATCTGAATAGTTTCCAACTCCTTCTGGAATAAAAATCGTGCCAAAAGTAGCCCTGCCAATCCTCGGAGCCTTTATTCTTTTTTTGTTCCACACCGCATCAGCCAATTCGCCTATTAAGTGCCAACCCTTATTTAACCATCAGGATGATAAGGTTGCTCAATACAATAGGTGCACCCAAATTGACTTCCAACCCAGTAGTATCGACGGATCGGCAACGATCATAATGCGGCGCAATAGCAAGGGGGCTTGTGCCTATACCACAGCTGTCCAATGTGGCAATAAAAACATACAGATGAAGGAAATTGCTGCGATAGATTTCAAGATCTCTATTCCTGCGGGCAAATGTAACCCAACCGAGTGGATTGCTGTATACATGTTCCCCTGGTGTGGAGAATCAGGGGGATGTTGGAGCGGCGGGGAACGAGAAGTGGACTTTGTAGAAACAATGGGCCCCAATGGCCCCGGTGACCTAGCCTCCAATTGGGGAGGTCGCGCCAAGCAGGCAGAGTGGATCAACCAACATGGCGCCATCAGAGTCGATAGTGGCACTAGCCAGCATATCACTTTTACTTCCAGCCAAGTTCTCTCAGGACCCAAAAGCGGCACTTATCAATGGGACATTCGAGTGTGTGCCCCTTCGGCGACAAAGTGTGAAAACACTAATCAACTCTGGCATGCTTACCGTGAGAAAGGCCCGACTATTTTTGATGAGTCGATGATGATCGTTATTGACAACTGGGGAGTTAATCACCCACCTAGAGAGGGCTGCACTTTAGAGGTTACAAATATGCTAATCACTAAACACTTGAGGTCATCTAAAGAGTAGGCAAAATTCTGAACATCCTTACCATTTTCCAAAAAAAGGGAGTAATTCAGCCATTTACCTATATATAGTCTTTGAGAATATCAAAAACTCAAAAAACTGATTAAATAATTGAATCATTCTATGATCCAGCCAAAAGTTCTTTTTACGAAAAGACTTAAATAAAGCGAGTTATCAGCCGCTAAGTCGAAAACAAGCCCTTTCATTCTTATTGATAACTTTTAACCGTCGCAAATTAATAATCCTTCTTCCACTGCAATTCCACACTACCAGAACCACTATCGCCCTCGTCCGCTGTTTTAAACTCCAGATTAAGGTCTTCGCCTATCTCTATCTGCATTTCTGCTTGCCAGGGGCTTAGTGGATCGGTACTACGTTGCAACTCTACATAGATACGGTTGGTAATATATTTTCCCAGGCTCAGAGCATACTCATCCCCCTCATCACCTTCCTCTTGCTCAATATTCAGAGTATCCAGCCGCAACAATTCCCGGGTTTTGGCTACCGGGTCTAACACAGCGCGTCCGGTTTGCAAGCTGCGAACCACACTCACTAAACGCACCGCCTGCAGCGGAGAAATATCTGACAAGGACTTACCAAACAACAGCTGAGCTAAGATTTCATCCTGGGAAGCTGAGGGATCAGAGCTGAAAGTAATATCCATATCTGTTGCAGAACCAGAAATATTTGCAGTGATTTCACCGTCGCTATATTTGTAAACGCCTTCGACAAATACAGCCACTTCGTTATTTTCAAAGCGTACCTCCCCTTCCTGCAAATTAAATTTCTTACCTAGTAGATCAAAGCTACCTCTCACAATGGTCAGTTTTCCTGAAGCCTCGGGTTTGGCCGCAGTTCCACGAATATCCACCTGACCACGCAGTTGGGAGTTAAGCCCCAGACCACGCACATAAGATTGCTGGTCTAAAACCACTTCCACCCCCAGGTTAATCTTACTGAGTAGCGGTGGAGCGCGCTCCACTTGCGGGCCATCCACCTGGACTTCTACCACCTGGATTTCCGGAACACTGCTACCGATCCACTGTTCAATCTGTACCGCTAATGGACGTAAAGTAAAGCGCCCGGTAATTTCCGCATCCTGGCTGGAGCCGGACAGAATTGCCTCTCCCGAAATGGCACCGCGCACCCCCGGAGTATTTAACAAGTGTGCTCTATTTAGGTTTAAATTGAGGCTCATCTGTGGTGGCGACTGCTCAGGGAAGAACACCGCTCCTCCCAGGTTAATCGTACCGCCATCCACAACAGTGGCACTGCCACGCTCAATACGCCATTCCTCTGGTGTAAGGCGCATATAAAAATCGATATCGGCAATGCGCGTGTGACTGGGCCGGTGCTCATAGCTGGCCCCGCTGAGTTCTATCGCACCATTGAGCCGGGGCTCGCCAAGCGTGCCTGCACCATCAGCAGAGAAACTCAACAGGCCCCGCATAACATTCACCCTCGGGTCCATAAACTCCGCAACCACAGACAAGTCTGCAGTACCATCACTGACCAACTGCAGGGGAACATCACTTATAGGTCCAGATGGGTTATCTGCGAACAATCGCTCCATTATGGGTGTAATAAGCAGGCTAGCGCTGCTATCTACTGCGCGTCGATTGCCATGATCAGCTACCAGAGACACTTGCAACTCACCGCCCTCGGTATACCACTCCAGGGCCATAGAGAGCGGCTGTACCTGAACCCGCCCTTTTTCCCTGCCTGGCATATAGCCGCTGAGACGCAGATCGCCCTCAAGCTGTGGCTGACGTGGGCTACCGGTGATACTCGCATGCAGGGTGATATCCCCTTGATCGGGGATATTAAATGCTACCTCACGGGAGAGATCTTCCAGAGAAGCCCTACCTAAAACTTGCAGGTCCAGACGTTGTTCATTGAGGCTGCCATGGACCGACAATTGGTTACGTCCCGCCCACAAAAACTCCAGCCCCTCAACAATCAAACTCTTATCGGCATAATCCAGAGCGCCCTGCAGCACCCAGGGCTCATAGCGGTAACCGCCCTGCGCCAGCACACTGGCCCTTACCTCCGGGTTAGTAAGCGCCCCACTAATTTCTCCATCCAGACTCAGCTCACCCTCCATAGTACTGGGCAATACTGCTCCAAACACTTCCACCAAGCTCAAGGGTAAGTTACGCACATTCACTCCCACCTGGAGCTGGTCCCGTTTAGGCTCAATTACTCCCTGCGCCTCCACCAATACGACGCCCTGCTTCCCCAGACGCTGTGCTTCCTCGGCCAGGGCTGTCAGGCGACTCGCGCTCTGCTCAGGCTGTACCGCGCCCTTGGCGATACCTGGGATAATCACTGGCGATTGCGGGCCCTGAAACTGTCGTGAACCAAAGTAGTTCATGGTGCCGTTGGCAAAGAGTTCCAGTCGCAAGCCTTGCAGGTCAATTTTTTCCAGGTTTCCGCTGGCATCACCTTTCAGGTTATAGCGGTATTCTTGAACCAGACCATCGGATTCCAGGCTGGCATTCAAGTAGGGATTAGACCAAGGGCCCTCGACACCCAGCAGCCCCTTTAAACCCAGGCTAACCCCCTGTGCAGAGACAAATCCGAGATCTTCATAGGGGCTGAGGTTGCGAATATCCAAATGCAGCTGCAAATTCAGTGTTTTTGCCTCGATATCCACCGAGCCCCCACCGAATACATTCAGCTTTTCCCCCACCAAGCTCAGATCAGTAATTGTCAGCCCCTGTAAATTACCCTTCACCTTGCCCGTCAACTCATTTTGTAGGCCTCGGTAAGCGGTAACAGCACTCACATCCCCATCAAAAACCGGCTTGTCCCATGGCCCTTTTATCTGTAGCTGAAGTTGATGCAGGGTCCCAGAGAAGTCATCGGGGATTTTTAGTGCTTCTGTTTGCGGTAAAGCAGATAGCAATCGACGAATCTCTTCAACCCCCAGCTCTTGCGCCGCTACATTGATGTCCAGGGACTTGTTGTCGGTATCAATAGCGCCCGCCGTACGAATTTGCGCACCGGCAAACGCCAGTCGAAGGGACTCCAACAGAATAACCCCCTGATCAGTATTCACCTCACCCAGCAGACTCAGTGGCTGCTCCCGATAGTGACTATTCAGCTCAATCTGACCAGAGATACTGGGTAGTGGCAGTGTACCGGATAGGGTTAAATCAGCACTAAACCAGCCGCTGTGTAATACATCTTGCCAAGGGCGGGAGAGGGTAATTGGCAGGCGGTTGAGGTGAAGCTCAGCACTGATCTCATTTGCACCAATACTGCCTGAAACAGTGCTGCGCCGCCCATCCACCTGCAACCAAATACCTTCGGAGTGAATGCGCCAGGGAAAAAGGTCAATTAGCAAGCTACCGGTCAATGCCAATTGATGCTGGGAAAGTGGAATGGAAATAGACTCTATATCGATCTGTACCTGCTCATCGCGACGGCGCAGAGCAATTTTGCCACGTGCATCCAACGCCTGCCCTTTCGGCAGGTGTAGCTGGCGACCCACAAAGCCCTGAGCTGTTTCACTGGCCGAAAAGTCCAGAACAAACCGCCCCGGCTGCTGCTCCCGCCCCTCGGCAATAAACTGCAGATCACCACCTTTTAACTCGCGAACTTCCAGCTGCAACTGAGTGGGCTGCCCCTCCCAGCGATACAGGCTATTAGCGGATACAGAGAGCGCTGGAATATCGCTGACTTTGCTGCTAATTAACTGCAATCGCTCAAGCTTTAACTCTCCTAAGCGAAAACTCGGCAACAGGGCTTCCCAGCTGGAAGTTTTTACTGTGTCCGCCTTATCCTCTACTACTTGTGCAGTTTCTTGCTCTGCTTCAGTCAAGGATTTAAGTAATTCATCCAGCACATCGAGATTCAGCAGAAAATCTTTGGCGGCGATACGCTCAATATTGACTGGATTACTGGAAAAACTCTGTAGCTGAAACTCCAGCTGGCTTCCCTCTGCCAGGGTATTGTTCTCAAAATCGACCCGAAGACGTTCAAAAAACCAGGCCCCGAGGCGCTCGCTGCCAATCCCTTCAGCCTCAATCGTAAGGCCATCGATTACCTGTTCTGCACCGTAAAAAGCCGTGCGGGTCAAATTAACCCGCCCCTGCTCTGTGCCTAGAAAGTAAATTAATGAAAGCAGAATAAATAGCAACAGACCCGTGATCAGGTAGCCCCCGGCTCCGAGAGAACGCCACAACCCCCGCAAAAAGCCTCGCAAAAAACCTAGCAGTGCGCCAGCAAAGCCCAGAGCCAATACACTCCATCTGGACATCAAAATGCCTGCCCCAGGCTGACATAGACCTGGTAGTGATCATCTACTCCGTCGCGCCTATCCAGAGGAAAGGCTAAGTCAAAGCGGATAGGAGCGAAGGAGGTATTGTAGCGAACACCAAATCCCGCCCCCCAGAAGAGGTTAGAGAAGTTAGGGCGTGGATTCTCATAGGCATTTCCTCCATCGAGAAACAGGACTCCGCCCCAAGTTTTACTAAAACGGAAACGCCCTTCGATTGATATTTCGCTGAGGCCGCGCCCACCGATCGCATCGGACAGGGATTCCTGGCCGTCCTCATTAATTTCAACAATACGTGGACCCAACTCCTGGTACCCATAGCCTCGTACTGAACCACCCCCACCTGCATAAAAGCGTTCATCCGCCGGCAGTTCCAAATTGGGTGCACCAGTAATGGCGCCGGCCTTGATACGCAATGCTAAAGTTGGTTCATAGCGCGCCGATTGCGCCGTTTTATAAGCGGTCAACTGCAGGATATTTTTGACAAATGAAGTACTGTTATTTTTGAGATCCACATAGGGCTTAATCTCCAGTGCTGTGGTGGCGCCACGACGGGCATCGAGAGGCTTATCTGTTGTGTTTAACTTAAAACCCAACGGGAACGCCAATAAATGATAATTCTCATCCGGGTCCCCATCCTCCACAGCACCATCTACTTTTTCATCCACACGGCTGAATTTCAGTTCAGCCCCGCCACTGATGGTACGGTGCTTACTCAGCTTGCGCGATACCAGCCCCTTAAGGGTTAAGGCCTTGGAACTGTAGGAGTCTACATCCTCACCGGTTAAGGCCACACTCGCAGTAAAGCGCTGTTTATCCCTAAAAAAACGCGGTATGGTCAACTTACTCTCTAGAGTTTGCTTGACCTTATTCACTTTACTCTCCACTTCCAGCTTTTCGCCACGGTGAAAAATATTACGATGTTCCCAGCTGGCAGATACACCGGGACCCTCATCAGAGGTGTACCCCACCCCCAAAGTAATAGTGCGGTGGTTGCGCTCCTGCACAATAAAAATGACATCAACCAGACCGTTATAGGGCTCTGATATCTGGTGAGTTACATTGGAAATTAAATTAGTGCGCAATAAACGCAATTGAGCCGCATCCAGCTTACTGCGGCTGAAACAATCTCCAGGGTTAATATTCAACTTACTGCGCAAATAGTCATCTTCAACAGAAGTGGCACCAAGGATTTCTACCTCACCCACCAACACCTCTGGACTGGGTGCCACACGGTACACCAAACGTGCAGCTGCCTCCTGGTGAATCACTGTAGCTTGATAGGTAACATCGACATTGAGCAGACAGGCATTTTCATTAAGGTATCTGGTGATGGTCTGCACACCTTCGAGTACCTCATCTGCCTGTAATGGATCGCCGATAGAAATAGGCAAGCCGGGAAAGCCCGCCCGCAGATTCGCGGGCATTTCAATATCCAGGCTCTTAATCAAATACTGAGGACCGGGAAATACTTGGTAAATAATTTCACTACCCTGCACCGATTCCCGTACAGTAGCATCGTAATACCCCTCAGCGCGCAGTAATTTTTCCAGATTTCCACGCTCATAATGAGCGATATCCCGCAGGTTTTCATAACTCTCAAGGGCGCTACTATTCTTACGCAACTCATTGAGCTCATTAGTCAATTTTTCCTGCAATTGCGGGTCGCCCTGCACATACAGTGAAAAAGCGGGAAGTTTGGAAAAAAAAGGAATGGCTACAGCCTGCTGGAAGGGCAGTAATACAAAACCGACAAGCAGGAAGGCAAAGAGAACTCGCAAAATATTAATCCGTTGACTACGGCGGCTAGTCCGCATACTCCCGGGTATCCATCCCTTCACACCTGATAATGTCCCGGTACAGATATTGCCCGGGTAGAGTTTGCCGACGAGAGACGAAATAGCTAATAGTCCCGTTTTAATCGCCGGCCGAGAAAAAGCAAATGGTTTATGGCTGGCTGCTAGTGCTCGGGCTGCCAAGTAACGGATTACAGTCTTTGATAATCACCCGCCCTTCGAGAATATTGCCCTTGGAGTATTCAGTAAAAATACATTGATTGGTTTTGGGGTCGTAGTTCTCGATCCAGAGGTTATCCTCTTTCCAAGTGGCGCCAATATGCCGGTAACCATCAGGTACAGAAATACGCATCACACCACCGAAGCGTTTTACAAAGACCTGTTCATAGTGGAAGTAATAAGCCAGCCAGCCTGCAAAGAAGAAAACTGCAGCCACAATGGCGCCAATTTTCAAGCTGCCCATGCGGCTGCCAGCAAAGAGGGAGAGAATAACCAGAGCGATAACCGCTGCCCAGTAGAGATAGGTAACCATACTTGCTCTTCTGCCTTGAGTTTATTGGTATTACTACAGGGCAAGGGTAGCGCAGAACCGAGTCAAACAAAATGACGCCCGTCTACGCGCCCTCCCCCCTTAATCTCTTTAGTCTTCCGCCAAGGCTGGCAAATTTTCATAGAGTGCCAGAGCCTCTGGGTTGGCGAGGGCTTCTTTATTCTTAACCGCCTTACCATGCACGACATTGCGAACCGCCAACTCAACAATTTTTCCACTAATAGTACGCGGAACATCGGCCACCTGAATCACCTTGGCGGGTACGTGGCGCGGGGTCGTATTAGCTCGAATGGTGGAGCGGATTCTCTGCACCAGATCATCATTCAGCTCTACGCCCTCGCGCAACACCACAAACAGTACAACCCGTACATCGTCTTGCCACTGCTGACCGATACAGATGCTATCAAGCACCTCCTCAACTTTCTCTACCTGGCGATAGATCTCGGCAGTACCAATACGCACGCCACCGGGATTCAGTACCGCATCGGAACGACCGTAAATAATCACTCCTCCATGGGTAGTAATTTCTGCATAGTCGCCGTGTGCCCAAACTCCCGGCCAATTTTCGAAGTAGGCGCTGTTATATTTCGCCCCATCGGGATCATTCCAGAAACCGATCGGCATACAAGGGAAAGATTTGGCACACACGAGCTCCCCCTTCTCTGAAGTTACCGGCTTGCCATCGTCATTCCAGACTTCCACAGCCATGCCCAATCCTCGACACTGAAGTTCTCCCGCATAAACTGGCAACGCAGGGTTACCCAAGGCAAAGCAGGAAATAATATCCGTGCCTCCAGAAATAGAAGACAGGCACAGATCCTCCTTTATATCTCGGTAGACATATAGAAAGCCTTCATGAGCCAGTGGCGAGCCTGTAGACAGTACCGAGCGCAGCTTCTCCAATTTGTGGCTTTCGCGGGGCTTACAGCCGCTCTTTTCCAAGGCGGCGATATACTTGGCACTGGTGCCAAATACGCTGATGCCCTCCTCATCCGCCATATCCCACAAGCCCCTAGCCTCTGGATAGAAGGGAGAGCCATCGAACAACACCAGGGTTGCACCACAAGCCAAGCCACTTACCAGCCAGTTCCACATCATCCAGCCGCAAGTAGTGAAGTAGAATAAGGAATCCTCACGACGCAAGTCGCAGTGCAGGCGATGCTCCTTCAGGTGTTGAAGCAAGGTGCCGCCCACCCCGTGCACAATGCACTTCGGCACCCCAGTAGTCCCTGAGGAATACATGATGTATAGGGGGTGATCGAAAGCAGTCTGAACAAAGGTAAGCTCGCGCTCAGGTGCTGTGGCTTCGAACTCCTGTAGTAACACCGCTTTATCCAGCGGCTCTGCTGCTAGTACCTGAGCCGCTTTTTCCTGCGAGCGGGCAACAGGCACCACTACCAGCTTCTCAATGGAGTCGATACGGGCCACTATCTCGCGCAATCGCGGCAGGGAATCGATCACTTTGCCGTTGTAGAAGTAACCTTCGCAGGCGATCAGCACCTTCGGTTCTACCTGGCCGAAACGATCAAACACGCCATTGATACCAAAATCCGGCGAACAGGAAGTCCATATAGCGCCAAGACTGGTGGTTGCCAGCATGGCCACTACGGTATCCATCACATTCGGCATAAAGCCAGCTACACGATCCCCTTCGGATATGCCCTGATTGGCCAGGGCTGAAGCCAAGCGTTCTACCCGACCATATAGCTGCGCGTAGCTGAGCTGGCGGCGGCTGCCATTCTCCAGGCGCTCAACCAAAGCCGTCTTATCGTCGCGGTAGCGCAGCAGGTTTTCGGCAAAATTGAGTCGTGCATCGGGGAACCACTCAGCACCCGGCATGTTGTCGCGGCCCAAGATCTCTTCTCCACGCGCACTGGCCCGCACTTCACAGAAATCCCATAAGTCGCTCCAGAAGACCTCACGCTCTTCTACAGACCACTGGTAAAGCGCACTGTAGTCTTCAAGCTGCAGCTGGTGTTTCACATTAACCAGGCGACGGAACTCATCCATCTGGGTGGCGGCTACGGCCTTGGGGCTCGGTTGCCAAAGGGCTTGTGCGTTGTCCTTCATCTCAGCAGACCTTTTAGGTTCATTATTCTCGGTGATTGTTTGACCTTCGCCAGGGCGAAAGCGGCAATCATGCCTTGCCCGACAACTTTAAACTATTTTAATCTTTCGATGGTTTATTAAATAAAACTTAACATTCATAGAATGCATCCGGAGCCATAGTGAGCGCCACCATTAAACAGCTTCGCGCCTTCGTTGTTGTAGCCCGAAGCCACAGTCTGGCGCAGGCCAGTGCCCAGTTACACACTTCCCAGCCGGCGCTCTCCGTGGCTATCCGCAATCTGGAAGAGGCCGCTGGAGGGCCTCTATTTAGTCGCGATAGCCGCCAACTGGTCTTGACCCCAGAAGGGCGTGAGTTCCTGGTTCGTGCGGAGCAACTACTTAACAGCTGGGATCAATCACTGGATGCTATACAGCAGCGCTTCCGCCTGGAACGTGGACAACTGCAACTGGCAGTTATCCCCGCTTTCGCCTTAAACCGAGTACCCGCTCTATTAGCTAACTTTCACCTGACATATCCACAAATCAATGTTGTGCTGGAAGATGTGGTTATGGAGCGGGTTGTAGAATCTGTACAGGAGGGACGCGCGGAGCTGGGCATTAGCTTTCGCCCGGACGAACTGGGTGGAATGGAGTTCGCACCCATTGAACACGACCGTTTTATCGCAATAATGCCCGAAGACCACATATTGGCGGAAAAGAAGGCCGTACGCTGGCGCGACTTGGCCGCTCATCCTTTTATATCGATGAACCGTGGATCGGCAGTGCGACGCTGGACGGATACTGCCTTTGACCAGTGTGGACAAGCTGCTCAATATATTTGTGAAGCTAATCAGCTCAGTACTATCGGGCAGCTGGTCAGAGCGGGCTTGGGAATCAGTGCTGTACCAAGCCTTTGTGAGGCACAAATGCGAGAGTACGGTTTAATCTGCTTGCCTCTTACCGCGCCGGCGGTAATGCAAGAAGTTGGCGCACTATTTAAAAGCCGCGGTAACCTCTCTGCACCCGCCAGCGCTTTCCTGGAGTTACTCACCGGGCAGTAGTCACTACAGGAATAGTAATTTACCCAGAGTGCCAGTAACTATTTACTACTGGTAGCGCGCAGCATCCAGGCAGTTTTTTCATGCACACGCATACGGTCAGATACCAGGGCAATAGTCGATTCATCCTCGCCCTTTTGCGCGGCCTTTAATACATCACGACAAGTTTTTATTACCTGCTCATGGCCCTTGGTGAGAATTTTCACCATATCTTCTGCTGCGGGAACTTCTACAACTTCTTCAATAGAACTCAGCTGTCCAAAAGCCTGATAGGTGCCCGGTGCAGAAACACCCAAAGTGCGAATTCGCTCTGCAATGTCATCTACCGCCGTAGCCAGTTCGTTGTACTGCTCCTCAAACATCAGGTGCAGTTCACGAAAAAATGGCCCGGTAACATTCCAATGGAAGTTGTGCGTTTGCAGGTATAGAGTGTAGCTATCCGCCAGCAAGTGCTTGAGGCCGCCAGCAATCTTTTCCCTATCCTTTTCACTAATACCAATATCAATTTTTTTCATTAAACAAATCCTTCTTCCAAGACTTTGCCACCGAAATGGTTTCACTGCCATTCTGATAGTTTTATGGTTTTACCACAAGCTATCGGGTTGATAGCTTATCTATATAGCCGAGCCAAGTTTATAAGACACTAAAAAGACAAACATATTTATCCTGGCAACTAACTCGGAACATGCCTTGAATCTAGCGGTATCCTGCCCTGGAACAACTGTGTGTCCAAACTGAAAAGTTAATTAATCCGCCAAAAAAGAAAAATAAATAAAACATGTTGGTTATGCATACACTTATAGTGCTAACACTGTATCAATCTACGGAAAGAAAAATTTAAGAGAAAACAAAGTTAGCTAGGTATTACAAACCGGGCAATTACTATGGCTCGGCAGCTGCAAAGTTTGCAGGGCTAAGGTTTCTGTCTCGATTAAGTGCAATTTATTCAAGCTCGATACCGGCAAATCCATCAGGTATTTCATGGCCTCCAGAGCCTGCATGCTACCGACTACACCCAGCGCCGGACCGATCACACCTGCTGTAGAGCAGTTCTGCACTTCAGCCTGCTCCTGGGGCGGAAACAGGCAGGCATAACAGGGACCTTTTCCTTCAGAAAAATCAAAACTAATCAGCTGGCCGGAAAAACCCTGCACCGATGCCATTACCACCGGACACCCGGCCTGATAACAAACCCGGTTGATCGTATGGCGGATTTCCAGGTTATCGGTGCAGTCCAACACCAGATCCACCTGTTTTACCTGCTCACGCAGCCAGGATTCATTCGCCATTTGGTTGTGGGGGTGAATGCGAATAGTTGGATTGGCTGCAGCCAATTGTTGTGCAGCCACCATGGCTTTGGATTTTCCCTGGTGATTGGTTTTGTACAAAACCTGGCGCTGTAAATTGGAGAGATCGATATGATCACCGTCTACCAGGTGCAGCTCTCCAATACCGGCTGCGGCCAGATACATCGCTGCCGGGCTGCCGAGCCCACCTAGACCAACAATCATAATTCGAGCAGAAGACAGTTTTTTCTGCCCATCTTCACCCGCCTGGGGCAACATTATCTGGCGACTGTAACGCTGTAATTCCTTACTACTTAACATGGCTCTACTTCCGCATGCTTACCTTTAAACAGGACATTAAAATCGGCAACCGCCTGCTTGTAATCTTTTGCTTTAGTAATAGCGCTGACCAGGGCGATACTACCAACGCCACTAGCGATAACCTCACTGGCCCGTTGCATATTAATACCACCAATTGCCACGAGTGGATATTCGGGCAATAGCGCGGCCATTCGCGCAAGTTTCTGCACACCCTGCAACTGATCCGACATATCCTTGGTGTTGGTCGCATAAATTGCACCAATCGCCAGGTAACTGGGGCGATAACGGTAGGCCAACAGTAATTCATAGAAGCCGTGGGTACTGATACCCAACTTCAATCCTGCCGCTTGAATTGCCCTCAGATCAGCAGACTGCAAATCCTCCTGGCCCAAATGCACGCCATAGGCACCGCACTCAATCGCCAACTGCCAGTAATCATTGATAAACAGGCGCAGGTTATACGTCCTGCCAATAGCCACTGCCCGCTCAATCTGTGCGCGCAGGTCCCCACCCGGATTCTTTATTCGCAGCTGTAAAGTACGCACCCCCAGCTCAGCCAGGCGCTGCAACCACTCCACTGTATCCACTACCGGATATAAACCCAATGCTTGAGAGTCTGTTTGGGCAAACCCTTGAACAAGAGGCTGGGCCACACCAAAACCATAATCCAGCGCACGCTCTTCTCCCGGCACCAAAATTTCCGGGAAGTCGATTAAATCCAGGGGCCAGCCACAGTGGCCTACAGGGCCGGCACCAGCGCCGATGTGTGCATTATTTCCCCGGCGCAAACCCCGCTGAACATAGGCTTTACCCACAACGCAGGCATCTCTCAACGGGTAGCCCAAAGCGCGGCAAGCGGCAATAGCGGAGGACAGGGTGCAGCCAGTGCCATGTGTGCCTGTACTGGACACTTCCCGGCCAATAAACCAATCGGCTTTTTCACCATCCCACAGTAAGTCGGCAACTTCTCCCGCACGCAATTGCGTATGGCCGCCGGTAACTAAAATTGCGGTACCGCCGTGGGCGTGCAACTGACGCGCAGCCTGCACAATAGATTCCGCACCCGTGACACTGGCTCCGGTAAGCCATTCCAATTCATGTAAATTGGGAGTGACCAGATCACACTGTGGCATCAACTGAGCCAACACCGTTGCGGTAATACTTCCTTCAGTGAGCCCGGCTCCATTGGTAGCAACAGCAACCGGGTCGTAAATAACCGGAACCGGCTGCACCGCTTGCAGCTGGCGCAGGAAATCTGCCACCGCAACAACTTGTTCAGCATTCGCTAGCAGACCGATTTTAATTGCGGCAGGAAATAGATCCCGCCGTAAAGCCTGTAACTGAGAACCCAAGACCTCTAGGGAAACTGCATTAATTGCAGTAACTTCCACCGTATTCTGTGCAGTATTGGCCGTGATAGCACTGCAACCATAGCAGCCGAGGTCGGCAAAAGTCAGCAGGTCCGCCTGAATGCCGGCGCCACCGCCGGAGTCACTGCCGGCAATGGTCCAGACAATTGGCTTTTTCAATTGGAGTTGATCGCGCATAAAAATACTAATCCTGCAATATGCTCTCTGCCTGCTGCCAGAAAGGCATATCAAGGGTGGGGGTGCTGGGGCTGGCAGTTTGACGCCTGAGCATCAAGCCGGCATTAAAGGCGGCGCGCCCGGATTCCACAGCCAGTTTAAAAGCATTAGCCATCAGTACCGGATCCTGGGCTTTTGCAATCGCGGTATTCAATAACACCGCATCAAAGCCCATCTCCAGTGCTTCTGCCGCCTGTGATGGCGCACCGATTCCCGCGTCAATAATAAGCGGTACATCACTCAGGCGCTCGCGCAGTGTTTGCAGGTTATATTTATTGAGTAGTCCCTGCCCAGTACCGATGGGAGCCCCCCAGGGCATTAATACCTCGCAACCCACATCCAAAAGTTTTCGACACAGAACCAGGTCATCTGTGCAATAAGGCAAAACCTTGAAGCCTAACTGAATTAATTCCCGCGCAGTTTCTACCAGACCAAAGGGGTCTGGCTGCAAATTGTAATCATCACCAATCACTTCCAGCTTGAGCCAATCGGTCTGGAAAATTTCCTGGGACATTTTTGCCAGCTCCACCGCTTCTCGCGGCGATTTACAACCGGCGGTATTGGGCAACAACTGACAACCGGACTCGCGAATATAATCCCAAAATCGATTGTCCTGCTGCTGTGCCGGATTTTGCCGGCGAAGAGACAAAGTAATAATTTCCGAAGCTGAGGCTTGCACGGATTCGCGCATAATCGCTGGGGAGGGATACAGAGCGGTGCCCACCAAAAGCCGGCTGTTAAATGTTTTTCCGTAAAGTGTTAATAGATCGCTCACCTTTACCCCCCCACTACCGGAGCAACAATATCCAGGCTATCGCCGTTATTTATCTGTGTATTGCTATATTCCGTACGGGGAATAAATCCACCGTTGATCGCAACGGCAAACGTTTCTCCGCGATAGCCGAGCTGATGTAAAAGCGCAGAGAGTTTTAGCGGGGATTCAAGGCTCTGTGTTTCCCCATTAATTAGTACCTGCATCAAGCCACCTGTAACAGTTGTTGTGCCACTTGATTCTCCACTTGCTCCACGACTGCCGGCGCTAAAAGATAACCGTGACGGTAAAGGCCATTCACCCTAATCAGCCCATCCTCGCTGTGGATATAAGGCATATTATCCATAGTGGCGGGGCGACAATTTACGCGGGTCTCAACAATACGAGCCTCGGCAAAAGCCGGGTTGAGGGAGTAAAGCGCAGAAGACAATTCCATACTGGAGCGCACGGAAATGGGCGACTGGTCTTCGCTCTCAATTTCCGTGGCACCAATCACGGTGCGTCCATCGCTACGGGGTACAGCGTAGAGCTTATAGCGTGGGTGGAGCAGGCGCACTGGACGCTGCAAAACCACTTCCCGGGATTCCACCACCATCACCTCACCACGGACACCGCGCAAGCCTTCAATCTGTCCCTTGGCACCGAGACCACGGCAGTCGATCACGCAATCAAATTGTTCGCGCTCCGAGTTCACAGAGATATACCCGGCTTCGCAATTTACCTTGCTGTGCTCTCGCAGAGTGACAGCACCTCGGTGCAACACCCTGAGTAACGCAGGCAATAGGCGGTGATTATTGATATCCGCCTCACCCCGCAGGTAAAGCCCCTGCTCAAAGCCATGTAAGGAGGGCTCTAATTTCGCTAAAGTATTGCTATCTAGTGGCTCCAGCTGCCCCCTGGCAGACTCGCCAAGCTTACCCTGTAGTTCCCGCAGAAATTGCAGCAGCTCGCTTTTATCCTTGCCATGCGCCACCAGGACTGAGCCCGCTCGGCGGTATTCCACGTCCTGCCCGCTCTGCTCCTCCAACTGCCGGACCCACTCAGACCAAAGCTCAAGGCTTTTTAACCCCAGGCTATAAATGTGTTTATTACTATGTACCAGCTCCGATAAAGGCGAGATCATTCCCGCAGCTGTCCAACAGGCTCCACCTTTTGATTCCGATAAGTTACCGGCCTCAAACAGGGTAATATCTACATCAAGCTGACAGAGCCTCCAGGCGAGTAATCGCCCCAACAGGCCGCCACCGGCAATAGCCACTTTGGCTTTGGTTTCGTTTGACACAGCTTACCTATCTTCACAATTCCAATTGGATACCAGCGATAGCAAGCTCCTTTTACATCACTGTATTTCTAATATGCTGGGGGAGTTACCCTCCCCCAACACCCTATCAGCCCTTGTGATAAATCTCGCTGCCCATATCCTTAAATTTAACTGCCATCTCTTCCATCCCGCGTTCCGCCTCCTGTTTGGCTGCGTAATCACGCACGTCCTGAGTAATCTTCATAGAACAGAATTTAGGCCCACACATGGAGCAGAAATGCGCTACCTTGCCGGATTCCTTCGGCAGGGTTTCATCGTGATAAGAGCGTGCGCGCTCCGGGTCCAAACCGAGATTGAATTGGTCTTCCCAGCGAAATTCAAAGCGGGCTTTTGACAGAGCGTCATCGCGCTTCTGTGCCCATGGATGCCCCTTGGCCAGGTCTGCGGCATGGGCCGCAATCTTATAAGCCATCAGACCCTCTTTAACATCCTCTTTATTGGGTAGGCCCAGGTGCTCTTTGGGTGTCACATAGCAGAGCATGGCGCAACCATAGGTGCCGATAAGCGCTGCACCGATGCCGGAAGTGATGTGGTCATAACCGGGAGCAATATCTGTCGTTAATGGGCCAAGAGTATAGAAGGGAGCACCGTGGCAGTGCTTCAACTGCTCATCCATATTTTCTTTGATCTTATGGATAGCCACATGACCAGGGCCTTCGATCATAGTTTGTATATCGTGCTTCCAGGCAACTTCGGTTAATTCACCAAGCGTATACAGCTCACCGAACTGAGCTTCATCATTGGCATCGGCAATAGAGCCCGGACGCAGGCCATCACCAAGGCTAAAGCTCACATCATAAGCTTTCATAATCTCGCAGATTTCCTCAAAGTGGGTATAGAGGAAATTCTCCTTGTGATGAGCGAGACACCACTTCGCCATGATGGAACCACCACGAGACACTATCCCGGTCATTCTTTTGGCTGTGAGTGGTACATAGCGCAAGAGCACGCCGGCATGAATAGTGAAATAATCCACTCCCTGTTCCGCTTGCTCAATCAAGGTATCTCGGAAAACATCCCAGTTGAGGTCTTCGGCAATTCCATTTACTTTTTCCAATGCTTGGTAAATGGGTACGGTACCAATGGGGACTGGTGAGTTGCGCAGAATCCACTCGCGAGTTTCGTGGATATTGGCTCCGGTAGACAGATCCATCACCGTATCTGCCCCCCACTTGGTAGACCAAACCAGTTTTTCCACTTCCTCTTCAATGGAAGAGGTCACAGCGGAATTGCCGATATTTGCATTCACCTTACACAGAAAGTTGCGCCCGATAATCATCGGCTCCACTTCCGGGTGATTGATATTCGCTGGGATAATTGCGCGTCCTTCTGCAACTTCCCTACGAACAAATTCCGGCGTGATTTGTTCCGGAATGTAAATACCATCACGCGCTTTTTGGTATTCACTCTCACTCATCTCCGCCGCTAACTTTATGCGTCCCATATTTTCACGGACTGCAACAAACTCCATCTCCGGCGTGATAACGCCACGGCGGGCATAGTGCATTTGCGATACATTACGTCCCTGCTTGGCTCGGCGCGGACTGGGAAGCTTTTCGAAGCGAATGTGGTCCAGCCCCTGGGCCGCCATACGCTGTTGACTGTAGGCCGCTTGGCGGGAGTCCAGCTGTTCAGTATCTCCTCGTGTCTCTATCCAGCCTTTGCGTAGCTTGGGCAGACCTTGGCGTACATCGACTTTAAAATTGGGCTCTGAATATGGCCCGGAGGTATCGTATACGGTGAGAGGCGCGTTGGGTTCTAGAATAGGATTATCGGCATCCCCACCTACCACACTATCCCCAAGACAAATCTGGCGAGCGCCAACCTGGATACCAGGGGTTTCACTAGGCAAAAACACCTTGCGCGAATTGGGAAAAGACTGAACCGTGAGATTCTCAAGAAATTCTTTAGCGGAATCGCGACTGGCAGCGCGGGAGGACTTTCCGGCTTTACCGGATTGTTCAATGATCTCAGACATGCGTAACCTTAAAACTTGGGAATTTAAAGGTCGCAGCATCCAGGGCACATACAAAGAGAAAAGACGCCAAAATGTAAAAAAACAGGCGACTTCAGATCTTGTTCCCTACGCGGGGGTTACCCCGATCAGGTTCAACGGATCTCGCAACAGCGATCTCAGCCCACAGGCACTCCGACAAGTAATGCGCAGTATAGAGGAAGCCATCGAATATGAATAGGTGGTCTATCAAAGAGGCGTATCTAGGTCTGACAACAATCATCATTTGAAGTGAAACCAAAATCACTTAATGTTCTCGACGACAGAATTTCAACATGCTTCAACTTATTAAAATCTGACCAGCTAGTCTAGCGCATTCACAGTAGCACCTCTCACCCACCAACCTAAACTCCTCAGGTTCACCGATATAGCTTTAAAACAATAACTATCTACGACGAAAGTCGGTGTGGGAGAAATCACAATGTGGAAAAGATACGGAGTTATAGCAGTCTTTTTTTTAAGTGTTATGTCGCTGCCATCAGTGATGGCAGCCCCTTCAAAATCCGTCGCTGCAGGAGACAGTATTACCATGGCATTCGGTGCAGACTGTACACGCAATAAGTATTTTTGGGACCTATTTTGTCTTCTGGGTGGAGATCAACCGGAACACTCTTGGTTTGATGGTGACAATTATTCTGTAGAAAGTATTTACGATAGATATAAAATTATTTCACCCAATATCGCTGCAAATAAAAAAGCGGCTGAATCCGGTGCCGAGATGCGTGGAGGTAATAAGAATTTTGCAGTACAGGCCGATCGAATTTTGGCTCAAACCAATGTGGCAGATCATGTTGAAATCGTTCTTGGCGGGAATGACATCTGCAACCGAGATTGTGCCGATCCAGCCAACTGCAATAACCCACTATATACCGACAATGAATGGCGCTCAGCTGTTCAAGCCGGCTTGGATAAACTCGTCGACGGCCTTCCCAATGGTTCCACCATTCTGCTCGGATCTGTACCTAGGGTACAGGATCTTCGTGGAGCAGGCCTGGAGAAGCAGGCGGAAAACTCCCGAGTAGACTGTGAAAATGTTTGGTCAACATTTGGTATCTGCCGAATTGCAACCAACGGCGGTATCATGAACGGAGAGGATTTCACCACCCGCTATAATGCGATTACTGCAGCCCAGCGGCGTTACAACGAGATTCTTGCCGAAGAAGCCGAAAGTTACAATGGTGTTAATGGTGTTGAGGTTATAGCGGAATACACTGGTGAAGATGAGGTAAATGCTGGGACTTTCCAGTTTGGAAAGGATGATGTGGGTGGTGGAGACTGTTTCCATCCCAGCGTACAAGGCCAAAATATCGTTGCCGATATCTTTTGGCAGGGTAATCCCGATAAGTAAATAACTTCCCTAATCGGTGAACATTGGGCTCTCTGACTAGAGCTTTCATGAGAGCCCAAGTTTATCTCACAGCCTAAACTATTCTCTTTCTGTATTTGAATTTTTCTCAAAGTAGCTAAGCTCTTCAACTACATACTGTATACGTTGTGGTAGTCCCTTTCTCATAAAGACCACATCAATAAGCTGGCCACTAGAAAGCGCATCCCACAATTTATTTTGACCGCTATGTACCCAACTATCATTCACTCTCAGTAATACATCATTTTCTTGAAAACCCAAGGCAGTGAAGAACTCATTATCTGCGACACCTTCAAGTCGCATCAAATGGTGTCCCTCAACTTCCAATTCGGCCTCGGTAAACTTAGCCTCCAAAGCCTGTCGCTGCTCCAAGTGACGACTTAACCAAGCCTGCCCTAGAGTCAGCACACCAGAAGAGGCTATCAACTTGCGAGTTCCAGGGCCCAATGGCTGCTCTATACGTCGTTTCAACTCCTCACTTTGTCCATGAGTGTAGGTGAGTAAAACCTCAGCGCCCTCTCTCCCCTTTAAGGGTAACTTTTCCAGTCCACCTCTACTCTCTATCACTGCGAAATTAGAGTGGAGGCGCAACAATAAAATATTGTCTGAAATTTTTTGCCCTGCACTGAAATACTCCGCACTAGCCTCCTTTACTGCAATCAAAGCTTTCGACTTACCTTCTACAGTTGATTCGCTAACCCCCAGTAACATTAGTGGCAATCTGGTAGCCGGTAGATTTCTATCAGCAATCGTTTCGCTATCCTTCCATCTATACTTTTCTTTTGATTTTATCCCCATAGATTGCAGTTCTTTATCTACCCAAAAAGCATACTGCTCAAAGTTACGCACCCCCTTCAGATACAACCCATTAATAAAAATGACCGGTACATTTTTAAGACCAAGATCTAGTGCATGATCCCGGGACCCTACTACGGAATCTTTTGGGCTATCACTGGATAAGCAATCTTCAAAAAGATGAATATCTAATTGCAATTGCTTGGCCAACTGAAGGTAAGTATCACTATCAAACTCAGGAGTTAGAACATACAAGGCATCGTGATACTCCCAAAATTTATTCTGCACCGCCGCACAACGCGCTGCAGATGCAGCTTGAATTCCTTCACGATGAAATTTAAGTGGAAAATCAAAGTGCGTTTGACGAACCCAACCCTTATAAACCTCTAGTAGACGCCGTATTACAGGCTGTATCGTTTTGCAATGTGGAGACTGGTAAGAACAATACATCTCCAAGGTGACTGGAGCATCCTGATTACCCCTAATAAATTTAGAACTCTCGGGCAATTGAATTCGTGGCGGCTCGGGCAACTTCAGATAAATTTCTATATCATCCCTCTTTGAACTAAAATTAGCTTCTCCATTCACCAAGGCATTCAGTCTAGCCAAACGCAAATTATATTTTTGCTCTGCAATATCATAAAAAACCAGCTGTAAATCATTATCCAAATCCTGCAATGTAATATTATTACGGCCAATACGCGCCACCACTTCAGAGCCAACACCTGGTTTAGGACTCCGCAAGCCCTCTTTTTCTTCTTCTACACACGAAGAAACAACACAGGTAAAAATAACCAATAAAATCAGCCAAAATCTCAGCTTGAAATTTTTCATTATAACCTCCCTATTTTCCATGCCGATCCTAACAAGCCCACAATCTGAGACCTAATAATTACAAAACAAACGTAAGAATCACCCTGAAACTGAGACCCTTGTTCATTTATCTGTCAGAAATTTCATTAGGATGCGATATCTGACAGGGCGGATAAGTTTAGCGCCATCACTGACAGCGCCTTCAGCTAACATCTACAAACTGATCGACATTCATTGAAAATCTGGCCAGACTCCAACCTACAAAGCTTCTTATTTAATAAAAAAAGACCTTAACCAAGGAGTTAGTTATGAATGATACTCCTAAAAGTACTTCAGAACCTTTGATTTCCTGTCTTGAAAATGAAGGGCTTAAATTCCTATTTGGAACCCCCTCAGAAAAAAATATACGCTTTATCGATGTAAAAAATGGCGCCCTCTTACGATTTATTCTCGCTTTATCAGAACAGGCCATTTTATTTATGACAGTTATGTATGGTCTGGTAACTGGGAACGTCGGTGTCTGCTATGGAACACTTGGACGAGAAGTTACTAATATGCTAGTGGGAATCGCCGATACGTAAGCGGATAGCACGCCTCTCGAGCCCATCAATGCTCAAGCTGGTATCGACGGGCTTTTTAAAGAAAAGTATCAATATATTGCTCTAGTAAAGATGCTTGAGCTCATCCCCAAGTCATCAAAAATGATTACAAATCCAGAATCCACTTCCGAGCTGGTACGTGCAGCTTTCAAAAGCTATCAGGAAGATCAGCCAAGAGCCTATTATCTTATGTGTTCCCGAAGACATTTTAGATATGGCGGCACCCCAAAATAAGTGGCCCCTGTTTGTTAATACCAAGCTAAATCCCTCCCTCCAATCGCAAACACCTGAGATACTTAGATTCAATTCTCCGAGGCTCTAAATATGGTTTTCGTCAGCACATTTCATGGAAAGAGCACAATACCAGAGGAGCATCCAAGCTCTCTGGGTGTTATGGTTTACGACTATGCCAATTTTGGTTTTGATTGTGTCGATGTTGTTATCTGCGTTGGCTATGAACTGCATGAGATGCCTCCATCCCCCATACTCCTAAATGCAGACAAAAAATTATCCATAATCATAATTTCCCAGCAGAGGTTGATGCCAACATTTGCATTAGCCGTGATATAAAAGCCAAAATCTCTTTTTTTACAAAAGTTTAGCACGGTTGAAAAAGCCAAGCCTGGTCAGTGAAGATTAAAAAATACAAAAACTTCTTTTCAGATAAATTAACAATGGCAAAGCCACCAATGCCTACCCAATGAAATCCCAAAGGGTGGTCGCAGACTTTCAAGAAGCGATACAAACAGGTGATATTGTGCTTTCAGACACCTGCGCAGTGAAAATGTGGGTGGCCTAGCCTACAAGCCCAACAGCCTTCCTAACTCCTAATAGGCTTGCCATTATGTCCTATGCCCTACCTGATGCTACTGATATCAGCCTGGTCCACCCTAAGTGCAGAGTACTAGCAGTGATGGGCGATCGCAGCTTCATGATGAATTCTCAAGAAGTTGAAACTGCAATTAGTGAGAGTATCCCCATTATTATTTTAATTTTTTGGCAATAGCTATGGGCTTTTTAAATGGAAAATAGATCTGGAACTCGAGCGCCATTGTCATGTCGTCTTCCAGAGTCAGGCAAATTGTTAAAAAGGCCTTGGCAGCCCACACAGTTCCAGTGGTTGCCTGCCCTGTATATTATTCTGAGAATGATAAGTTGACCGAGCATTTGGGTAAGCTTGTGGAGTATTTCTGAAAACCTGATTCAATTATTTTTTGCTGCCAATAAGAAGCGCTCTACATCATTTATCGCATTGCATCACTATATGCCCCTTAATCCGCGAATATCCGACTCTGTCAGGGCACTCAATCCACAAAATGCAAAATAAATCGATCATTAGAGCCTTGAATCCTACCTACTAAAATGAAATCGGGCCGCTAAAGCGGCCCGATGAGTGTAAAGCTGTGATCAGGAATCTTCCTCACATGCTTCATCTTCAGGCGAATTTTCACACAAATCATAGGTACACTTGAACTGCCAGAGCGCGGTAATGCCTGTGTCCGAGCTACCTTCCCGCGCAGGAACATTGACCTCTACCTTTACGAAGTCAGAACCTTTCGGTTCAGCATTATCTGGGGCATTGACTGTTATACGAAAAACACTAGGGCCAACGTCACTAGTATTAGCAACTGCATTGTCCTCTGGCCACACTTCGCAATAATCTGATTCAATATTTATCTTCGTCCCCAAGGGCAAGCGGCCGTTGTATTCATCAGAAAGATAAAAAAGCACTGAACCGGTTCCACCTTTCGATATATCCACATCAGGCTGAGTAATGAAATCACCCTCAGCAGTTTCAAATATCCCGTATGGCTTATCTCCCGAAACCAGAAGTTCTACCTGCTTACGTACATGAATCAGTTCTTTCGAGCAACTTCCATCTGCCTCTGCTTCATCTGAACAAAGAACACCATTGTAAATGCCGTTGCCCTGATCGTAGACTCCATTATTATTCAAGTCAGCAGGCCAATCTTCATCGCCAGCCACTTCGGGACAATCAGGATAGCAACTACCAGCATTGCCAGAGTTCCCGAACGCACCATCTTCATTGTGATCCAAAAATGCTTCCGGTAAATCAGTAAAGTCTTCCCCGGTATCAAAGCGTCCATTACCATTGGCATCTGTAAAAGTTTCTTGCCCAAACGCATATGCGAGAATTGTTGAGCGAGCACCATACGGCTGCCCTAAAGACACCGGGCAGGGAACGCCCAAAAGCCCAGTTTCAGGACAGACTGTGTTATTAATGGTTCGAACCGAGTGGGCTTGACCGTCAACACCAACAAATGTATATGACTCGGGCTTACGAGGGTCCTGGCTAGTCCAATTTACTGAACAGTTACCGTCAACCGTGGTACAAGATCCAGTTATACGTCCATACTCTGTTGTAAAAGTAATTGCAGTACCATCTGGGACCTTATTATTAAAAGCATCACCAGCATAAGCAGTAACTGTTGAAGTTGCGCCGTTAAAAGTATCGCCACCTGGATTTAAAATGGTAGCAGCCACATCAAAAGAATTCTGATCAGGGATGCCTACAGAGACCACCAACTCATCAGATACGGTGGAGACAACCTCCCCGCCATCGACTGTTATTGAGGCAACTACTGAAACCGGCGTCGCCACAGTACCAGAAGAAACTAGTGCAGTTACTTCACCATCCGCATTGGTCGTGCCGGAATCGTTAGTAAGGGTCGCATCACCTACTTCTGTGGACAAAGAAAAGTTAACTTCAACTCCACTTATTGGCAGGTCATTCTTGCTTAAAACCTGAAAAACCAGCGTTGATGTTTCCTTACCGCCAGTACCCTTAATGGAGATTATCGTAGGATCTGCACTTACAAACTCAATGGAGCCGACCTCTGGAGGCATTACAGTAAGCTGGCCGCTGGCCGATATACTTGGATATGCCGCTAACGCTGCTGTGATCTTATCCTCACCTTCACACCCCTCGGCAGTATAGGTCGAGGTTGCCTTACCTTCCGTTGTGGTAACCGGAGAATCAAGAGTAGCTACGGCTGGTTGGCTCAAGCTGCAATTACTGGAAAATTCTACCTGCATCCTCTTAGAGTAAAGATTGCCGTCAGGACCTTGTACATAAACACTAACTGGCGTACTCCCCTTAGAAGATAGGTTCTGAGCAAGAATCTCCAGGGCACCCGACACAAACTGCTGGTTTTTATCCAAATAACCAAGCATCAAAGCAGGCTCTTCGATACTAAATCGTAGTGGCGAGTAGGGTGCCTGGTCTGTACTAACGCTATCGTAAGCAACAACGATCTCTCCAGCACTGCCAATTTGCTGCCCTTCAACATCCAGTTCCAGAGTAGCAACGCCACTGTCATTGGTCTTGACTATTCCACTCTCAGGGCTCAACTCACCCAAGGTTGTTGTAACGGTTATGTTATCTGAGGCAATAGGATCACCATTGTCACTCTTTACCGTAACATGGACACGTACAGGTTCTTCTGGGTTGGGATTTTCAACCAACTCATCCGTACCTAAGTCACGTAGCTCTATAGTAATGCTATAAGAGGGATCTGTTTCTGGTGAAGTTGGATCCGGGGAAGAAGCCCCGTCATCGCTACCACCACTACCACCACCACAGGCGGCTAGTGAAACTGCAATGGTCAGCAATAGAAACCATCGCGAAATTGATTGGTACAGCGTAAGAATGTGCATCTAACTATCCTTCAATATCTTTAGCGCCCAATGGCAGCAACAGCCATCACTGCCCAAACTGGGTATGTATAGTCTTCCCCGACACGGCTGAATACGTCTTTAGCTATCATCGACCACTCATACAAGTGAGAAGCCTTAACGTGCCTCTATCGTGTTGCGTATAAGAGCAGATAAAAACCCTTCAACCCACAAGAAAAGGCAACGGGCGACTATCCTGAATCGCTATATTAAAATCAAGTTCTTTATGCCTATGCTGTACGACTGTCTCACAAAAATGAGGCCAGGATGAGATTTAGATCAAATAATTTCTCATAAGAACACCAAGCTCAAGTTATTACTTCAACATAAACAAAGGACAAAGAAAGCTTCATTGATTCTCCAGCAACATTATTGAGAGGATAAATTTGGCAAAAGCTTTTAATCTCCCCTTTTTTATTTTTAATTCCCAATCGCAATTCACTGATATTTCTTTCATCCACAAAAAAAGCCCGCCTGCTTAGCAGTCGAACCCTTTGTTATTGTCATGGAAAACAAAATCAAGATCAGATTGATGATCAATGCCGGATTTAAGTTTTAATTTGAAGTATTGCTAGCTTGAACCAGAAGATTGACCAAGCAAATTAAGAACTCAATTTTCTTCAGCCCATCTTATCTTTTTCTCTAAATATTTTTACACATAAAAAAAGGGCCACCCTATTGGGTGGCCCTTTTCGGATTAGAAGCCTGACGATGACCTACTCTCACATGGGGAAGCCCCACACTACCATCGGCGATGTTGCGTTTCACTTCTGAGTTCGGCAAGGGATCAGGTGGTTCCACAACTCTATTGTCGTCAGGCAAACTGGCTTGGGTTGGCGTTGGTCTTATAAGCAATTTTGCTTGGCCTACCGTGTTATCGCTGTTTGCCTCGGTCTGCTGACCGGCGATAACCCCAAATAAGTCGGTAAAACAATCTGTAGTAATACACCGCAAGCGATCATTGTGTGTCTTTCATTCCACAATCCGCTAGCTTAGCTAGTCGTTAGTAACCATCTCTGTTGTATGGTCAAGCCGCACGGGCAATTAGTACTGGTTAGCTCAACGCCTCACAACGCTTCCACACCCAGCCTATCAACGTGGTAGTCTTCCACGGCCCTTTAGGACTCTCAAGGAGTCAGGGAAATCTAATCTTGAAGGAGGCTTCCCGCTTAGATGCTTTCAGCGGTTATCCCGTCCGAACATAGCTACCGGGCAATGCCACTGGCGTGACAACCCGAACACCAGAGGTTCGTTCACTCCGGTCCTCTCGTACTAGGAGCAACTCTTCTCAAATTTCCAACGCCCACGGCAGATAGGGACCGAACTGTCTCACGACGTTCTAAACCCAGCTCGCGTACCACTTTAAATGGCGAACAGCCATACCCTTGGGACCGGCTTCAGCCCCAGGATGTGATGAGCCGACATCGAGGTGCCAAACACCGCCGTCGATGTGAACTCTTGGGCGGTATCAGCCTGTTATCCCCGGAGTACCTTTTATCCGTTGAGCGATGGCCCTTCCATACAGAACCACCGGATCACTATGACCTACTTTCGTACCTGCTCGACATGTCTGTCTCGCAGTCAAGCGCACTTATACCATTATGCTCATTGCATGATTTCCGACCATGCTGAGTGCACCTTCGTACTCCTCCGTTACTCTTTGGGAGGAGACCGCCCCAGTCAAACTACCCACCATACACTGTCCTCGATCCGGATAACGGACCAGAGTTAGAACCTCAAACATACCAGGGTGGTATTTCAAGGACGGCTCCACAGTAACTAGCGTTACTGCTTCAAAGCCTCCCACCTATCCTACACAAGTAGGCTCAAAGTTCAGTGCAAAGCTGTAGTAAAGGTTCACGGGGTCTTTCCGTCTAGCCGCGGGTACACTGCATCTTAACAGCGATTTCAATTTCACTGAGTCTCTGGTGGAGACAGCGTGGCCATCGTTACGCCATTCGTGCAGGTCGGAACTTACCCGACAAGGAATTTCGCTACCTTAGGACCGTTATAGTTACGGCCGCCGTTTACCGGGGCTTCGATCAAGAGCTTCGCCGAAGCTAACCCCATCAATTAACCTTCCGGCACCGGGCAGGCGTCACACCCTATACGTCCTCTTACGAGTTTGCAGAGTGCTATGTTTTTAATAAACAGTCGCAGCCACCTGGTCACTTCGACCGGCCTCAGCTTAGGGAGCAAGTCCCATCACCAAAACCGGCGTACCTTCTCCCGAAGTTACGGTACCATTTTGCCTAGTTCCTTCACCAGAGTTCTCTCAAGCGCCTTGGTATTCTCTACCTGACCACCTGTGTCGGTTTAGAGTACGATTCACTATTGCCTGAAGCTTAGAAGTTTTTCCTGGAAGCAGGGCATCAACCACTTCACCCACAAGTGGGCTTCGTCATCAGTTCTCAGCCTTAGGGACCCGGATTTGCCTAAGTCCCCAGCCTACAACCTTAAACATGGACAACCAATCGCCATGCCGGCCTAGCCTTCTCCGTCACTCCGTCGCAGCAATAGCGAGTACAGGAATATTAACCTGTTTCCCATCGACTACGGCTTTCGCCCTCGCCTTAGGGGTCGACTAACCCTGTCCCGATTAGCGTTGGACAGGAACCCTTGGTCTTCCGGCGGGGAGGTTTTTCACCTCCCTTGTCGTTACTCATGTCAGCATTCGCACTTGTGATACCTCCAGCAGACCTCCCGATCCACCTTCAACGGCTTACACAACGCTCCTCTACCATGCTCCTAAGAGCATCCGCAGCTTCGGTTACCAGTTTTAGCCCCGGTATATCTTCCGCGCAGGCCGACTCGACTAGTGAGCTATTACGCTTTCTTTAAAGGATGGCTGCTTCTAAGCCAACCTCCTAGCTGTCTGGGCCTTCCCACATCGTTTCCCACTTAACTGGTATTTGGGACCTTAGCTGGCGGTCTGGGTTGTTTCCCTTTCCACGACGGACGTTAGCACCCGCCGTGTGTCTCCCGCGATTGCACTCCTCGGTATTCGGAGTTTGCATGGGGTTGGTAAGTCGGGATGACCCCCTAGCCCAAACAGTGCTCTACCCCCGAGGGTGAGACGCGAGGCGCTACCTAAATAGCTTTCGAGGAGAACCAGCTATCTCCCGGCTTGATTAGCCTTTCACTCCGATCCACAGGTCATCCCCTAATTTTTCAACATTAGTGGGTTCGGTCCTCCAGTTGATGTTACTCAACCTTCAACCTGCCCATGGATAGATCGCCGGGTTTCGGGTCTATTGCCTGCAACTAAACGCCCTATTAAGACTCGATTTCTCTACGGCTCCCCTAAGCGGTTAACCTTGCTACAGACAATAAGTCGCTGACCCATTATACAAAAGGTACGCAGTCACCCCGAAGGGCTCCTACTGCTTGTACGTATACGGTTTCAGGTTCTATTTCACTCCCCTCTCC